>NZ_JAEEGC010000039.1 GCF_019207025.1 Clostridium thailandense | reverse complement strand
AGAATCTTTGATAACTCGCTGTGCTCAACCAATCAAATCTTCTAAGCTTTTTTAAAAATATGAGCTAAGACTTGTAGCAAAAGTATTTAAATGTGTCTTCTAGAATGTAAATATATCCCTGCGTATAAGTTAAGTGTCTGGTGTGGATATTTCTATATATAGATCGTTAACTTTAAAGATTAATCTATTCAAGTACCAACTTGTCATTTTTGTATTTTATATGTGTTAAAAACACTGCTTCTTTCAATAAATATAGCAAATTGGATAAGTTCAGTTATAGAGTTAACTATCTATAGATAACTACACCAGAAAGTAGACTTATACGCAGGTATATGTTTCCAAAGCTGAAGGCACATATAAAAATTTTTTAGTCAATCTTAGCGAAGCATTTTAGAAAATCTTAGGAGTTTTTATATGTTTGAGGTACGAGTTTATAAAAGCTTCTTAGATTTTCAAAATGCTAAGCTTTAGATTGGCAAAAAGTTTTTATTGTGCCGAAGCTTGGAAACATATGCCGGAGTGTAAGTCTACTTTCGGCCGTGGGTACCTATAACTATTTATATATATCTGAAAATTCAATGTTAACTCTTTCTGGATTTGTTTCATGCACAAAATTTTTTTCATCAGTTTCTCCATCTAATACCTTCACTGGAAGTTCAATAATAAACTTACTTCCTATACCCAGTTTGCTTTCAACGTAAACTTTCCCGCCATGCATTTCTACAAAAGATTTTACAAGAGATAAACCAATACCGCTTCCTTCTCTATTTCTACTTAATGTCTTGTCTACTTGTCTAAATCGTTCAAATATTATTTTCAATTTATCCTCCGGTATTCCAACTCCTGTGTCTCTTACGGAAATAGCTACAATTTCTTTTTTATCTTCGATATTTATGCGTATTTCTCCTCCAGGATTTGTGAACTTAATTGCATTTGAAAGTAGGTTAAGAAGTATTCTTTCAATCTTATATGGATCAAATGCCATTATTTTTTCCTCTACCTCAGTATCAAAAATAAGATTTATACCTTTGTCCTCAACATATGCTGCTACCGATAAAGTTATATCTTCTACCACACTAATTATATCATGATTTTGCAAGTCAACTCTAAGAAACCCTGAGTCCGCTCTAGTGATATCTAATAAATTATTAATCAATCTCATAAGTCTATAACAATTTTGTTTCATTACCTTTAAATACTTTTCCTCTTTTTCAACATATTCCCCCTCCATATTCTTGTTATACATATCCAGTACTTGTACTGCAGCAAATATAACATTTAGTGGAGTTTTTAATTCATGCGATATATTTGAAAAAAATTCTGTAATAAACTTATTAGATTCAATGGTTTCATTTAGCAATTCTATGTTCTTTTTTACGTCTTTTTGCAGCTTTTCTACCTGCTTTTCTGGTGTAATATCACGAAGAATACTTAAAATTGTAGGTTTACCTTCATATATAAAATATGTAGATGTATTATGTACACTGACTATCTCTCCATCTGTCTTAAGTATCTTTCCTTCAAAAAATGACATTGTATTTTTTTCATTATATACTTTTTTAAATTTCTCATTTACAATATCTCTTCCTTCGATTGGTATAAAATCCAACATTGACTTTCCATTTAAATCCTCTGCATTTGAGACACCTATGAGTTTAACTGCTCCTTCGTTGGCAAATATTAGTTTATTATCCCTATGAACTAATATAGTATCTCTAGAATTTTCAATTAGTAAATTATAGCAAGCTTCATTTTTTAAAATTATTTCTTCCATATACTTACGCTGTGTATCTTGTTTATTTAACTTTTTGTTCAACTTTTGAAGTTCTAAATTCTTTTGTTTTAAATTTTCCTTTTCAATTTTCACATAGTGTCCAAGCGGCCAGGCCGTTAGAATAAAAACTCCAACCAAAATCAGATCATTTTCAAAGCATTCATTAATATATGCACTAGATGGTGCATATATTAAATCTATTGCCAATATTATTATAGATGCAATGCAAGCTATAGTCATTCCCCATTTCATCCCTGACTCTAAAGCAGAAGTAATGATTATGAATAGAAACAAAAATTTATATTGAACTATACTAGAATTTGATTTGATAATCATAATAGATAATATTGAAATAAAAACAAAATTTTCAAGTGCTCGCATATATAATCTATTTTTACATTTCATAGAGCGCAATGAAAAAAAGGACCATAAGAAATAAGTCAGCATTATTGCAAAAGCTAACATTCCCAAAGAAATAGTGCTTATATATCCATTTTTTTCATTGAATATAATTCTATCTTTTACAAATATTTGACTATAAATTATTATTGAGCAAAGAAATAATGAAACTAGCTTAACAACTGATATAATATCATTTATGCTTTTTTCTCTATTATTTTTAAAACTATCCATATCTTCACTCCTATATTCGTATTCAATAATATAAGGACCGAAAATACGATCCTTATATTAGTTCTGCATTATTTTTCTCTAAGGCACTTTGGCTCTTTAGGTTGATATACGCCCAAGCCACATGCTGATGTTGATGTTTTTAAAGCGGCATTAGTAAGCATCTTTTCACTTAAAGTTAATACAGTTTTTTTTAGCTTACCTTTCATCTTTATTCCTCCTTTGAAGTATATTTAAAACATCCTCTATTTTATATAATAGCTGATGTCCTTTATCTGTAAGTGTGAAAGCTTGCCACATTACACCTAAAAGCAAAGCTTCAATAGTACTTAAAAAAAATTTACTGCTACTCCTATAGTAAATAATTCCTAGAATAATTATAATTATGGCAAATAAGTTTAATACTCTAATAGAATTTCTTTTCAGCCGCTTTCTTGTTTCTAACTTTACAATTGGCTTAGCTTCACTATCGACAGGCGCTAGCTTATTAATGATATAATAACTGCTTGCCATACATAATACTAATATAAAACCAATTATCTCAATACTAAACAAGGGAAATACTTTATTTACTATTAACGCAAGTGCACTAGTTTCCACCGCTCCTATCCCAGCACACCTATTTGGAGTACTCGCATGAGCCCCACCAGAATATTTTCTTAGCAAAGCCCAACTAAAAGATATGATTAAGGCTTGTACTAATACTTTTAAAATAATGCCTAATATCACTACCCAAAATATGCAAAATATGGCTTGAAGCAAGTTAAACGCTCCATAAGCAATAATCTCTTCATTATCTTTATCCAAGTCTAAATTCAAGGCAATTTTATTCCCTATTTTGTTTGATATTTTTTCAATTAAAAACATTTTTAGAACCCTCTTTTTCACTTTTAGATATTAATATATTTGCTAGTAGTATAGCTAATGAAAACATTATTAGTGATGGAGTAAAATACAAAACTTTTACCAATGGATTATTTAATATTGATTGCATATTAAGTTTTAAACAATTTAATATATATGCATTTAAAGCTTCGCAAGCAGATAGAGTTATTGTCCAAAGCATTGAAGCTGATATAGCATCTTTAATAGGTATTTTATTCAAAAAAGTAGCTAACAAAATATACAACATAATAGAAATACCTGTATGTATACCAAAATGAATTGGCAGCATTCTTATTAAATATGCACCTATTGCAAATAGTATACTTGATGCAAAATAGCTACTTTTTTTAATTCTTATATTGGCAATTACATATGATCCTAGAATAAATAAAAAACATTCAGGAATGAGTCTTAAAAAAAGTTCCCAGACAGTTAACTTTAGCATATAACACAATTACCTTTCTTAAAATAATATATGCTAATTATACCATTATTTTATTATAAGGGAAATAATTATAACATATATATTAAAAATGGATTATTTTTTTCTGAGGCTCAAATCAGCTATGATTTACATTTTTATAAAGTAGATTTATAATTTTAGAAAGATAGGCACAATCATTTATAAAAAACTAAAATGGAGGCTTTAATTTTATATGAAACTCATAAATTTTAAGTATTTTCCAATTATAAGTATAATTTTAATATTTTCTATAGTTACTACCTGCAAAGATACCTCTCTTCAGGTAAATAATTATAAGAATCAAGAAAAAATCAAATTAAATTGTATTATGTCTTCTGAGGATAACAATAAATTAGAAGCTTTTAAAACTTTTTCAAATGATATAAAAACCCTATTGCCAAATTACGATGTAAACTTCAAGTTTATAAAAGGTGATATGCCAACCTACGAAACAAAAGTAAAGGTTCTTCTATCTTCTACTGATATACCTGATGTTTTTTTTTCAGATAACGGAAACCTTTCAACTGAACTTTTATCAACGGATTCTGTTCAACCTATCGATAAGTATTTAGATAAACTGAAATTTTGGGATATAGTTATTCCCTCTGCCAAAATTGTTGGATATAAAAATCATATATATGCAGTTCCTTTTGACCCAATATACTATCAAGTAATTGAAATTAATACAGACTTATTTCAACAAAATAATATTAAACCTCCAACTGATTTTAATGAACTCAAGACTGCAATTTCTATATTTAAATCGAAAGGTATAGTTCCTATTGCCCTTGGTGGTAAAAATGGTACAAGTGTTTATAAAATGATCGAGGCTTTTTCTGCTACCATTGACCCCAAAATCACCTCCAAGCTTATAGAAAAAAAAGGTGATTTTTCTGACGAAAGTTTCAAACAATCTGCCACAAAAGTGAAAGAACTAATGGACATGGCAGCATTTGAGCAAAACTTTGCTTCTAGCTCAGATCAAGATGCTGCTAATTTATTTACTTCTGGCAAAGCTGCCATGTATTGTACAGATTCTTCAAATTTTAAAATATCAAATCAGAAGCTAAATGGTAAATGTGGATTGCTCCGCTATCCTACTATAGGTGATTCAGCTAAGGAAAATATAAATAGCACCCTAATAGGTGGAGTCACTAAAAATTCTGGTTTATTTGTTTCTACAGCTTCCGAACATCCATCAGAAGCAGTAAACCTTGCTGTTGAAATGTCCAAGTACTATAATAAATACTTATATGAAAAACAGAATAACCATGCAATTATTTATCTTCCTAATAAGTTAAATTTAAAATCTCCTCCAAATAATAATATAGCTTTACAATCTCTTATGCTTGGTTTAGCTGATAGTAAAAATACTTCTTCATCAAGTTTGCTTCAAGGCAATAATATATCGGCTGCAGCATCTAAGGCTATAACTGATGATTCTTCAGCTTTTATGACAGGACTTTTATCTGTGGATAATTACACAAAAAGAATGGATAACGGATTAAAATTAAAATAATTTATGGCATCTAAAGCGTATTTTTGCCATCTGGAGATGATCTTAATATGAATAGTTCAGTAATAGTAACTAAGAGGAAGTTCCAACTTAAAAAGAAACATAAAATATTAATAACGATAACGTTAATATTGCTGCTTGCTATTAATGCAACAGGATTTTACTTTGGAGATATGTATTATCAAAAGGTATGTAAAATATATATTAATAGATCCAACACAGATATTCAATATTATAAAAATAGTTTTAACTATAATAGATTCTCCTCACTTGAATCTTATGACATAAATATACAATCTAGTTTTGGATATAAACTTGCAGGAACTTATATATTCAATCCCAAACCTACAAATAATACTGTTATTCTAGTCCATGGCATTACTGCAAGCCGATGGGAATCTATGAAATATGCTGATATGTACCTTGATATGGGCTTTAATGTTCTAGCCTATGATTCTAGATATCATGGCAAAAGCGGCGGTAATGATATAACTCTTGGCTTTTTTGAAAAAACTGATCTTGATAATATAGTAAAATGGGTAAGGTGGGTAAACCCCAATGCTATAATTGGAGTGCATGGCGAATCCATGGGGGCTGTAACTGCATTACTGCAGGCAAGTTTGGATCAAACAAAAAGAAATGTAAATTTTTACGTGGTGGATTGTCCGTATTCTGATATTTCTGAGTTGTTAGCCATAAAGCTAGCTAAAGATGAAAAGCCCCACTTAGGACTAGCTGCTAAATTCATACTTTTCTATGGCAATATTATCGCACTCAATAAATCTGGTTTTTCACTTTATGCTGTATCCCCTATAAAAGCAATAAAAAACATCAAAACTCCTATTATGTTCATTCACGGGAGTAATGACACTTTTATCCCTGCATCAATGTCACTGGACTTATACTTGGAAAAAACAGGGCCTAAAGACATATACATCTCTCCTGGAGCAGAACATGCTATGTCCTATTTCGTTAATAAATCTGAATATACTGCAAAAGTAAAACAGTTCTTAATTCAGAATAAATTTCTGGGATCATAAAACAAACATTTTTATAGCATAAATGTTTCAATATGTAAATAGGATAAAATAAGAGAAAATTCAAAGCTAATTGATATAGAAAGTAAATTAGTTGGAAAATCCGATTAAAAGGTACAAAAAACTATATTGACCTGTATTTTCTATGATGTTATAATTACCACATGATCTTATTGGAGGTGTAATAATGAATAAATTGAAAAAACTAGCAACAATAGCAGCATCTGTTGCAATGGCAACTTCTCTTTTCACAGGTTGTAGCTATGATGCAACCTCACTTGCTAATGCATTTAGCAAAACACAAAAAGCTACTAGCTCAGAGTCAAAAACAGAAATAAACTTAAAGTTTAGCGCTGAAAATCTCTCTGCTGAAGAACAAAACTCTGTAAATAAAGTTATTCCAATGATAAATAACGCAAGTATAGTTATGAATTCTAAAATGAATCAAAATGAAAGTGCTACAGCTGCAAAAGCACAAATAGACATGTCAGCTAAATTTGGGGACATGCCTCTAGATTTAGGTGTTTGGGTAGATTCAAGTTCTGAAAATGATAAACTGTCTTTTAAAGAAATTATTAAATTACCAGCTATTGCTCAATCCGAAATGAACGGTAAACAATATGTTGTTTTGGATAGTTCAAAGATGAATGGCGCTAGCGGTATGGACTTTTCTAAGTTAACACAGACAAGTGAAGATATGCAAAAGAAACTTTCAGAATTAATTGCTAAGAGTATGGTTAGTTTCGACCCTAACTTTACTTTTATTACAAATAAGGGTTCTCAATACATGAATTTACCTGATGGAAACAAACCAGTGCATTTGTATCAAGTTACTCTAAACGACAAGAACTTTAAAAGCTTAGTAAAATATACTTCAAATAATTTAGTAAATAATGCTGATGCAAGAGACTTTTTGAAAGATTACATGATTGCAATGACTAAAGTTTCTAACTTAAAGGAAGAAGATTCGGCTGCTGCTGAGGCAGAAATAAATAAATCCTTCTCAGACTTTGAAAAGGGATTACCAGAATTCACAAAACAAATGAACAAAGTATTAGACTCCTTTGATAAAGTAACTATTATTGGTGATAGAGGAATTGTAATTAATTATGCTGTAGATGAAAATGGATATATAGTTAGTGAGAATGGATACATGGATTTAGTATTTGATGCACCAAACTTTATATCTACAGTTCAAAGTTTAAGTGGTTCAAAAAATGCAAGTGCTTCAAACACTCTTACAGGCGTATATAAGTTAGGAATAGATTTTAATTCAACTATTTATAATATTAATAAAGATGTTGAAATTAAATTCCCAGAAATAACTGATGAAAATTCTATTCAATATGAAGATTTATTTAAACAAGGTACAAAATCCACACAAGCTAAAATAATAAAAAACGAATTAGCAAAAGTTAAATAACTTATGAAATACCGTACTGTTTAACAGTACGGTATTTATATATTTGGGAATGAAAAATATATTTAATTTGTTAGATTGCTTATATATAAGTATTTAGACTATGCTTCCTTTAGAAAAGCCTCATATCCCTTTGCAGCTTCATAAATATCTGCCTTACTCGCTATCTCCCAAGGAGCGTGCATGTTGTGAAGTGCAACTCCACAATCTATAACTTGCATTCCATATTCGGCTAGTATGTAGGCGATTGTTCCTCCGCCTCCTTGATCAACTTTGCCAAGTTCTGAAGTTTGCCAGGTTACATTATGCTTATCCATAATAGCTCTTATTTCTGCTATATATTCAGGATTAGCATCATTTGACCCAGACTTTCCTCTTGCACCTGTATACTTATTAAATACTACTCCTTTTCCTAGATAAGCAGTATTTTTCTTTTCCATAACAGATGGAAAATTTGGATCATATGCACCCGTTACATCTGAGGATAACATTTTTGAATTTCTAAGAGTTCTTCTTAGTTTTAATTCACTGTACTCGCCACATAATTCCATAACTTCAGCTACAGTATTTTCAAAAAATCTTGATTGCATTCCTGTAGCACCAACGCTTCCTATTTCTTCTTTATCAACTAATAATGTTACACAAGTTTTTTCTGGATTTTCTATCTTCAGCATTGCTTCAAAGGAAGTAAATGCACATATTCTATCATCATGTCCATATGCCATAACCATACTTCTATCTAATCCATAATCTCTAGCTTTTCCTGCTGGAACTATTTCTAATTCAGCAGATACAAAGTCTTCTTCTGTTATTCCATATTTTTCATTTAATAGTCTCAAAGTATTTTGTTTAACTCTGTCCTTCGCTTCTTTGTCTTTAATTGGCATACTACCAACTAATACATTTAAGTCTTCACCTTCTATTACTTTATTGGCCTTTTTATCTAGCTGATCAGCTGATAAATGTATTAATAAATCAGATATGCCTACAACAGGGTCATTTTCATCCTCTCCAACAACAACATCTACTTTTGTGCCATCCTTCTTAATGATAACTCCATGTATAGCAAGAGGAATTGTTACCCATTGATATTTTTTTATTCCACCATAATAATGAGTTTCAAATAAAGCTAAATCAGTATCCTCATACAATGGATTTTGCTTTAAATCAAGTCTTGGTGAATCTATATGTGCTCCTAATATTGACATTCCTTCTTCGAAACCTTTTGTGCCAATGGTAAACATAGCTAATGTTTTATCCATATTGCAAGCATAAACCTTGTCACCAGCTTTTAGTAAAACCTTATGATTTATTATGTCATCTAAATTTTTAAATCCAGCCTTTTCTGCTCTAGCTACAAATTCATGGACACATTCTCTTTCAGTTTTGCACTTTGACATAAATCCTTTGTATTCATCTGATAGATTAAATAAGTCCTTTAAATCATTTTCTGAATACTTATCCCAAGCATATTCATACTTTTTTGTTAATTCATTACTCATGTTATACCCCTCTCCCTATTATGTTTATATAGGGTTATAATTAGAACTTAACATGTATTTTTTAATACATGTTAAATCTATTATAACCCTATCATAATTTTTTATTATAATATCTAATTATACTCTCTATACAGTCTTTTTTAAATCTTCATTTCTATTTTTCTTTTCATAGCTGCCATACATTGCCCACGCAACTACTGCAAAGAATATAGGTCCAGCTACACTCCAAATTGTTGTAGGTATATCTCCATCTATAGCTGGTTCTATTATACAGAATACATTAGCAAGTCCTACAGTTAGAACAACTACTGCTGTCCAAATGTTGGCACTTCCTTGAGTTTTAAATACTTCAAATGGTTTTTTGATTTCTGTTTTCTTCTTAAATGCAGGGAATGCTCCTGCTATAAACACATATGGCAGTGTCATTGCTACGTTAGTCATAGCCACAAGTATATCAAAGAACTTACTCATTGAATCTCCACCAAATGCTACTAGGAATATCATTACACAAACTACTATTGCCTGATACCACATAGCGTTTATTGGCATTCCATCTTTAATTTGTCCCATTTTTCCAGGCCATAATTTAGCCGGCGTACCTTCTATTAATTGTTTTAATGGTGAGAACATTAGTGTAAAGAAAGCACCTGCTAATGCTAAGAACATTGAAAGTCCAACAAATCTAGCAACCCCATGAGCCATAGCTGTAGCAGTTGCTGGGCTAGCTCCAAAGGCAGTTCCTAAGGAATATCCTAAATTAGCCATAACTACATAAGCTGCATTTCCCAAGTTAACATCTTTAACACTCATTACATTTGTCCAGTTTGTAAATATACCTACTAAGAATATACCAGCTGCATATCCTATAGAAATAACTGCTGCTGATATAAGAATGCCTTTTGGGAAAGTCTTCTCTGCATTTTCAGTTTGGTCAACTAATCCACCAACAACTTCTATTCCACCATAAGCAAATAATGCATATACTACAAATGCTAATGAAGAAATTATGTTTCCTGCAAACTTAGGATTTGGTGTTGTTGTGAATGATCTCAATCCTTCTATAGGCTGAGCTAATTGTCCGTGATTTCCTACAAGTACTGCTATAGCACCAATCCAAACAATTATATTTAACGCCGCAACCGCTGAACCTCCAAGTGAAGTAACTTTCTTGATTTTATCTAACCCTTTAGTTGATATAACTGTAACTAATAAAATCCATAATATTGCTAAAATACCTAAAGCTTTTGGTCCTTTAAATCCGAATAATACCCAGTTTTTAGTTGTATCTTGTCCAAATATAGCGTTTGATATTGGAACCCATATACCAGAACCAACATTAACCATCCAAATTACATAGGATGCATACCACATAAACGTTCCCATGAATGCAAATTTAGGTCCTATAGACTTTTCCATCCATGAATAAATTCCACCTTTTTCATCTTTGAATGCTGAACCGAATTCTGCCATCATTAATGCGAATGGAACAAAGAAAGTTATTGCTGATAGAATGTACCATGGAATAGCAGCATATCCCATCTTATAAAATGATCTAGGAATGTTGTTAAATCCATACACAGAAGTAAAAATCATTAATACCAAAGATATTAGAGTTAACTTTTTTGCTGAACTTGCGTTTGACGCCATTTTTTTTCCTCCTCTTAGTCGGAAACACGGGCTTACCTGTTAAAGTCCATTTAGGGCTTTAACCTCCTTATTTCCGTTTTTTATTTTTAAATTTTAAATTATAACTTTGCATAAGCTTCTATTATTTTTAGTATTACTTCTACAGCTTTTTCCATTGAGTATGTTGGAATATATTCGAACTTACCATGGAAATTGTGACCACCTGTGAATATATTTGGTGTAGGAAGTCCCATAAAGGATAACCTTGCCCCATCTGTACCTCCTCTTATTGGTTGAACTTTAGGTACTATGTTAACTGACTTCATTGCTTCAAAAGCGATGTCAACAACATGTTTTACAGGTTCAATTTTTTCTTTCATATTTCTATATTGTTCTTTTATTTCAACCTCAATTATATTTTTTCCATATTTATCATTTAAGCTTTTTACTACACTAGCCATGAATTCTTTTCTATCTTCAAATTTATCTGCATCAAAGTCTCTTATTATATAGTAGAGGTTTGTTTCTTCTACCCCTCCATTAATTGTTACTAGATGATAAAAACCTTCATATCCTTCTGTTGTTGCTGGTGTTTCATTTTTAGGCAGCATGTCCATAAGTTCTCCAGCTATAAGCATTGAATTTATCATTTTTCCTTTTGCATTTCCTGGGTGAACATTTCTTCCATTTACAGTTATCTTAGCACTTGCTGCATTAAAGTTTTCATACTCTAATTCGCCAATTTCTCCACCATCTATTGTATAGGCGAAATCTGCATTAAACTTTTTAACATCAAAATGATCTGCTCCTCTTCCAACTTCCTCATCTGGAGTAAAACCAACTCTAATAGTTCCATGCTTAATTTGCGGATTATTTATTAAAAATTCCATTGCAGTTATAATCTCAGCAACTCCTGCTTTGTCATCTGCTCCTAAAAGAGTAGTCCCATCAGTTGTAATAAGAGTTTTTCCTATATAATTTTTTAGTTCTGGAAAATCTTTTGTAGATAAAATTATATTTTTCCCCTCGTTTAAAACTATGTCATTACCATCATAGTTTTCTACAAACTTAGGATTTATATTTGCTCCTGAAATTTCAGGGCTGGTATCCATATGTGCAATAAATCCCAAAACCGGAACTTCTTTATCAATATTAGATGATAACGTTGCCATTACGTATCCGTTTTCATCGACTGAAACGTTTGTCATACCTATATCTTCTAATTCTTTTGCTATTTCTTTTGCCAATACAATTTGTCCTGGAGTACTAGGAACAGTCATTACATCTTCATCTGATCTAGTGTCAAGTTTAATGTATTTAATGAATTTTTCAACAACTTTAGACATAACTTTACTTTTCTCCTTTATATAAGTTTTTTTAGAATTCTAAAAACCTCTCAATCTTCTCTCGTACAATATATCATTTTTTCAGTCCCACTTAATCCTCTTAAAGTATGACTAAACAGGTTGAAATATATTATAGCTATACTCATACTTTAGTCTTATTGGTTATTTGGTGCTTAGTGGGTAGGTACTTTTTATCCATGTACGACCGAAAGCAGACTTATATTCCGGGATGTGTTACCAAACTTCGGCACTATAAAAACTTTTTATCAATCTAAGGCTCAGTATTTTGAAAATCTAAGAGCCTTTGATAAACTCGTACCTCAAACATATCAAAAGCTCTAAGATTTTCTAAAATACTTCTCCAAGATTGATTAAAAAGTTTTTATATGTGCTTTCAGTTTTGGTAACACATCCCTTCATATAAGTCTGCTTTCTAGTTTCATTCTATAGATAAATTTAATCATATTTTAACTCAGTAACTTAACCAAGTCATTAAGCTTACCAATCTTAACCGTATAAATCAACTTTCGGCCGTATGGCTATATAATTCCTATTTCTTTTGCTTTTGCAACTGCTTGAATTCTATTGTGGACACCTAGTTTGCTAAATATATTTAGTATGTGGCTCTTAGCAGTACTTTCTGTAATGAATAACTTTTGGGCTATTTCTGAATTTTTTGCTCCATTTTCTATAAGTATTAATACTTCTTTTTCTCTTTTGCTTATTAGTTCAGTGTTTTCATCTGTGGAATACAATCCCAATATTTTATTTAAGTATTCCCCCATTTTATAATAGTCCTTATTAAATTTCATACCCTTTATTGTCTTTAATAACATTTTGCTCATTTTAATATTTTTAAACGAAAACAGCCTAATAAAGCCATTTTCATATCCCATAATTAATGCTTCCTTTAAATCTCTTGTTGCATTTTCATATTGATCCTTTTGAGAGAAAATTTCCGCCCTTGAAATATACGCTCTAACATATAGATACTTATTACTACTCTCTTTTTCCGAAATCAAAATCTTATTTAATACCATTAATGCGTCATCAGTTTTTTCTTTATAAATAAGTATTTTAGAAAATATAACCAATTCTTCTGTAATTTTAAAATCTCTTTTTGATATATACTTCTCTACAAGGTTTATTCTACCAGATTCCATGAATCGTTCCATCTTTAGCACCTCAAAATAGTCTTTGAGTTTATGGAAATAATACCTATCGGATAATTTGTTGTTATTATACTTTTGCACTAATTCTTCTATTTTTTCATAAAGTTTTTCTAATTCACTTTTTCTGTTTTTATCTAAAAGAATTCCTGCATATACATAATAACCAAGATACAAAGTATGATAGTGCAGATAAAATTCACCCTCTGTTTCTATGAACTTTATGCCTTTTAATACGTATTCTTCCGCCTTACTAATTTCATTTTTTTCGTAATATACTAAAGCTAATGCTATATAAAAGCTTGATATCAATGATGATTTTTTAAGCTCATCTCTTATACTAATATTTAAGCATACGTCACATATATTTTCGACTTCAGCTAATTGTCCTCTTAGTAGTTTAGTAAAAACTATAGTTCTATTGACAACTAAATATAAAACATCATCTTGATAAGATTGACTTAACATCATTACTTTATCAAAACTTTTTTTCTCTAGAGTCGGTTCCTGTAAATAAAAGTATATTATTTCTAGTTTCAAATTTATTATTATATTCCAAAATGGATTGTCACCAAGATAACTAAAGGCCTCTTCATAGAATTGTATGCTCTTTTTATATTCAGATTCAATAAGATTTCTATCCCCCTTAACAATGGACAGTATACCTAAGCATTCTTTCTTATATTTTTCATCTGTACAGCTCTCTAAGTTTTTTTGGGCAAATTCCAGATATTTATTATAACTTATATTATCATAAATATATATATACATATATGATATGCAGAATTTTGAATTTTTTAGAATAATGTCTTGAGGAATACTTTCTAACCAATGCATTACATAAAAGTATTCATTGCTTAAGATCTTTTTTACGCACTCATCTTCAATTAACTTTATTACCGGCTCAAAGTTTCCTACTTTTATATACTGATTAATTGCATTATTTATAAGCCCATTTTCTTCATACCATCTTGCAGCTCTATTGCTAGACTCTCGAATTTCTTCCCTATTTATTCCGTTTAATTTGCACACTAGGAATTCCTTGAAAAGTCTGTAATATCTAAATAACTTCCCATCAAAATCTAATTTATCAACAAATAAATTCATATCATATATATGTTCAAGAATTTGTTGACTATTTTTTTTGCAGCTTACAGCATTGCATAATGCTGCACTCAACTCATCTAAAATGCATGTTTTTAGTAAAAAATCCTTTATATCTTCAGATTGATTATTGAAAACTTCTTCACAAAAGTAATCCTGAATATAATTGTTGCTTCCACTAAATCTTTCCTCTACTTCCGTTATATCTTTTCTTCCCTTCATGGATAATACAGCTATTTGAATTCCTGCTATCCAACCTTCTGTAGCTTCCTTGAGCATTTTTATTCTTTCTTCTGGCAATCTTAGCTTAGTATTATCTTCTAAAAATTCGGTTGTCTCACTTAAGGAAAAATTAAGTTCTTTTCTGTCTATTTCTATTACCTCTCCATCTAACCTTAACCTAGCTATGTTTATATTGGGCTTTGTTCTGCTAGTCATTATAATATGAACGTTGTCATTAATACCATCAATAAAATGCTTTATTTCCATAAGTACGTCTTCATTTTTTATAAAATGAAAGTCGTCTATTACAAATATTAAATCTTTATTTATTAGTGAAATAGTATTTAGTAGTACATCTATTATTGATTCAGTTAAAATTTCTTCATCTTTAATAGAATTTAGTTCCTCACCTTTAAAATCTACACCCTCTAACTTTTCAATAGATGTAGTAAAACAGCTCCAAAAAGCTTCCCTGCTATTGTCTCTTTCATCTAACGAAATCCACATTACGTTATTATATAAATTTTTCGAATCAATCCATGAAACAACAGATGTAGTTTTTCCACTTCCAGCTGGTGCTGAGATAATTGTAAGCTTTGTATTTAGCGCTTCATCTAATCTATTTAAAATTTTATCTCTATAAACAATTTTGCATTTCTTTTTAGGAATGATGAATTTATTTTTATTATGCTTATAATTTAATATCATTTTTTCAACTCCCAAGTAATTTTGTGAAATTCTTCTTACTATTCTCAATCTTAATGAGTCTATAGTTCTGCAAATAGCTCAATTATTTTTAGTATTACCTCTACGGATTTTTCCATGGCGTAGGTTGAAATATATTCATACTTGCTGTGAAAGTTATGTCCTCCAGCAGATAAGTTTGGCGTAGGAAGTCCCATATAGGATAATCTAGCACCATCTGTTCCTCCTCTTAATGGTTCAACATCTGGAAATATGTTTACTTCTTTCATAGCTTCAATTGCTATATCAACAATATACTTTACAGCCTCTATCTTCTCCTTCATATTCCTATACTGCTCAGTTAACTCGATGGTCGCTGTCCCATCTCCATATTTTTTGTTAATCTTTTGAACTAACCCTGCGACAAAAGCTTTTCTCTCATCAAACTTTTTATCATCAAAGTCTCTTATTAAGCAATGAACCTTTGTCTGCTCTACTTTACCATTGATAGATGCAATATAATAAAATCCTTCATATCCTTCTGTATTTTCAGGAGTTTCTTCCTCTGGGAGCATATTTAATAATTCTGTTGCAACCCGCAGGGAATTTATCATTCTTCCTTTAGCTTCTCCCGTGTGAACACTTTTTCCATTTATAGTTATCTTAGCACTTGCCGCATTAAAATTTTCATATTTTAACTCACCAACCGCTTCCCCATCTAATGTATATGCCAAATCAGCATTAAACTTTTCAACATCAAAATATTCTCCTATTTTTCCAACTTCTTCATCAGTAGTGAACGCAATTCTAATTGTACCGTGTTTGACTTGTGGATTTTCTATTAAGAATTCCATAGCGGTCATAATTTCAGCAATACCTGATTTATCATCTGCTCCAAGAAGAGTAGTTCCATCTGATGTAATTAGTGTTTTTCCAATATAGTTTTTTAATTCTGGAAAATCTTTAGGAGATAGAATTATATTTTTTTCTTCATTTAAAATTATGTCCTCTCCATTATAGTTTTCTACAAATTTAGGAGTTATATTTGCCCCCGATACTTCAGGGCTAGTATCTATGTGTGCAATGAACCCTACTACCGGAACCTCTTTATCAATGTTTGATGGTAGTGTAGCCATTATGTACCCGTTATTATCCAATAAAACATCTTTCATCCCCATGTTCTCAAGTTCTAAAACTAATTCTTTTGCTAACTCCAACTGTCCCAAGGTAGTAGGAATCGACACAGAATTCTCATCTGATCTAGTATCATATTTAATATATTTAATAAATTTCTCTACAACTCTAGACATAATTTATTCCCCTTTAAAATTAAATATTTTTTCAGTTATAATTTTTAGCAAAATCAACCTAAAGTATGATTGACTAAATTTATCCGATTCATCCTATATTTAAATTATAGCACATTATTAATAACAATTGATAATTGTCAATTTTGGGTGTTAGTTGTCTATATAAGTTTGCAACAAAAAAACCGTAGATCTCTATACGGTTTTTTTGTAATTACTTTTTATGAAATTTACTAATCTGTATCATTATCTAATAGCAGACTAAATTTTTTTAATCCATATATAATTTTTTCTACCTCTGAAACTTCCATATTCTTTATGCCATCAGATATCAAATTAGAGATAAACTTCTTTTTCATAATGCATATATCATTGTTTTTTCTAAATTCCTCAGAAATTGACAGCTTTACAGTCCTTCGGTTATCATTAGGTATTTCTCTAACTACAACACCTTGTTTAGTTAAACGATCTACAATCCCTGAAACAGTACTTTTCGTCAGCATCATATGATCACTTAACTCATTAAGAGTTATAGATGGTACATGATACAAATGAAATATAACGCCAAGTTGAGCTGCTGTAAATCCAGATTTTTTGGCTATTTTTTCAAATTTACACCTGAGAACCCTTTGAATATTTCTCACCAGTTCAATTATTTCATCTGCCTGTTTCGACATTAGCTCATCATTCCGAGACGACAACTCCCCCTTTAGGGTCATTTTTTCCACCTTCCTTATTTTTATCTTTTATTGTTGGTTTATTCTTCATAAGTAAAGTCAATATTATTGCTAAGAATACTACTAGAGCAGTTACGCTAACAGAATATCCCATGGCATCTACCGTCGCTTGCCCCTGTATCATTCTTACTAATTGAGATATTGCCGTTCCCTGTGCTGTTCCTTGTGATAGTCCTGTATGCATATATGCTTTTGTTAGCAAAGATATAGTGTCTGTAGATGTTTTATTATAATTAGTTATTTGCTCTGCTAGTTTTAAATAGTTATAATCAGTTTTAGATTCCATAATAGTAGAAATTACAGTTATACTAAGAGATCCTGCTATTTGTCTTATAGTATTTGAAAGTGCCGATGCCTTTCCAACTAGATGCGGTGGAACAGCATTCATTCCAACAGTGCTAATTGGCATCATACTGAGACCTATACCTACAGACCTTATACAGTTAATAAATATTATTGTTTCCTTACTAGAATTCATATTTATTGCAGTACCAAGTTCATAGGAACTTATTGCTAATATTATAAGCCCAGGAACAACAAGTGCCTTTGCACCAATTTTATCAAAAAGATTACCGCTTATAGGCATCATAATTCCCATTACTAATGCACCAGGAAGCATAATCAAACCCGTTTCCATAGCTGTATAACCTCTTACGTTTTGTAAAAACAATGGCAATATATATATTCCACCCATTAATGCAAAGTTTAGAACAGAAGTTATAATTTGACTTATACTAAAATCAAATAATTTAAAGATTTTAAGATCTAATAACGGCTCTGGATGGGTAAGTTCATTTACTACAAATAGTACAAGACTCAAGCACCCTAAAGTCATTAGCATTGGATTTTGTATTTTTCCCCAATCAATAGATGATCCTTCTCCAAGCACATATAATATACTTACTATACCAACTGTTGAAGATAGGAATCCTATTATATCAAAAGATTTAAATGGTTTTCTTTCCTCTCCCTTGAGTAAGATACCTGCCAATATTACCCCTATTATACCAATGGGAACATTAACATTGAAAATAAGTCTCCAATCCATCTTTTCTATAATGTATCCTCCTAGTGTTGGTCCAGTTGCTGGTGCTGCCATAGCTGCTATTCCCCAAAATCCAAGAGCTAAACCTATCTTTTCTCGCGGAAACACCTGATATATTATAGACATTCCAACAGGCATTATCATTCCGCCTCCAATGGCTTGAATTACCCGGAATACTATCATAGATGTATTGCTCCATGCAAATCCACATAGTAATGAACCAAGTGTAAACATTGCAAGTGCAAACATATATATTCTTTTTCCTCCGAAGATTTCCTGCAAATACCCTGTTAATGGTATAATTGCTCCAAGTGCTAGTGTATAGGAGGTTAATACCCACTTTATATCATCTAATGGTACACCAAACACAGCCATCATCTTAGGAAGAGCAATATTTACTATACTACTATCTAGTATAGACATAAAGGTACCAATTATAACTACACATAAGGCTAACCAACTGGCTAGTAAATCACTGTTATTGTCTTCCATCATAAATCACCTCATTATTTAACGTGAATCTTAATAACTGCATTGGTACCCGGAAGTATCTTATTATTAAACTTATTTAATTGAATTTTTACTGGTACTCTTTGAACTACTTTGGTAAATGTACCACTAGTCGATGATGGAAGAAGTGATAAAGCTGAATTAGCTGCTTCTCCTACAGATTTAACCTTACCTGTAAACTTTTGCGAATCAAATTGGTCTATCGTAATATCAACAGATTGTCCAACTCTTACTCTGCCAAGTTTTGTTTCTTCTATATCTGCAGTTATATAAAGTTTATTTGGATCTACTAGAGTAAACATTGTCTGACCAGCTGACCAAATTTCTCCTATAGTTCCCTGCTTCTTAACAATTATACCATTAATAGGTGATCTTATTAAGGATTGATCTATACTTGCATCAGGCTGATTATTCATTTCTTGCCTAGCTAATATTTGATTTTTTGAAACAGTATCTCCCTCATCTGCATTAAGCTCTAATAATTTACCTGAAATTTGTGGGGTTACATTAACTAGATCTGCACTTACTCTCGCATCATCAGTTGATACATAATAAGTGTTTTCATACCAATAGTAAAATCCTATACTGCCTAATGCTATCACAATTGCCACTAATATTCCAATGATTAATCCTTTACGTTTCTCCTTCATATCAAAATCCCCTCCTATATTCCTTATATGACCATGACAATTATTAATTGTCATGTCTCCTGTATTCCTCATACTGTACTAAAAGATTATTAATCTTTTAGCCTATCTTTCTCTATTTCTTCAATCCAATTTCTGCAAACATACCTGGTTTTAACACTGAATCTGGATCTTCTAAAGTTACTTTAACCAACACATTTCTGCTTTGTGAGTTTAACTTTGAATTTATAACAGCTATTTTTCCTTCAAACTGCTTTTCTGGTACTTCGGACACTTTTACAATTACATTTTGACCTTCCTTTAATTGGTCTACAATTTCAAATGGGGCATAAGCATTTACATATAACCCACTGTCATTAACAATTGAAATGAGCGTACTGCTTGTTGAAGCCATTTCTCCTACATTAATATTTTTAGCACTTACTACACCAGATATAGGAGCTGTAATAGTCGCATTATCTAATGATGCTTGCGCCACCTTTAGAGACGCTTCAGCTTGACCTACTTGTGCTTGATAGACATCTATAGTTGTTTGTGTTGGTCCATTTTTAAGCATAGCTAACTGCTGTTCAGCAGATTTCTTTGCTGCATCTGCTGCTGCAAGCTGCTGACTGGCTGAATCAAGTTGCTGCTGTGCTGCTGCACCTGAAGCAACTAAAGCCTGTATACGATCATAATTTTTTTTGGTTACATCATAGCTTTCATTTGCACTATCTAGGCTTGCTTGTGCTGATGTTATTTGTTCAGGGCGAGTAGTATTCTGTGCATTAGCCAAATTAGCTTTTGCAGTATTTACTGCTGCTTGAGCTTGGTCTACCTGAGCTTGTAAATCTTGAGTATCTAATTTGACAATGACATCTCCCTGTTTTACCTTCGAACCAACATCAACTGACACTTCAGAAACTTTAGCAGAAATTTTTGAACCCACGTTAGCCTCATCATTTGCCTGAATTTTTCCAGCCATTATAAACTGATTATTAGTGCTTTGTTGAACATTCTTAGTTGCTTGTACACTATTATTTACGCTTGTACTAACGGAACCACAACCACTTAAAAGTACTGCCACAATTAAAGATAATAAAGTAGTCTTTTTCATTTTAACCCTCCATATGCGAATTATTTTCACAAACATTATTCATATCCGTATTGTTCGTATATCAACAGTTTTAATTATACTACCTTTTATTTTTACTTTCAAGAATATTATTCCATAAATTTATATAAAATTAGGCATTCATAGATATATACACATGTCTCTGGATTAAAGTTTTTATAGCGAAAATTTTCTGAAAATTTAAACTTATCATTGAAAACGTTATCCAAAAATGTTATAATTTAGTTATTACAAGCCTTTATAAGGAGTTGATATCATGATTTCTCCTTTAGTCAGAAATGTTGATTTAGATAAATATAAAAATTATGATGACCAATTTATTTGTGGCTTGAAGGGAATTATTAGATTATCAGTTGGACGACAAATTATCTATCGTATGGGCCATTCTTCCATACCTAATTTTTTTGTAACTGTTCCTAACATTTATAAAGTTGAGTGCATTCTTGCTGTAACAGATAAAAGAATTATTTTAATTCCTAATAATGTGAACCATGCACCAATTTCTCTTGCTTATGATGATATAAATATCACTTATTATGATCAACTATTTGATAAAGTATTTTTATTAAATATAAAAAATAAAAAAATACTAAATTTCTGCGAAAATAAACTCGTATTTAGAATATGTTCAAAACAGACTAAAGAACTTAACAAAATTAAGTGTATATTACAGGAATACTCCTGCCCATGAAACATTGCTAAATAAATAATAAAAGACCATATTGGGTTTCTCCAATATGGTCTTTTAGTAATTTATTAATTTTTAGATTTAAAATTATTCTTAAGTTATTTCTAGTTCTCAGCAGTATAATCAATCTTAACTCTACTGCTTTCGTTTTTGCCAAGATTTGTTACTGATATATATACACTTCCTGCAGCTGTGCTAAGTTGAGATATTGTAATAGTAGCTTGTGTGCCACTAGATGATACTGTTGCAGTACCAATCAAATTTCCTCCGGTAGACGCATCATATACTTTTATTACGTCACTGCCAGATAGATTACTTACAGTTATTACATCTGGTGTCCCTGATGAATTATTTACTATATTTACATTTCCTGCATAAAGTGCAGCTGAAGTTTGCTCAGCAATATAGTCAGCCTTTGTTCTCTTACTTTCACCTTTTCCAAAGTTTGTAACAGAAACATAAACACTACCTGTTCCTGTAGTTAACTGTGAAACTGTAACTGTTGCTTCATCGCCGTTTGCTGCAACAATAGCAGAGCCTATTAAATTGCCTCCGGTAGACGCATCATATACCTTAACTAAATCATTAGAAGCTAACCCTTTTACTGTTATAGTATCGGATATTACAGCATTATTAACAATAGATATATTTCCAACTATTGGCGCCGTAGATTCTGCTGAGTAATTTACTACTGTTCTGCTGCTTTCTGTCTTTCCAGATCTCGTTACAGACACATATACAGTACCTGCATTAGTTCCCAGCTGTGACACAGTTACAATTGCTTCTGATTCACCACTAGATACTGTTGCAGTTCCTATAGCAGTTCCACCTGTAGCAATGCTATAAACCTTAACTATATCGCCTTCTGATAAACCTGTAACATCTATAGTATCTGCTGTTCCAGCATTATTCGCAATAGTTACATCACTAACCTCTAAAGGATCAGACTGAGATTCTGCACTATAGTCTACTGCTGTCCTACCACTTTCTATCTTTCCTGTACTTGTTACGGACACATAGACGGTTCCAGCACTTGCTCCAAGTTGTGATATATTAACAATACCTTCCATATCATCTGAAGCTACTGTTACAGTACCTAACAAGTTTCCTCCAGTAGATGCATCATATACTTTTATTACATCATTTGGTTGAAGTCCTGTTACTTCAACAGTATCACTCTTTGATGCATTATTTGTAACAGTTATACTTGCTGAACTAGGTGCAGTACTTACTGTCTTAGCCGCGAAAGCCACTTGTGCTCTATTACTTTCAAGCTTTCCTGTACTAGTAACAGTAACATATACGTTTCCTGCATTCTCACCAAGTTGTGTAACGAATACAGTTACCGATGTATCATAAGTACCTACAGTTCCGCTACCAAGTAAAGTACCACCAGTAGCGCTATCATATACTTTTACTATATCACCATTAGTTAATCCTGCTACTTTTACAGTACTTGCTTCTCTTGCATTATTTACAATATCTATTTTACTAGCACTTGGTTCATTAGATTGCGTTTCTGCAGAAAATGCAACTTGAGTTCTATCACTTTCAGATTTGTTTGTACTAGTTATCGAAACATATATATTTCCTGAATTAGTTCCCAACTGTGCAATTGAAACTGTTGCTTCTGTGTCATTACTTTCTACCGTTGCAGAACCTAATAAAGTACCACCATTTGCACTATCATATATTTGTACTAAATCGCCAACAGAAAGTCCCTTTACTTCTACAGTGTCATTAATTCCTGCATTATTAGTAGCAACTATGTTCGAGGCTGATGGAGCTGTAGATTTAGGTTCCGCATCATAATCAACTTTTACTCTATCACTTTCAGCTTTATTTAAACTTTTTCTGGATACATAAACACTTCCTGCATCTGTGCCAAGCTGTGTAATAGATATACTAGCCTTTGTGTCACCTGCTGCTACTGTAGCAGTACCCAATAAAGTACCACCCTTAGCTAAATCATAGACATTAATAACATCATTTTGTGAAGCACCTGTTATATTAACAGTGTCCGCACTTCCTGATCTGTTAGTTATTGATATATTACCTGCACTTAAAGAATCTGAAGTACTTTCAGCAGCATAATTAGCTTGTACTCTATCCCCTTCGAGTTTATTTGTATCTGTCAATGAAACATAAACACTTCCTGTTGAAGATCCCAGTTGACTTATAGATACAGTAGCAAAAGTACTTCCTGATGGTACGGTCGCTGTACCAAGTAAGTTTCCTCCCTTTTCAGCATCATATACATTTATCACTTGACCCGAATATACTCCAGATACTTGTACAGTATCATTAGATCCCACATTATTTGTAACAACTATATTATTTGCATTCAAAGTATTAGATTTAGCTTCTGCAGCATAATCAGCCTTTACTCTATCACTTTCACTTTTATTTTTACTAGTTATAGAAACATATACACTTCCCGAAGAAGTTCCAAGTTGAGCTATGGATATAGTTGCATTAGTATCACTATCACCTACAGTTGCGGAACCTAATAAAGTACCACCAGTAGCACTATCATATGCATTTACCACATCCGCAGCTGTTAGACCAGATACATATACTGTATCTGACTTGCCTGAATTATTCGTAACCACTATATTATCTTCATTTAGAGTGCTTGTCTTTCCTTCAGCTTCATAATTTACCTGTGTTCTATCGCTTTCACGTTTATTTGTATCCTTCAAAGAAACATAAACACTGCCAGCATTAGTTCCAAGTTGAGAAATTGTTACTGTTACTTGTGTACTGCCAGTTGCTACAGTTGCTGTACCAAGCAAGTTTCCACCTTTTGCAGCATCATATACATTTACTACTTCACTTGAAGATAAGCCTGATACTACTACAGTATCACTTGTTCCTACATTATTTGTAACAACTATATTACTTGCATCTAAAGTATCAGATTTAGATTCAGCACCATAATCCACCTTCACTCTATCACTTTCACTATTTCCTTTACTTGTTACAGAAATATAAACACTTCCAGCATCTGTTCCAAGTTGAGCTATGGATATAGTTGTATCAGCAGCACTATCTTCTACTGTTGCAGAAGCCAATAGAGTTCCACCACTTGCACTATTATATACCTTTACTAAATCTCCTGCTGTTAAATCTGATACATATACTGTATCTGGCGTTCCTGCTGGATTATTTGTAATTGCAACATTATTCGTACTTATAGCACTTGTTTTTTGTTCTGCTGAATAGTCAGCTTTTATTCTATCACTTTCAAGTTTATTAGTACTAGTTACAGATACATATACGGCCCCAGCAGAAATTCCAAGCTGAGAAATAGTAACGGTTGCATCTGTCGCTCCAGAAGCCACTGTAGAGGAACCCAATAAATTCCCACCACTGGCTGCATCATATACCTTTACTGTTTCACCTTCTAAAAGACCAGATACATATACAGTGTCTGCTTTACCTGCATTATTTGTAACTGTTATACAGCTTGAGTCTATTGAACTAGATTGCGATTCTGCAGAATAACTTACTGCTAATCTAGAGCTTTCAAGCATTCCCGAGCTTGTAACAGAAATATAGACAGTACCTGCACTAACTCCTAACTGTCCTACACTAACTGTTGAACTACCGTTTGCTCCTGCTGTTGCTGATCCAAGTAACCTTCCACCAGTTGCAGCATTATATACATTCACTTTATCACCTAAAGTAAGACCTGTAACATATATAGTATCTGATTTTCCTGAATTATTTGTTATTGTTATATCGCTAGATGATATTGATCCTGATTGACCTTCTGCTGAAAAAGCAACTTTAGTTCTACCACTTTCACTCAATCCTGGGCTTGTAACTGTAACATAAACATTACCACCATTGCTTCCAAGCTGTGACATATTTAATGTTAACTCAGTTTTTGACGAACCTACTGTTCCAGAACATAGCAGTTTCCCGCCAGTAGCAGCAGTATATACTTTAACTTTATCACTTGGAGCAAGACCCGATAAGTATATAGTATCTGGTTTTCCTGAGTTGTTTGTAATTGTTACATTACTAGCTAAAGGTGCATCTGACTGAAGTTCACCTGAAAAATCAACTTTTGTTCTATCACTTTCTAACATTCCATCACTCATAACTGAAACATATATACTACCGTCAGAAGTTCCTAACTGAGAAATAGACATAGTCGTATCTGTCTTATTACCCCCTATTGTTGAAGAACATAATAATTTTCCTCCAGTAGCAGCAGTATATACTTTAACTTTATCTTTTGGTGCAAGACCTGATACATATATAGTATCTACTTTTCCTGAATTATTTGTAATTGTTATGTTGTCAGCTAAAGGAGCATCTGATTTTCCTTCTGCATCATAGTCTATCTCTGTTCTACTGCTTTCTGTCATTCCTTTTGAAGTGACAGTTATGTACACACTTCCAGCTGAAGACCCAAGCTGCGAAACTGGTATTGTTATAGCTGTGTTTTGCCCTGTTACAGTTCTTTTCGCTAGAACTTTCCCCTTTGTTGCAGCATTATATATAGTCACTGTGTCACCGCCTGTTACACCAGTAACATATATAGAATCTGCTTTTCCTACATTATTCGTAATAGTTACTTCACTAGTATCTAGTGGAACTGAAGCATCTGCTGCTTGAACAACATTTCCTTGAAATGTAAGATATGATAATAGCGCCAAGCTTAGTGCTCCTGAAAAATATCTTTTCATTATTGTATATACCTCCCATCCTAAAAATACACATTTTAATTATATTACAAAATTGTTTCAGTTTTGTTACAATTTTGTCACAAAACACTATTTTACAAGAGAATTATATTCCATTTCTTGTATATTTTTAGTTTCCGCTTAGTTTGTATTCTTGTAAAGCACGTTTCAACACTATTTTCGTAAATTTCATCATAATCTTTACCATTAATTCCAAATTTATTTGATATTATCCTAAATTCAACAGTTATATTTGTATTATTTCTTCTAAATTCAATCCTTTTGCTACTACATACAATCTACGCATGAGGCTGTCGCACTATAAATATCCACGGCCGAAAATTAACTTACACTTGAGTATATATTTAATCATAAAAATATAAAAATAATTCCTGATCACAAAGAAAATACAAACAACAGTACTTACTTCGTAATCAGGAATTATTAATAATAACAAATAATTGGAGTTCCCGGATCAATATTTTCATATATTGTCTGTGCTAAGTAATGTGGCGAATTTACACATCCGTGAGAACCATTGGTCATATATATTTTTCCGCCAAATTCATCTCTCCAACTGGCATCATGTATACCAACTCCACCATTAAATGGCATCCAATAATCAACTGGAGAATTATAATCCTGACCTTTCAATGTAGCATTTCTTTCCTTATATTTTAGTGCATAAATACCTTCTGGCGTTGAATGGTCATTACTTACATTACCTGTAACAACATCTCCCTGTACTACTAGTGAACCTTTCTTATAAAACCACAAGTGCTGTTTTGACATATCTATTTCTACATAAGTATTGCCAATGTCATTGCTATTGTGATTTGCAGCAGTCTGCGCATAGGTTGGTTCTTTTGTTACAGTTTGTCCTTCCTTAATAACTGTGCTTAAAGCCTGCAGTTCTTTATCAGTATCAACCAGCCAACCATAATCACCACTGCTGATTTGTATTGTTTTCCCTGAAGATGTAGCAAAACTTCTTGTTTTACCAACTGTACTAAATTTGCTGAAAATTGTACCCATAGAGGCCTTCATCTTTTCCTTATTAAACTTAACGTCAAGATTTCCATCAACTTCAAGCCATTTATTTATTGTAGAACCATCTATAGTTTCTTTGACATCTCCAGAATTATAAGTAATCTTTGAAGATATACATTTGTCAAGAGCATTTTTAGTTTCAGTAACTTTTGGAGACTTTAAAGTATATTTAGGATTAATATAACAATTAGCAGTTTCCAAGTCTATTGCATCTTCCCCATTGGATATCGCCTTTATTATACTATCATGTAAAGTGTTTTTATCAATCTTATTTCCATTTACTTCATCTACAGTTATATAACCTTTATCTGTATACTTGAAGCTAGGATTTTTAGGCTCTATTATATTTTTACTTTCAAGACAAGAGAGTTTTTCTATTTTTTCTTCTAATTGTTGTTTATCATAGGTAACCCCATCTGTCATCTGAGAATATTTTTTATTAAAAATTGCCACTACCCATTTAAAAGGATTCTGATTATCCTTAAATTTCTTATATTCTCCACCCGAATTATAATTTAAACTAATATCACTCCCCTTAATTTGTTCACTTTTACCATCTCTCTCTTTTAGATTTAACGTATATGTCTGCAACTTAGATGCCATCTGTGCGTTCGCTTCTTCTACAGTTTTACCTGAGACATTAACACAATTAATTTGTGATCCAAAATAAAAGTGATTTGTAAAATATGCTGCCATACCAAAATATATAGCAAGTAAAGTGCAAATAGAAGCTGCAATACCTATTGGAATTTTACTGCGTTTATTTCTTCTTTTTCTCGTAATACTCATCCCCTTTATAATCACAATAAAAACTTGAGATTAATAATTTTATGTAAAATAGAGCACACATTTTATTTTATGTTATAATGCTCATACTTAAAACAGTTATTATTTATATTTATTGGTTTAATTTTACCGATTTGGAGCCATACTGCTAAAACCTCTTTTTAAATTCTTCTTTTATGTTAGAATTTAACTATAAAACAACTAAAAACCCCTCAAATAGAACAACTATCTAAGGGGTAAAATATTCGTTAATAAAATAATTGTAACACCTTCAGTTTGAATTTTTTTTGATTTTTAGCTACTCATATTTATTAATTAAATTATACCCTATCTATCTTTTTTGTTCAACATTTTCCTTATTATCTGTTACTTAAAAACTATTATAAATCCGTATAATTCGGGAGCTATTATTCATAAACTTCAAATTTTCTTAAACAATTTTCGTTCTTCCTTTATTCGTTCAATTTTTGCATAAAATATATTAATATACTAAATTATAACACATAATAAATTTAAATTACATAAGACCAGATACAATTCCAACTAGTTTTCTATCTAGCAAAATTTAATATTTTGTTAAATTTATAAAACTTTATTCTATCGTATCCTAAATATTAACTTAATGGTTGTGAAATAACAGTTTGTAATATACTATAATACTAATCTGTTTATTTTAAATTATATGAGGGGGAGTAATTTTGAACAAAAGTTTTTTTAATAATTACAAAGATAATGATCCTATATCAACTATCAATAACATTAGAAGCATTCTGAATAAACATGGTATATTACCTATTGAAACAAACTGGTTTAATTCCATTGATGGTTTTTATTCTATTCATCTACAACTGCCAAGATTAAACGTATTTTCAAATGGTAAAGGTGTAAATAGTGAATATTCTTTAGCTAGCGCTTACGGTGAATTTATGGAACGATTACAAAATCAAGTAATATATAGGGGGAGGTTTGATTTTTCGGAGAAAGCAGTAAACTATAAAAATTTTATATATTCGCCTGATGAAATATATTTAGATGTTGAAGATATTCTAAAAGGTGAATTTAATGGATATAAAGTATACATTCCTCCTAAAGAGAAAATAAATATAGACTACAACACTATTAGTAAATGGCAATACCTTAATAACTTTAACTCTTCATCAAAAATATTAGCAATTCCCTTTTATAGTTTTAATGAGGATACTTTATACTATGTGCCTATTCCTATTATAGACCTATATTATTCTACAAATGGTATGTGTGCAGGAAACACCATGGAAGAAGCAGCGGTTGAGGGTTTGTGCGAAATTTTTGAAAGATATGTTAAGTATAAAATCTTAAGTGACGAAATAGTTCCTCCTACTATTCCTTTGGAATATATAGAAAAGTTTTATATTCCATATAATATGATTAAAGAGCTTGAAAGTACAAGCAACTTTAAAGTAATCGTTAAAGATTGTTCTTTAGGAAAAAACTTACCAGTTGTTGCTGTAATTATTATTGATACTACTAGCCAAAAATATTTTTGGAGTTTTGGCTCTCATCCAGTTTTTGAAATAGCGTTAACTAGAACTCTAACTGAATTATTACAAGGTAAAGATATAAATAATTTAATTAACTTAATGGATTTTAGATACTTAAATAAATCTATTAATGACTCGGACAACAAGCTTAATTCTTTTATTGATGGAACTGGCTATTTTCCTGTTAAGTCTTTCTCAAATAGCTATAGCTATAAATTTAATGGCTTTGAAGACATGACAAATAAAAGTAATACAGAGTTATTTAAATATTCCTTAAGCTTACTAAAATCTATGAATTACGACATTCTTTTAAGAAATGTATCTTTTATGGGATTCCCAAGTTTCCAAATAATTGTTCCTAATATGAGTGAGCTTATTACTACCAAAGAAATTGATTTTAATGTTTTATTTAACAGATCTAAAATAAGAAAAATTGTAAAAAAAATCAATTCAGCTTCGTCTGAGGAATTGCAATTAGTAATAGATTATGTAAAAAAATATAACTACGATAACAATGACTCCATTATTTCCTTTGCTAACTTACCTTTCTATGATCTATCCTTATGGCACAATATGAGAACTGATTTATTTACATATGCTGCATATTACAAAATGGGCAATCTAGAAGAATCACTTAATGCTATTAGTAAGTTTATTACCGAAATGGGACCAAGTATTGGTGATGAGGCTAGTGCCTATTATAAATGTATTAGAGATTACATTGGCACTAAAATTGATAACTTGAATTTAAAAGAAGCCAAAGAATATTTAGGTATTTTTTATGATGAAAGTATATTAGCGTCAGTTATAGAAGAATTAGCTGACCCTAGTGAAATTTTTGATTGGTGCGGCGATCTGAATTGTTTTAATTGCAGTGACTGTGACTTTAATAAAACCTGTTATTATTCTGAGTTAGAAGAACTTCATATTAAAATAAAAGATATACACTCTAAAAATTGCATAAATCAGTTGGATAATAGACATTATATTCCTTAACTTAAAATTAATATAACCTATAGATTTTTCAATAAGTATTGTTGCACTTATAGATACCCACGGCCGAAAGTAGACTTATACTCCGGCATATGTTAAGTGTCGGCCGTGGATGTCTATATAGTACACCAGCGCCAACTATTGCTCTAGTAATAGCAAACGACTGGATCTCCTTCTTCAATATTATTAAATATTGTTTTTGCCAAATAATATGGTAAATTTACGCAGCCATGCGATCCATTCGTTCTATAAATATTATTGCCAAATTCGCTTCTCCAGCTTGCATCATGGAGCCCTATTCCACCATTAAAAGGCATCCAAAAATCAACTGGTGAATTATAACCAGGACCTCTTAGTACAGTATTCCTTTGTTTGTATTTTAAACTATAAATGCCTTGGGGCGTTGAATGATTGCTGCTCACATTACCTGTAACGATATCTCCTTCTGCTATTAATGAATTATTTTTATAAAACCATAGATGTTGATTTGTCATATCTATTTCTACATAGGTATTTCCAATATCATTAATATTGCGTGATAATGCCTTTTGCATATACGTTGGCTCTTTTATTATTGTTTGCCCTTCCTTGATAGCTGCATCTAAATCCTGAATTTCTTTATCAGTATTGATTATCCATCCATAATCACCGCCACCAATACTTATTGTCTTCCCTGAAGATGTGGCAAAGTTTCTTGTTTTACCAGCAGTATTATAATTATTAAATAGCTCATCCATATAATCTTTCATTTTTCTATAATTAAATGTAATTTCAATATTTTTATTAACTTCAAGCCATTTATTTATTATAGAATTATCTATGGTTTCTTTACGATCTCCAAAAACATAGGTAATTCTTGAAGATACATATTTGTTAAGGATATTTTTAACCTCAATAACTTTTGAGGATTTTGAAGTATATTTAGGCTTCACATAGCAATTAATTGTTTCCAGATCTACTGTGGTTTCCCCCTCAAGTATTGCCTTTTTTATATAATTATATAGAACCTCTTTGTTAATCTTGTTTCCATTTACTTCATTCACAATTATATAACCTTTATCCGTATACTTAAAATTAGGATTTTTAGGTTCTACTATATTATTAGTCTGTAAACATAAAAGCTTGTCCACTGATTTTTTTAATAGTTCTGTATTATATGAAAGTCCATCCGTCATCTTAAAGGCTCCTGAATTAAAAACTGCTCTTCCCCACTTAAATGGGTTCTGCTTATCTTTAAAACTATTATACTCTCCTTTTGAATTATACCTTAATCCAATTTCACTTCCTCTGATTTGCTCACTTTTGCCATCTCGTTCTTTTAAACTTAAGGTATATTTCTGCAACTCAGATGTCATTTTTTCTTTTGCTTCCGCTATAGTTTCATCAGAAACATTAATACCGTTAATTTCGGAGCCAAGGAAAAAATGTTTCATAAAATGCGCTGCTATAGTAAGATATAAAATAAGTACAGTACAAAGAAAAATTATAATACCTTTTGTAATTTTGTTACGTTTATCCTTTTCCGTGATACCCATCCCCTTCATATATCACAATAAAAATTTTTGATTGATACTTTGTTTTAAGATTAATAAATTTGCATAATTAAATCGTACATTTTATTTTATGTATCAATATTCACACTTAAAACAATTCTTCAAAAAATTTTTTTTCATAAATTCCACCTAAAAAAACCGTATCAGATTTCTCCAATACGGTTATATATACTTCTGTGTTTTAATACTGATGCCGAATTATAACTTTGAAATTTCTTAGGATAACTTATCTGTTTTCAGTTCGAACCAAAAAGTACTTCCTGAACCTACCTGTGATTCTACTCCATAATTTCCACCATGCAGTTCAATAACTTTTTTTACGATGGATAAACCTAAACCAGTACCTATAATTGCACGTTTGTGTTTTTTGTCAACCTTATAATACCTATCCCAAATATATGGCAGATTTTCAGGAGTAATCCCATCGCCAGTATCAGTAACTTCAATTTTTACAATTCCATTCGAAGCAATTTGGCGAACGGTTATTATTTTATCTTCTCCAGTATAGTTAATTGCATTGATTAATAGATTATAAAGTGCTTGTGTTATCTTAGTTTCATCAGCACATATAAATACTTCTTTATCATGCACAAATGAAATTGAATACACATTCTTTTTAACAAGTTCTGCAATACGTTCTGTAGTAGTCTTAACACTATATGTAAAATTATATTTCGATAGACTTAACCTCTGCATTCCAGATTCAAGCTTTGAGATGTCAAGCACATCATTTACGAGCGTCTTAAGGCGCTGCGTTTCATCCATAATAACCTGTGTTTGATCTGGAGTAATCTCATCTGGAAAGTCATGTATCATTTCTGCATAGCTATAAATAAGACTGAGAGGAGTTCGCAAGTCATGGGATATATTTGCCAAGAGCTCACGCCTCAATGCTTCTGCTTTGTTCAACTCAACTGCGGCAGTATTAAGCGTATTAGAAAGTTCTGAGATTTCAAGAAAGCCCTTCCCATTAAAATGTATATCATAATTTCCACTGGCTAGCTGCTTTGCACTTTTATTAATTTCTTCAATAGGCCTTGAAATTCTTTTTGCAATGATCAAGGCAAGCAATACAGAGAGTATAAGCATAATTCCCGTAACTAAATATAATTGATATCGTAAAGTTTTTACTGTTGCATCTAATGGTGAAACAACTGCATTTATAAAGACAGCAATAGTTTTACCACTGCTGTTTTTTACAAGCTTAAGATACATTAATGATTGTGCAGGCTTCATATTAGCAGGTGGCAATTCTTGAACAAAATTTTTATTTTCAGTCAGCCCTTGCGGAGGCATATTAATAGGAGGTAATTCTCCAATAAAATTTTTATTTCCAGTTGGTTTTTCTGGAGGAGAATCTATAATTTCTTGATAAAAATCATTATTACTATCTTTAGCTTTTGAAATCATAGTAATTTTATCCTGTAAAGAGATTTTATATTTTGTATTTGAAGAAGATACAACATTTGTGCCTTCTAAAGAAGAAATTTCAATGTAAGTTTCTCCATCTCCAGAAATACTGGCAATTAAATCTGACACATTTTTGTTATCTATATTATTTGCTATGATATTTACATTCTTCTTAACCTCCAGTATTTTAACAACTCTATAAAAAGAATCTAAAAAAACAGTCTGAAACAACCATAAAATCATAATAAGTAAGGTACAAAACCCAAAAATGAAAGCAAAAACTTTCCACTTCAATCTTAGCTTATCTATGTTTAATTTCATACTTATCCCTCAAATCTGTATCCTACACCACGCAGAGTAACAATAAATTTAGCATATACTCCTAAGGAACGACGTAATAGCTTCATGTGTGTATCAAGAGTTCTATCATCACCAAAGTAATCATATCCCCATACCTCACTAAGAAGTCTTTCTCTAGGAATTACTATATTTTTATTTCGGATAAGACAAAAAAGCAACTCATACTCTTTTGGAGCCATATCGATAAGCACCCTATCAATTAATACCTTATATGCTGTCATATCTACTTCAAGACCTTCTTTTTTGAAAGTAACACGATCTTCATCAATTTCAGGTTGTATATTCTTCTTCACTCTTCTGAGAATTGCATTAACGCGCAGCATAACCTCTTTTGAGGAAAATGGCTTAACTACGTAGTCATCAATACCAATTTCAAAGCCATGAATTTTATCATACTCTTCTCCACGAGCAGACAACATAATAACTGGTACATCATATATTTTCTTTATTTCTTTAACTGCTGAAAAGCCATCAAGCTCTGGCATCATAATATCCATAATAATAATATTAAACTTTTCCTTACGACAAGCTTCCACAGCTTCCATACCATCACTGGCCTCCATCACTTCATGGCCCTCAAAAACAGCATATCTTTTAAGTACGGCTCTTAATCCGCTTTCGTCATCACATATCAGTATTTTTGCCATCAAGACTCACCTCCGTCTTTATTATAGCATTATAGATAACCCAAACAGAAAGTTAACTTATAAAAAATATTTATTGGTAACAGTTAACACAAATTAAATATTTTTTTAGAGGACAGAGGACAATTGACATAGGACAGTGAACGGAGGATTTTTCTCCGCTGCACTACGAAAAACCTTTAGTTCATCAGATATATTAATTCTACTTCAATGGAGTAAGATTACCACCATCAGATAATGTGATTGTCTTACCACCAATCCAACTGTTAGCACTGTTTGTTGCATCGTAATAAATAGTGTGTCCATTTGACTGGATGTTTGCCAAAGAAGAATCAGAGTCAGCTAAAGCCTGTACATAAGAATCTGAATTTACAACCCACTTGCTTGTAGCATCAAGATTAATTGTTACTTTTGCCAGTTTGTTATCAGTGTTGATACTGCCTGTAAAGGTAGTATTATTCTTTAAAGTCATTGAAACTGAACTAATTTTATCACAAATAACCTTACCACTTAAAGTTTCAGTATCTGCTGTAAAGTTAAACTTTCCGCCATTCTTTCCACTAGTACCCCATCTTTCTGTAGCACCTGCAGAGATAAGAGTGTCAGTAGTATTTGTAACTGCAACATTTTTAATATTTGCAACTGCATCAGTATTCGTTATGAAGAATAGTGCACCCGCTTTCGAAGATAATGAACCTCCTGTCATTGTAAAGGAAGCCGTTCCTGTTTCAGCATCCCCAGAAAAACTTTGATAAAGCATTACACCATTTGTCTTTTCACCTGAGATATTTACATTATTCAATGTAATGGAGTTTTTCCCTTCTACAACTGCTGCCTCTGAACCAGTTGCTTTGATTGTTGCATCAGCTACTGTGATTTTACCTGTGGAATAGATACCAGGGGAATCTTTACCTGTAGTTGCCATAGAACCACCCTTAACATTGATTGTTCCATTTCCTCTATCCGTGGCAATTGAAGCACAGTGTGTACCAGCTGTATTGATTGTCACATTAGTAGCATTTACTGTGCCATTCATCGTAGCATCAAGTCCACGTGAAGAATTCTTTGTGGTATTAATAGTAGTATCTGAAACATTGATAACAGAGCCATCACCTGTAGCAAAAATACCGTTGGAACCCTCAGCAGAAGTATTGATTTTGCTTCCACTTATAATAACTTTACTTCCTGCCTTGGCAACCAAACCTGCATTCAATCCATAAAAATTACTTTCATCCTCACTAGTAGTATCTCCACCTGTTTTATTTATTGTAGCATTTGACAGTGTCAAATTACCACTTTTGTTTGCCATAACTCCGGATTGGTTAGCACTTGTAGCAGTATAGGTTTCACCAGATTTTGAAGCTGTTTCACCGCTAACTGAGTAGGCAGCTGTTCCTGTAATAGTCGGTCCATTGCTGCCTATTCCACCACCTGGAGGTGTATCTTTTTGAGCACTATTTGTTGTTGTATTTGATGCTGTACTATTTGAACTCGAAGATAAAGCGCATCCAACAAAGGTCATTACACTTAAACATGCAGAAAGAATTAATATCATCATTTTCTTTTTTATCATTTTAAACACACTCTCTTTCATCAAGGTTTTACATTCATTTACTATGTTTTAAGTATACGATCCCTTTGTGTCTTTTAATTGTGCTCAAGCTGAACTTTATCTGAACTTTTATTTAATACAACATTACTTAAAATAAAAACCAGTATTTTTATGTCATCTAAATTGATAACATAAAAATACTGGTTGTTTATACCATTCTTTTATTAATCTAACATATGGGTATAATTTCTTTTCTTCTTTGATATAGTAAGACATCAAATATCCAATCTCCATAGACTTTGTTACGAATATAAAGCTAATGTCTTTAATAAGGTTTCTGTATTGATAGGTTTTCTAATGTAACTTCTAGCACCCAGGGCTATGCACTCATCTTTCACTTGTTGGTGTCCTACTGCTGACATAACGATTACAACTGCTTCAGGATCAATTTTCATTATATCCGTCAATACATGAATACCATCCATCTTAAGCTCAGACATATTCAAATCTAAAATTACAATATCTGGTTTTGCAAATTTGAAGGTCTCTATTGCGTCTTCTTTGTCTGAAGCTTCAAATATGTTATAAATGCCTTTTTTTTCAATAATCTTTTTTACAAACATTCTCATATATGATGAATTATCAACTATTAATACCTTTTTCATATTAAAAACTCCCTTATACACCTGATTTTTTAATATATTCTAGTGAAACAGATCTTTTATTTCATCAAAAAGTCTAACACATTCATCTGTTTCTTTTTTTGAAGCTGCCTCTTCTAGCTTTACTGCTAATTTATAAATAGAAACTACTCTCAGAGTTCCAGAAGAACCTTTCAGTTCATGAGTCAAATCCACTAATTTATCAAAGTCATTGTTGTCAATAGACTCTTTAATACCTCTTAATAAGTCAGGTAGATATTTTATATATTCTTCAAGTAGTTCTTTAGCATCATCTTTTTCAAGTCCTGTGCCTTCAATTAAGTAATGAATGTTATTATCTATCATGTTATTATAACCATCTACAAGCCCTCTATCTTTGGTATTCGCTTCTATCATACTAAACATAATGTCAAAATTAATAGGCTTACTGATATAATCGTCCATTCCCGATTCAATACATTTCTCTAAATCACCTTCCATGGCATTAGCAGTCATTGCAATAATTATAGTATGCTTTTTATCTCCTTCTAAGAGCCTTATTTTAGATGTACATTCGTATCCATCCATAATAGGCATCTGGCAATCCATAAAAACAATATCATAATCTTTTTCTGACACTGCTTTTAATGCTTCACAGCCATCCACTGCCACATCACAAGTCATATTATGGGTTTTAAGCATACTTATAACGATCTTACTATTCATTACATTGTCTTCAACCAACAAAATCCTTGGTTTCAATGTATTTTTAATTTCCTTAACTATGTGTTTCGTTATAACTTGCTTTTCTTCTTTGTCTTCTTTTTTAAGCCCCAATACTATAGCAATACACCCAAGTAAATCATCTCTTCTTACTGGCTTGCCCAAATACGATGAAAATCCATGCTCTTTTGCAATCCTAGCATCTCCTTTTTGAGTTAGAGAGGCCAAGAGTATTAATTTAATATCTTTTGTGAACGGCATTGTTTTTAATGTAGTTGCAAGTTCATAAGCATTCATATCTGGCATTTTATAATCTATAATAGCAATACTTATTTTGTTTTTAGTATTTGCATTTGAAAGAATTGTGGTAATGGCACTGGCAGCATCCTTTGCCTCAAATATCTTAAATCCAGTTCCTTGAAGATATGAACTAACAATTTTTCTATTATTTGTATTATCATCGACTACTAAAATATTTACACCATCAAGCTTTTCAAAGGCAAATTTCTCCTGTGAGGCTCCTTTTACAACTTTTAGTTTTACATCAAATTCAAATGTAGACCCTTTCCCCAATGTACTTTTAACACGAATTTCTCCGCCCATCATTTTGACTAATTCACTAGATATGGCTAGGCCAAGTCCTGTTCCTCCATACTTTCTAGTTGTAGAAGCATCTGCTTGAATGAAAGATTGAAAAATCTTGTTAATATTCCCCTTATGAATTCCAATCCCAGTATCCATTACTTCAAAATTAAGTACTGCTAGTCCATTTTCTTCTCCTAAATAATCAGCTGTAATAGAAATCTCTCCATGCTTAGTAAATTTTACTGCATTGCTTATAAGGTTATTTAATATTTGTCTCAGTCTTGATGGATCTCCGACGACTTCTTCAGGTACACCTGCTTTGATCATAGTATAAAGTTCAAGGCCCTTCTCTGCCGCCTTAGGGACAAGGAGTGAAACAGCATCTTCAATGGTATTTCTCAAATTGAACCCAATCTTTTCCATAGTTAGTTTCCCAGCTTCAATCTTTGAAAAATCCAATATATCATTAATAATATGTAATAATACCTCCGAAGCAGATTTTGCTTCACGTATAAACTCTTTTTGTTCTAAAGATAGATTGGTAGATTCCAATAACTCAAGAAATCCAAATATCCCGTTCATTGGTGTCCTTATTTCGTGAGACATATTTGCAAGAAATTGACCTTTAGCGATACTTGCTGCTTCTGCTTGCTCTTTTGCCTTATATAGTTCAGTTTCAGCAAGCCTCTGTTCTGTAATATCATCGGCAGTACATACAAGATACTTAATGTTACCACTCTCATCCCTCTCAGGCTTACTTTTGATTTTAAGCAACCTATTTTCACCTTGAAAGTTTTTAATCTCAAGCTCTTTTTCTCCTGGCTCATTCTTTTGAAATAATTCCCAATTGTTTTCAGAAAACTTATTTGCAGTTTCTATATCAAATATATCGTATAAGTCCTGATATTCTAAATCACTTTTCTTCTTTCCAAAAAACTTTGCATGAGCTTCATTGGCAGTTACATAAGAAGTAACATTACTTAAAGCCCATATCTGTGATTCTGAATTATTAAGTAAAATAGCCTGTCCATTAATTATCGCCTCATATGACTTTTCCTTTAAAATCTTTGATCTTGTATATGAAAAAGCCTTCGAAATATCTCTTAATACCTCGATTTCATCCTCTTCCCATGCCACAGATTTTGACAAACTTTCATATCCTACAAATCCAGTCAACTTATTTTCACTTCTTAATGGAATTATAAGAAAAGCCTTTACTCCTTCTTTTAAAAAAGCTTCAACTTCAAATATTGCTTCAGCAGGAAATTCCTCTAAATTGTTTATTGCAACAAAATTATTACTCTTAATCTTGCGAATTAACCATGGAAGAGTATAAACTACCTCTTCCTCTTGAGTTTCTCTTTTAGGACTTATACCTATCTTATTCCATTGAGATTCTATTTGCATAAAAGTAGGGTCTTTAGAAAAATAATAGATATAAATTCTATCCAGATCAAAAAATGAGCCGATTTCTTCCAATGATTTTTCTAGCTCAATCTGATAATTAATACTATCTAAATCTAAAAGCTTCTGGAAAGTATTGTTAATTAATTTCAGACAATCATTGGAATACTTAATATTTGTGCAATTGTCTTCACTCCCCATAAAATCCTCCCTAATTTTAAAGTTCACAGGTTTCTGTAATAAAAATAGTTAGTTCTTTTAACAAATCAATTTCATAAGGCTCTAAAAGTAACTTTCCATCCTTATCATATATAACTTTTACCACAGGTCTCGTTGGCATTGAATTGTTTTGCTTTACTACTAAACACTTTTCATTTGAACTTAGAATAACTCCGCTCCCTGTTGGAAAAGCAGCTATGTTCATAGTGAACTTTTTAACTATTTCCGCATCAAAATAAATGTTACTCATACCTATAAGATATTCAATAACTTCATGTACAGGTTTACTTTTTGACCTATTTCTACCTGATATCAAGTTATCAAACACATCACATATAGACACTATCTTTGCAATTTTGTTTATTTCATCACCTTGTAATTTTAAAGGATATCCACTGCCATCACTTCTTTCATGATGCATTAACGCAACTACCTTAACAGACGCATTCCAAATATACTGGTCTCCTAAAAAGTCATAGCCAACCTTTGGATGCATCAGCCTAGCGTATTCATCTAACTCTTCCTTATTTTTAAACTTTTCTAAAAGCTTCTTATCATTCGTAATTTTTATTTTACCTATATCATGTAGTAATGCGCCTGCTGCTATGTCTTTAAGCTTTAACATACTATATCCCATATGGGTTCCTATTATTGTAGACAATACGCAGACATTTACCGAGTGGGAATATATATTATTATCACTTGCACTTATTTCTGCAACATTTATCAAAACATTTTTGTTTGATAATACATCCTCAATCACTGAGTTCACCGACTTCATAACACTACTATTATCAGTTTTTCCTTCACGACAATGACTCTCTATCATTTCCTTAACAGCATGTTTGCTCATCTGTCTTGTCTTGTCAGAAATACTTTCTTCAATAATTACATTTTTTGATATATCATCATCAACATATACTGAACTAATTCCCAATTCTTTAATTTTATCAATATAATATGGTTTTAATTTTACTCCAACATTAAGTAAAACTCTACCTAATTCGTCGTAAATCTGCTTTCCAAGGATTTCATCTCCCTTTAGGTTTGAGACACTAATAACTCTCATATATACCTCCAAGTGAAATAATTAATTCTTTACTGGTTGGCCAAAGATTCTTATAAAAATAAAAATCTTCTGCACTAAAATATAGCATCTCTTTATCTACTAAAACTTAAAAGAAAAATAACATTAGTAACGATTATTATCTAAATATATTAGCACAATCTTATGCTTTTGACCACATAAAGAAACGTATAATCTGTATCACTTAGCAGCAAATTAACTTGAATACAATTAATACTCAATAAAATTTAGGATTTGAACTAAATAGATAATAAAGAAATCGTTTTTACTATGATTAGTTAACATTGACATTAACGTTAATGTTAATTAATATATAGAATGTAATTTAGGAGGCATGATAATGGACGTGAAGTATTATCAAATTGATGAAGTAGCAAAAATCACTGAACTTACTAAAAGGACTATTAGATATTATGAGGACATGGAATTATATACTACCATCAGAACTGATTCAGGTTATAGGCTATACACTGAAAAAGAAATTAATACTATAAAAGAAATTAAGGATTTGCGAATTAAACTGGGATTAAATTTAGCTGAAGTTAAACGAATAATAAAATTAAAAAAAGCTTTAAATGATATTTTTGAAGGTAAACAGACAGATATTGACGATATAAAAGATTCAATGTCAAAAATCATTGAGTTGGTCAACCTTGTAAAAGAAAGAGAACAAATATTAAAAAGAGTTGAAGAAAAATGTAATGATCACTTAGTAAAATTAAATTCAATACTGAACCAAATACAGGAGGAATAAGAATGAACAATAGTAGATACAAATGGATTGCATTAAGTTGCACTACCTTAGGTGCCTTGCTATCCGTTATGAGCGGTAGTACTTTAGTTATAGCTCTACCAATTATGATGAAAGATTTAAATGCAGGCATGGGAATAGTTACATGGATCCTTATGGGATATTTATTAATACTCACTATACTTGTACCATCAATAGGAAGAGCTGCAGATATAATAGGGAGAAAGAAATTGTATGTTAGTGGATTTGCTATTTTTACTATAGCATCTTTTTTATGCTCTCTATCACATACAGGTATGCAATTATTAATTTACAGATTAGTTCAAGGTATTGGCGGTTCATTAATGGTAGCAAATAGTACTGCAATAGTTACTGATGCGTTTCCAAAAAACGAATTAGGAAAAGCTCTTGGTATCAATAGTATGGTTATTAGTGTAGCTAATGTCATCGGACCTATTTTAGGTGGTTTCTTAGTTAACTTTGGTTGGAGGAGCATTTTCTATGTAAATATTCCAATTGGAATTTTAGGAACTCTATGGGCTGCAATTCAACTGAAAGAATTAACTAAGTTACCTGAAAAACAAAAATTTGATTGTCTTGGCACTTTTGTTTTCACTATTGGAATAATGTCATTATTAGTTTCTCTAACACTAGGCAGTTTCTTAGGATGGTTAAATGTTGTGGTCATTGGCCTGCTAATAGCTGCAATAATTCTTATGTTTATATTTGTTAAAGTTGAAAGAAAAGCAGAGTATCCAATGATCGATTTAAGACTTTTAAATACGAGAATACTAGCTTTTGCAAATGCAAGTAATTTCTTTAATGGTGTAGCAAGAGGAGCAGTCACCTTCTTACTTGTATTCTATCTACAAGGAATTAAAGACATGGATCCAATTTTAGCAGGAATATACTTAACTCCATTAGCTATTTCTATGGTTATTATTTCTCCAATAAGCGGAATACTTTCTGATAAATATGGATCAAGAACCTTAAGTTCCATAGGACTACTTATTTCAGCTGTTGGACTTATAGGCTTTATGACTATAAACTCAAATACTTCAATTACACTGCTTATTATATATATGCTAATTATGGGACTTGGTTCGGGATTATTCTTTTCACCTAATACTAATGCAATTATGGGAGCTGTACCAGCAGATAAAAGAGGTGTTGCCGCAGGGGTCAGAACTATGTTAAATACTTCTGGAAGCGTAATAAGCATAGCTCTCTCTATGGCTATAATATCTTCCAGTGTTACTCCAGAAGCAATGCAAGCTTTATTTGTAGGAACTCAGGTTGGTGCCCAAGGTATTGCTATAGGAAAGTTTATTGGTGGTCTTAGACTAGCCTTCGGTATCTCATTTGGTTTTAGTGTACTAGCTGCTATTCTATCCTATTTAAGAGGTCCAGAGCCAAAGTGGGATTCAGAATCAGAATTAGTGTCAGCATAGCTGATTAAATCAAAAGTATCTTCATTATTTTTAGAAGATACTTTTTTTGATAACATAAAAACTTATTATCTGTACAAAATAATTTAAGAGGTGGTGATTATAAAATGGATAATAAAAACATTGACTTTGATTCAGAGAAAAAAAATGATTTTTCAAGTTCTACCAATCAGAGTAAATTCCCTATCTCTAGTAAATATAAAAATGTTGAACCTCTTCCAGAATCATCACGCCCAAGACGTGATGGCCCTGGAGGAGAAGATGGAGAGTAATTTGTACTAAGTTAAATAAACAAGTGGCGATGTGTATAGTTACTCACGATCGCCACTTGTTTATTTAATTTTTGTCCTGATTTAATTTTCTCTATAACATCATTAATTCCTTTAAAGTTACATTAGCAACAATTCTAAAAGCTTTCTGAACTGTTTAATGTATTTGAATTTGTTTTTTTATCAAATTTAATTGATGCATTAATTAGGCATCCTATTATTATAGCAATTGTTAAAAAGTATATACTTACATTAGAATTTACAGCAACAGTTAACCATCCTACAAAATATGGTCCTACGAATCCGCCTAAATTTCCTAATGCATTTATAAATCCACGTGCACCGCCAGCTTCATCTGAACTAAAAATAAGAGGAGGCATCGACCAAAAACTACTGTTATATCCTTGTAAGAAAAATCCACATAGTATCAAAAATGTATATGAAACCCACATGTTGCTTTTAAATTGAACAGATAAAAATAATGATATTGCTAATCCAAGCATAGGTAATGCTGTAAAGAGCTTACGATTCATAGTCTTATCTGATAAAACTGAGAAAATCCATATTCCAAAAAGTGTTCCAATATAAGGAAAAGCAGATAAAATACCTATTTTACTTATTCCCGAATTTGTAAGCTGTTTTATCAATGTTGGAAGCCATAAAAAGAAGCCATATATTCCTACTTGATAACAGAAATAACTTGAAGTAAGTTTCCACAATTCTAAATTTGAATAAATACTATTGCCATTGTTAGAAGTCTTATTACTACTTTTTATTCTAGATTGTTCTTCTTTTAAGCTATTTATAATCCAATCTTTTTCTTCTTCAGATATCCACTTTGCATTCTCAGGACGATCACTTATTAATGGATACCATATTAGTATAAGTATAAGCGCTAAACATCCCTCAATTATAAACACCCATCTCCAACTTGAAAACGATATAATCCAGCCCGATATAGGTCCTGTAATAATAGATGCTATAGCAAAATTCATCATAAAAAATCCGTTTGCTCTTCCACGTTCTTTATTTGGAAACCAGTGAGAAATGATAACAAGAACTGCCGGCCATACTCCTCCTTCTCCAACTCCAAGTAAGAATCTTAAAACCAAAAGTTGCCAGGTTGAAGTTACAAATCCACTTGCTACTGAAAGCACCGCCCATGCAATAAGCGATATGCTTATAAATTTTTTCGCACTTTTCTTCTCAGCATAATTTCCGCCAGGAATTTGAAGTATCATATATCCAACGAAAAATATTCCCGAAGCTAATCCAGCTATAGTTGAAGTCATACCTAAAGCTTTGTCCATTCCTCCGGCTATTGCAAAACTTATGTTGGTACGATCCATAAATGCAACTATATATACAAGAATACATGGTGGAATAATATGTTTCCATCGTTCATTTGGAATCTTTTTATCATTAATATAACTCATAATTAATTTACGTCCTCCCTCATAACTTTTCTCAAGGAAAACCATAAAGAAGGTTCTCCTTAAGTTTTAAATATAATCATGATATAAATTGAATATTTCAACTTTTAACGTATAGGCTCCTATTATAATCTGTTGTACTCTTCAATTACATTGTCTAAAAGCCTCTCTGCCTTTTTATATGTTTCTTCTTGTATCTGATCAAATGGAAAAATAGCCCTTGTGGAAATCCCTATTCCACGATGCACCATTAACTTTTTAAATAAAAGAGAAAAATTTGAATCCATATCATAAAGTGGCATAAGCTTATGAATCAAATGAGACAAGCGTAATGATCTATCAAAGTCCTTATTATTAGTAGATTTAACCAAATCACTCCATATCTCTGGAACAATATTAGAAAGACCTCCAATACATCCATTACCACCAGATGAAATATTGTAAAGGAATTGATCGTCAAATCCAGAATACGCAGTAAATGCATGTCCTTCTGCTTCAAGACAAATCAAATTTGTATGATTTGGCTCTGAAACAGAATCTTTTATTCCAACAATATTGTTGTTTTCTTCTAAAAGCTTTCTAACTGTTTGCGGTGTAATAGAATGTCCTGTTCTAGCAGGAAAATTATAAATATATAATTCTCCATTCAATGCTTTAGCCAAAGTATTATAAAAAATAAATATTTTCTCCTGATCTAATCCATAATAATATGGTCCGATAACCATAGCTGCAGTATATCCCATAGAATGTATTTCATTAGATAATTCTACTGTATCCTCAAAATTCATACACCCTGTACCTGCATATAATTCAACACGTCCATTAGTATATTCTGAATAAAACTTAAAAAAGTCACCTTTTTCCTTCTTCGTTAGGCCTGTGAATTCTCCAGTTGAACCAAGGACAAGAATACCATCTACACCTCCTTCAATTAAAAAATCAATAACTTTTTTATTTGCCTCATAATCTGGATTTTCATGTTCATCAAAGATTGTTACCACAGGGGTAATTATTTTATACATATTAAAATATCCTTTCTTGATTATTAAATTATATATAGCTAATTAAAATTCTGAATTTCTCTATTAGCACAAAATTTGTGCTAATTATCTTTCAGAATTATTAGACATAAATTCTAAAGCATAAATTGCCTTAAAGGTCATCATATTTCATGATTGCTCCCTCAGAACCCGATGCTGCAATCTTACAATATAATCCTAAATATCCTCTCTTGAATTTTGGTTCTGGGCGTTTCCACTCTTTTAATCTACTAATTATTTCTTCTTCACCTACCATTAGATCTAAACTACGTTTTTCAACATCAATTTCTATTTTATCTCCATCTTTTATAATTGCTATTGGACCACCTTCTGCTGCTTCTGGAGATATATGACCAACAAAACACCCATTGTTCGTTCCACTAAAACGTCCATCTGTTATTAATGCTGTAGATTTTGACAATCCACGACCATATAAATATTTCATTGCTTTATACATTTCACGCATACCAGGTCCACCCTTCGGTCCTTCATAACGAATTACAACTACATGACCTGGATGTATTTTACCTTCTAAAATTGCTTCTTCTGCCTCTTCTTCTGAATTAAAGCAAATAGCTTCTCCTATGAAATGATGTAAACTCTTGTCGAATGCTCCTGGTTTTGTAATCCCAGTATCAGGTGCAATATTTCCACGAAGTACAGCAACTCCACCTTCATATCCGAATGGTTCCTGCATGGTTTTGATTATATTTGGATTTTCTGGATATTGATATATATGTTCTTTGATATTTTCCGATACCGTATGGCATGTCACAGTCATTTGGTTAGTATCAATAATTGTCCTCATTTCTTCCATTAACTTTATAACTCCACCTGCTTGATAAAAATCAATCATATTATATTCAGATGCAGGATTAATTTTGGCAAGCTGAGGTGTTGTCTTTGATAACTTATCAAATTCATCTAGTACATTAATGTCTAATTCAGCCTCATGAGCAATAGCTGTAAGATGCATTACAGCGTTTGTACTACCACTCATTGAAAGGCATATCTTAATTGCATTTCTCACGCTTTCTTCTGTAATAATGTTACGAGCTGTAATTCCTCTCTCTACCAAGTCAACAATCTTAATGCCTGTTTTTTCTGCAATAGCAAGACGTGCTGCAGATGCTGCCGGTATTATACCTCCATCTGGTAATGTCATACCCAATGCTTCAGATAATGAGCACATTGTATTTGCAGTTCCCAAATACGAGCATGAACCACAAGTAGGACACGCAAGGTTTTCTAAAGATACATATTCTTTCTCTGTAATTTTATTAGCAGTTAGCATCCCATAAGCTTCCGTACTTGAAGTTTGATCCGACTTACGTCCATCAAATACAATACCGCCTTCCATAGGACCTCCTGGTAACAATATACACGGTATATTAAGTCTTGCTGCTGCCATCAACATTCCTGGTACAATCTTGTCACAAGAACCTAATAACACAATACCATCGAATAAATTAATTTGAGCCATAGACTCAACTGAGTTTGCAATAAGTTCTCTTGACGGAAGAATATAATGCATTCCATCATGCCCTTGTCCCATACCATCACATCCGCCGATCACTCCAAACTCAACTGGTGTCGCACCTGCACGATATATGCCATCTTTCACTCGTTGTGCAACTTGACGCAAATTAAAATGACCAGGAACACATTCACTCCATGCATTGGCAATTCCTATCATAGGTCTTTTTAAATCATCTGTTGAGAATCCCATTGATTTCCACGTAGCCCTGTAATATTGGTTCTGTAATCCACAAAGAATTTTCTTACTTCTCTCCACAGTCTTACTCCTCCTCATCTAATGTGATACATTTTCAAATTTGTCTAAGCAATTTTCTTAAATAATTCTATTAGTTTTTCTTTACTGAAAAATACTGGATTTGCACCAGCACAAGCATCTTTCATAGCATTTTCAGCTAATGTATCAAAGTCTGGATTAGAAACACCAACTTCTCTTAATGATTTTGGGATTCCAACTTCTTCAGATAAGTTCTTAATACGTTTTATTACGTAGTCTACACATTCTTCGTCTGTTTTATTATTTAAATCATATCCTATTGTTTCAGCTATAATCCTAAATTTCTTAGGCGCTCCTTTGGCATTTTCTTCCTCAACTACTGGTAAAAGAATTGCATTACAAACACCATGAGGTAAATCATACAATCCTCCAAGCTGATGCGCCATTGCATGAACATTACCTAAGCCTGCATTACTAAATGCGATACCATTTAAATAACATGCATAACACATTTGTTCTCTAGCTTCGATATCTTGTCCATTTTTTACTGCTCTAGGTAAAAACTCAAATATTTCCTTAATCGAATATAGTGCTGTAGCATCCGTTACATCATTAGCACCATTTGCAACAACTGCCTCAACAGCATGTGTCAACGCATCCATACCAGTAGCAGCAGTTAGAGCTGGCGGCATGCTTACCATAAGTTCTGGATCATTTATAGTCATAACTGCTAAAGCATTGTTATCTACCATTATCATCTTGACATGACGTTCTTCATCTGTAATAACATAATTGATTGTAACTTCAGCGGAAGTCCCTGCAGTAGTTGCAATTGCCACGATCGGCAAAGATTTTTTAGAAGTTTTATTTATTCCTTCATAGTCGTTTATCTTTCCACCATTTGTTGCTAATACGGCAATTGCTTTTCCACAATCTTGTGGCGAACCACCTCCAATGCTTATTACAATATCACAATTCTCTTTTTTTAAAATTTTCAGGCCATCTTCAACGTTTTTTACTGTAGGATTTGGTTTTGCTTCATTATAGACAACATAATCAACTCCAACATCCTCAAGTATTTTTGTTACTTTTTCTACAGTTCCATTCTTAGTTAAAAATTTGTCAGTTGAAATGAAAGCTTTTTTGCATCCCATTCCCTTAATCTGATTCCCAGCATCACTTAAACTTCCTTTTCCAATTAAATTAATTGGCGGTACATAATAAATCATAACTTTCCTCCACTCATTATTAAATTTTTCATAGAAATAGTATTTGCATTATAACGCATGTACTTTAATTTTCTTTACATTTTGTGCGTATTTACGTACTCGGTTTGTAAATAAGTACTATCATGATTAAAATTACCACTTTTTTATGTTTATGTCAATCTCTATTTTGACTTTAATGCAAAATTTGTTATAAATATGAGTAATCAATTTTTAACTTGTTTAAGTTAGTAAAATAGACTAAAATACATATTATAGAAATATTATTTTCATTTTGATATAATATTAATAAAAAATATATGGATAAATAGGTGAATAATTATGACATCTACTGAACATAGACCAACAGAACGTGTACTAGATATACTTGAACTTCTATCTACAAATAGTGAGGGAATGACATTAACAGAGTTATCAAAAGCACTAGGTGCTCCTAAAAGTAGCATCATGCCATTGTTACATACTATGGCATCAAGAAAGTTTATTTATATGCAAAAGGAAACTTCAAAATATTTCATTGGTATTGCTACTTTTTCAGTTGGATCATCATATAGTAAACATATGAATACTTTAGAATTAATAAAAATAGAAATGAAATATATAGTTTCCATGAGTAATGAGACATGTCAGCTTGGTATACAAACTAGAAGCAATTTACTTTATATTGCAAAAGAAGATTCATCTGAACCAATTCGTCTTGTATCTTATGTTGGCAAACAGCTTCCACTATACTGTACTGCAATAGGTCGCGCTATACTTGCAGAAAAGTCAAGAGAAGAAATATATAGATTATATCCAAAAGGCCTGACAGCTATTACACCAAATACTATTACTGATTTTGATAAATTATTTAAAGAATTAGATGACACTCGCGCTAGAGGATATGCAATAGAACATGAAGAATCGACTCCACTTGTAAACTGTGTTGGAATATCTTTATGTAATAAAGAACAAATTATCGCTGCTTTAAGTGTATGCATTCCAACCTTTCGTTTTTCAGAAGAAAAACTGCAGAATATAATCGAACTGTTAAAATCATCAAAACAAAAATTAGAAGCATATTTTCATGACTATGATATTGATTCAAGTAACTTATCATGATTGAATTTTATTAATATTCATTGAGACTGCTTTATTAAGGATCTCTTTCACTTAGATAACCAAAACATAAAGTTGATTTATACGAAAATATGTATTTCCAAAGTGTTGAGCTTTAGATTGACAAAAGTTTTTATAGTGCCGAAAGCTTGGAAACATATCCCGGAGTGTAAATCAACTTTATGTTTTGGGTCTCTATATTTTAAAATCTCCAAAAAGTATTAAAATCCCTTGAAATTAAGGGATTTCTATTGTATAAATATTATATTTAATTCTTAACCAAGATTATTCTCATTGATTTTATAAAGAAGGGCTCTTCGTGAGATCTGAAGAAGTTTTGCCGCATGTGTATGATTTCCACCTGCCCGCTGTATAGCTTCAGATATATGACGTTTTTCAGCTTCTAACAATACTTCTCTCAAAGGTTTGAAGTAACCAGTCTCTTCAGGCATCTCAGTATTTTCTTCTATTTCTTCTATCTTTATACTAGGTGGAAGATGCTCTGGCAAAATAACGGGCGTACTGCTCATTATAATAGCGTGCTCCACTGCATTTTCTAGTTCTCTTATATTTCCTGGCCAAGAATAATTTCGAAAAACATCCAAAACTTCTGGTGCAAAAAACATTCCAATTCTCCCTATTTCTGCCGAGAAACGTTTTAAAAAGTAATCAGATAACAAGATTATGTCTTCTCCTCTTTCACAAAGTGAAGGAAGACATATTGAAACTACATTTAACCTATAATACAAATCTTTTCTAAAGTGATTTTCTGATATTTCTTTAGTGAGATCACGATTAGTTGCTGCAATAATGCGTACATTGGTGTGAAATGTTTTTGTTCCCCCAACACGTTCAAATTCTTTTTCTTGTAAAACTCGAAGAAGTTTCACCTGAAGGCTTGGACTCATTTCTCCAATCTCATCTAAAAAAAGAGTTCCTCCTTCTGCTAATTCAAATTTACCTGGCTTTTGAAAAAGAGCACCTGTAAACGCCCCTTTCTCGTGACCAAATATTTCACTTTCTAGCAATCCTTCTGGAATTGATCCACAATTTACTTGAATAAAGGGATTATCCCGCCTATCACTAGCATAATGAATTGTTTTAGCAATCATACCTTTACCTGTTCCACTTTCCCCAGTTATCAATACAGTAGCTTTCGAATTAGCAACTCTGCCTATAACCTTATATATTTCTTGAATCTTTGGACTTTCTCCAACAATTTTTTCTGGAACAGCCGGCATCATGTTTTTTTCTCTTACTTCTTGTTCAAGATATATTACCTCTCTTGTTAACTGCTGCATACGAATCGCTCTATTCACAATAATTTTAACCTCTTCAAGATTAAAAGGCTTTAATATATAATCGTAAGCTCCCTGTTTCATTGCATCAACTGCAATTTCAGAACTTCCGAATGCAGTCATAAAAATAATTGGCAGATTAGGTCTAATCTTGTGAATTTCGTAAAAGGCCTGTAACCCATCCATCTCTGGCATACGTATGTCAAGAATAGCTAAATCATAATTATTTTCCTTAGACATATCGAGCGCCTCTTTCCCATTTTGAGCGGTATCCACTTGGTATCCAACTTTACTTAAAGCTGTTTGGAGTACCATTCTCAAACTTATCTCATCGTCAGCTATTAAAATACGCCCGTTTTCTGACATGTTGTGCTTCCCCCTTTCTTATATTGCAATTTTTCATATGGTAGATAAATTGCAAATGTACTTCCAACACCAACGATACTCTCAGCACGAATATATCCATGGTGAATCTCTATAATTTTATTGCTTACAGCAAGTCCTAATCCAGTTCCTGTATCCTTAGTAGTAAAGAAAGGGTCGAAAATTTTAGGTAGACTTTCTTGATCTATTCCTTTTCCTGTATCTTCTACTATGATCTCAAGTCCATCAGATCTTTTTTGAGTTTTAACTGTAATTTTTCCTCCTTTTGTTGGAAGAGCTTGTACTGCATTAAGCAGTAAATTAACCAAAACTTGTTTTATAAGCTGAGCATCAACAAGAATGTCATCAATTGATAAATCTAAGTATTTTTCTAATATAACAATATCTTTTTTTAAACTTGGATTAAGTAAAGAAAGTGCATCTGAAACAAGTTCGTTTATGTTTACACGCGTTACACACTGTTTTGAAGGTTTAGCGAAATACAATAGATCTTCAATTATAACATTAAGTCTTTCAACTTCTTTCAATGCAATATCTCCAAATGCTCTTGAAGAATGTTCCTTTGGCAATTCATCTGCTAAGATTTGTACAATACCTAAAATAGCAGATAAAGGATTACGGATTTCATGCGCAACACCAGCTGCTAATTCACCAACTGCCGCAAGACGATCGACTCTTCTTACTCTGTCCTCAAAAGCTTTATGTTCTGATAAATCTTTAAAGACCACAACTACACCTAATACATTTTTATTATTATGCAACATGGAAGTGCTAACGCTAATAGGTACTATAGTTCCATCGCAGCGTGCAAATTCAACTTCATAACCAATAAAATTTTGGCCTGTTGTTAAAGTCTCTAAAAGTATATTGAAAACATCTTCATTGCTAGAAAAAAGATTGGTATAGTCAACACCAATTACATCTTCATTTAATCTCATAATAGATTTGGCAGCATTATTTATAGCCATTACTTTCTTATCATAGTCAATGGTAATAATTCCGTCTACCATACTCTCAATAATAATTTCTGTATGCGAACGAGTATTCATTAAACTTTGAGCCATTCCATTAATAGCAGAAGCAATCTCTCCAAATTCTCCATCAGTTTCTGGCAATCTATATCCTAAATCAGTACGAAGACTAAGTAATCCTTGAATAATGCCATGAACAGAGTTAGAAACTCTATTTGCTAAAGGCATACTGATACTGAGCCCCAATATTAAGGCAATGGCCAAGGCCAGATACATTACAGCTTCCATAGCTTTTATTTGACTATCTATGCTCTTAGTCATTTCATTGGCCCATGCATATCCAACTACCTGATTATTACGTATAATTGGAACCATAACATTTAAAATGTTTCCTCTGACCATTTTTCCACTTGCAGTCATAGCTATCCCTTTTGCCATAACCTGTCGCCCTAAATGTTCTTTGCTAATTGATTCTCCAACGGTTGAACTATATTCAGAACTTGGAGCATATGTAATAATGCAATCAAGTTCCCTAGAATAGTACCCTGCTCCTACACCTGGATTCCCTAAAACAATTTTCTCTGTAATTCCAGACAACTTTTGATTAAGTATTCGTACCTTTTGGTCTCGAGAAGCATTTTTATCGTTTAAAGGAATTAAAGATTGAAAATCTCCTGACATATTTGCATCTAGTGCCTTTGCTATACCCAAAAGCTTACTCTCTTTCTCCGAGTTCATAGCTTGTTCAGCACGATGAATTAATATATACCCACTTATTATTAATGGCAATGTAACTGCAAGCGCTAAAATAATCATAAGTCTGTAACGCATACTAAAATTTCGTATTAGAATCTCCTCCAAACCTTAATTCTTTAAACTCTAAAAATTCATATGTATATTATCATACTTATTGATTTTCTTGTAAATAAGAATTTTAGCCGAAACTAAGTTTTAGTATCTTTCGACTATTATAGCGGTGCCCATTCCACCACCTATACATAAAGTTGCTAGTCCATACTTGGATTCTCTTTTTCCCATCTCATATAATAGCGTAGTAAGTATTCTTGCTCCTGAACATCCAACTGGATGTCCTATTGCAATAGCTCCTCCATTTACGTTAACTTTGCTCATATCAAAATTTAAGTCTTTTGCTACTGCTAAACTCTGAGCCGCAAAAGCTTCATTTGCTTCTATTAAGTCTATATCTTCTATTGTTAGATTTGCTTTTTCTAGAGCCTTCTTTGTTGCATGAAATGGTCCATATCCCATAATAGCTGGATCCAATCCCTTTGATCCATAGGAAGTTATTTTAGCCATTGGTTTTAATCCAAGCTCTTCTGCTTTTTCAGCACTCATAATAACCATAGCTGCTGCCCCATCGTTTATCCCTGAAGCATTTCCAGCTGTAACAGTTCCCTCTTTTTTAAAGGCTGGTTTTAACTTTGCTAAAGATTCTGCAGTTGTTCCGAATCTAGGGAACTCATCTGTATCAAATACTACTTCACCTTTTCTAGTTTTTATAACTACAGGAACTATTTCATCTTTAAATCGTCCTTCTCTTATAGCAACTTCTGCCTTCTGTTGAGATGCTGCTGCAAATTCATCCTGCATTTCTCTTGTTAGCTTCCATCTCTCAGCTATATTTTCTGCAGTGATTCCCATATGATATCCTTGAAATGCATCTGTAAGAGCATCATTTACCATTGTATCTACAATGGCTCCATTGCCCATTCTTTGTCCCCATCTTGCAGCTTGCAGTACATAGGGTGCTGCTGACATGTTTTCCATACCGCCAGCTATTACAACCTCTGCATCTCCAGCCTTTATCATTTGTGCCGCTAAGCTAACTGCTCTTAATCCTGAACCACAAACTTTGTTTAAAGTAAATGCAGGAACCTCTTCTGGCAGACCAGCCTTAATTACAGCTTGTCTTGCAACGTTTTGTCCAAGACCTGCCTGAACAACATTTCCCATTACTACTTCATCAACTAATTCCGGTTTAACGCTTGCTCTACTAAGTGCTTCTTTAATAACTATAGCCCCTAATTCTGCTGCTGGAACGTCTTTTAAAGCTCCTCCAAATTTTCCAACTGCAGTTCTTACTGCACTTACAATAACTACTTCTTTCATTTTTATCCTCCTATATATATCCAATAATAACATTTAACTTACAAAAACATTTTAGAGGACAGAGGACATTTGACAGAGGACAATGAAGGAGGATTTTTCTCCGCTACACTACGAAAAATCTTTAATTTATATAGATTAGCAAAACAAGCCTAAAAAATAAATTTAGTTTTCTGACGTAAGGAAGAAAACTTTCCTTCACTGTCCTCTGTCCTCCGTCCTCTGTCATTTGTCCTCTAGCGCTTTTATCCAATGTAGTTTTTCTAATTGTTCCTATGCTTCCATTACCTTTAAATTTTCATCAATTACTAACTCAGCCTCAGTAGCTGCTATTACATCTTCAACAGTTATTCCTTCAGCAATTTCTCTAAGTACAAGACCATTTTTTGTTACTTCCATAACTCCCATTTCTGTAACAATAAGACTAACCTTACCTGCAGCTGTAAGTGGCAATTTACATTTCTTTAATATTTTTTGCTCTCCTTTAGCTGTGTGCATCATCGCAATAATTACTTTTTTTGCTCCACTAACTAAATCCATAGCTCCACCCATACCTGGAACCATTTTTCCTGGAACCATGAAGTTTGCGAGGTTTCCTTTTTGATCTACTTCTAAAGCTCCTAAAACAGTAGCATCTACATGCCCACCTCTGATAATTCCGAAGGATGTCGCACTATCAAAGAATGCTCCTCCTTCTTTAATAGTTACAGGTTGTCCACCTGCATTTACTATGTCCTTATCTTCTCTGCCTTCTTCAGGTACTGATCCTAAACCTACAAAACCATTTTCCGATTGCAATACTACATCTATGCCTTCTGGTATATAGTTAGCAACCATTGTAGGAAGGCCTATTCCTAGGTTTACTACATCTCCATCTTTTAATTCCTTTGCTATTCTCTTAGCAATGATCTGCTTAGCTGTTTTGCTATCCATTAATTTTCACCTCCAACTATATAATCCACAAATATACCTGGTGTCATTACATGGTTTGGGTCAAGTTCTCCAACCTCTACAAGTCTTTCTGCACCTACTATAACCATGTCTGCCGCAGTTGCAATTAATGGATTGAAGTTTCTTGTTGATCCATTATAAAAAGTGTTACCTTTTTTATCTACTATAGATCCACCAACTATAGCTATATCTGCTCTTAGCGGCAATTCCAAAAGATATTCCTTATCGTTAACTTTTATTTTTTCTTTTCCCTCTTCTACAATAGTTCCTACCCCTGTTTCTGTTAAGAAACCTCCTATACCTGAACCGCCACATCTTATCTGCTCTGCCAGCGTACCTTGAGGCACCAAGTCTACTTCTATTTCTTTAGCATTCATCTGCCTTCCAGTTTCAGGATTCAACCCGATGTGAGATGCAATAACTTTTTTAGCTTGTCTATTTACTATTAGTTTCCCAATTCCCTTATCTGGAAATCCTGTATCATTTGCTATTATCGTTAAATCTTTTACCCCCTTTTTAACCATTGCATCGATAATAGGCTCTGGAGTTCCTACTCCCATAAAACCGCCTATCATAATAGTCATTCCATCTTTTATATGTTCCATTACCTCATCAATACCTATTAATTTATTAGTCATACTATCCTCTCCTTAATTTTTTTAATTCCAGCTCAGATTTAAATTCATGATTGTGAAAACTGTAGTATAATTTTATAGTGCTAAATTAAAGTTAAGCCAATTCCAAAAATTATAAAACCTACAATTAGAGTTGTTACACAAAATCCCATAATATCACGAACTTTAAGTCCTGCTATTGATAAAGCTGGCAAGGCCCAAAATGGTTGTGCCATATTCATCCATGCTTCACCATAAGCAATTGCCATTGCTGCTTTACCAGGTGCTACACCAAGTTCTTTGGCGGCTGGCATTATAAATGGTCCTTGAACAACCCAGTGTCCACCACCGGATGGAACAAAGAAGTTAACTATACCTGAACTTATATATGCTAAGAGCGGGAATGTATGTACATTTGATATGCTAACAAATCCATTTGTTATTATACCGCCTAAGCCAGACAAATCCATCATTCCTTGTATTCCAGCATAGAATGGAAATTGAACCATTATACCAGCTGTTCCTTTTGCTCCATTAACTATCGCCTGCATATAAGATACAGGACTGCCATGAAGAATAATTCCAGCAAAAAACATGATCATATTTACAGTATTGACATCCATTGTCCCGCCATGTACAAAATAGTAAATCAAATATGCAAATCCAAGAGCTCCAACTAACCAAGCAATAATTTTGCTATTTTCAATACGTACCGCGAAAGTTTTTTCCTCTACAGCAATACTAGTAGCTGCAACTTCATCCTCATTTAGTAAAGTTGGATCAATCTCTACAACATCTTCATCTTTAGGCATCATCATTTTCGTCATTAAAGGTAATACAAGTATCAATGCAACAACAACAAAGATATTAAATGGTGCAAAGATGGTTTGATTTAAGGGAATCAGTCCGCAAACCTTTTCCATCGGATTTCCTTTAGTGGCTGCTAACAGTGGAATTGAAGCAGATAAACCTTCATGCCATGTCATAAATCCAATATAAGAGCTTGCAATTAATAATCTATAATCTGTATGAGGCACTTTTTTTGCAACTTCCTTTGCAAGTAAAGCCCCAACAATTAGTCCAAAACCCCAGTTAATAATATTAGCAACAGCTGCAGCAAATGTAACAAGTACAATAGCTTGAGTTGGTGTTTTTGGTAAGCTTGCAATTTTTTTAAGAATACGTTTAACAGAAGGTGAACTAGCTAGAGCACTACCAGTAACTAAAATTAATGCCATTTGCATAGCAAAACCCAGTAAATTCCAAAAACTCTTACCCCAGAATCCTATCATTTCAATTGGTGTATGATGAGTGAATACAATTCCTGAAACAAACATAATTAATGTTAAAATCATTGCAAAAACAAGTGGGTCAGGAAGATATTTTTGTACAATAGCTGTGAAAAATCTTGATAAAGTTTTAATCATATATTTAAGCCTCCTTGAATTTATGGTCGAATAACAAGCTTGTTTGATTCATACGCTTTATTAACATAGCAAAATGTGTGCCAAACCCACCTTTACAAAAATTTTTTAAAAATTAATATTGGCAAAAGGCACTTTTCACTTGTCTAGAAGCCACATTCAATAATAAAAAGTCTATACTTATTTAGTTTCTGAAAATAAGTATAGACTTTTTATATAATGAGATATGTGAAAAGTCATGCACACTACATGTGCATGACTTTTCACACTTAAAAAATTCGGCTATAAATATACCTACTACATTACAGGTGATGTAAGTAGTGGATACTGTTTTAAAATTCTCACTAGAATGTTCAATCCTTTTATAAGCTGTTCATCATTTTTTACCATACCCAAGGAAATTCTTACTGCATTAGGTGGCAATTGATTTCCAACATAAAACTTATAAGCAGATATTACTCTTACTTTTTCCATCAAAGCTATATTTTCAAAGTCTGCTGAGGACCACCCTTCTGGAAGGTTAAGCCATAAAAACATACTATTTTCAGTAGTTTGAAAAGAAAAATCCTTAAGTATAGTCTTTGCTAGCTTAAGCCTATGGGCAATTATCTTTCTTTTCTTATTTATGATTTCTAAAGCAGCGCCACTCTCAATTAAACGCGAGACGAGTTCTGCGCTTATGGCTGGTGCCATCCAAACAGTGTTTGTAACAGTCTGAGTAAATTTGCATAAAAATCTATCAGGCACAGCAGTAATAGCTATTCTAAGTCCAGGAAGAAGGGCTTTTGACATACTACAGATAAAAATACCATTATCAGGCACAAGAGTGGTAAGTGCTGTCCTTTCAGTACTATTGGTAAAATTGTATATATCATCTTCAATCAAAATTAATCCATATCTTAGGATGATATCTGCAATAGCTCTCTTTCTCTTCACTGACATAGCAGTTGCTGTTGGATTCTGCATATTTGGCATAAGATAAATGCCTTTTATCTGAGATCTCATACATATATTTTCAAGACTTTCAGGAATCATACCCTCTTCATCCATTGCAATTGATTCAAGTTTAATTTGACTTAACTGAGCAGCATTCTTAAAACCGGTAAATGTGAGTGAATCCACAGCAATCCTATCTCCGTGTTCAAATAGTCCCATTAGACAGCAGTTAATAGCGTGCATAGCTCCCGCACATATTACAATTCGGTCAGGGTCCAACTCAAACCCATATTGTTTTATCCATTTTACAGCAACTTCCCTATGCCTACGAAGGCCTTGACTTGGCACATAATCAAACAGTGAATCCAATGTCTTGTTCTCTGCAACGGAAACAAGTAAATTTGATAAATCATAACCTTCAACCTTTGTAGAACCTACTAGTCCAAGTTCTATAATCTCATCATCTCTGTTAAGAATCCCAGGTAAAGAAGTATCTATTTTTTCATTTTGTAATACATAAGTTCCACTTCCTACAGTACCTGAAATAAGTCCTCTATTTTCTGCTTCTTTATATGCTCTTGAAATTGTAGTTAGGTTAACTCCTATTATCTTTGCAAGTGATCGCTGCGGCGGCATCCTCTCACCTGACTTAAGGATGCCAAGCTGAACGTCTCTTTCGATTGCATCTGCAATTGCAATATACAGCACCTTATCTGTATCAATGATTTTAGGATTCCACATAATTTTCCTCCATTTCAAATTGTATGACAAACAATAATCCATTGACTTAACTGTTATTACCGATATAATAAAGATAAATACAGGATTTGTACTAATTTCAAAAAAGATATTAACTTACAAACTAACGTCATACAATAATTATATCATTTATTTTTTCGTCATACAATTTTGAAAGGAGATTTAATTATGAAACAATTCTTAATCCGTTTTCTGCGCTTAATATTAGGGCTTTTCCTCTATTCACTTGGCATTGTTGTAACTATGAATGCCCATATAGGATATGCTCCCTGGGACGCTTTTCATGTTGGACTTGGAAACGTCACCGGAATAAGCATTGGAACTGCTTCAATTATTACTGGAATAGTTATTGGAATAATAACAATAGTGCTTGGAGAAAAACTTGGACTCGGTACAATTTTAAACATGGTACTCATAGGTATATTCCTTGATATTATTATGGAATTTCATATAATACCAGTGCTTAATAATATGTTCCTAGGAATTATAATGCTGGTTGCAGGATTGTTTATTATCGCCCTCGCCTCCTATTTTTATATTGGATCAGCTTTTGGTGCAGGTCCTAGAGACAGTTTAATGGTAGCACTTACTCGCAAAACAGGACTGCCAATAGGTATCTGCCGTGGATCAATTGAGCTTATAGCAGCACTCGTGGGATGGTTTCTTGGAGGTATGCTTGGTGTTGGAACAGTTATTTCTGCCCTGGTAATAGGCTTTTGTGTCCAGACAACTTTTAAGTTGCTTAAATTTGATGCAACAGTGGTTAATCATGAAACTTTGGATGTGACTTTTAAAACGCTAATTCACAAATTTCAATCCAACTATCTTTAAATCTTCTTAAATACGATCACATTTACTTCAAAAAATACTAAAAGAGGCTGTCATAAAACTAAGTTAGTTTCATTGATTGTGGTGAAAGTCACTATCATGCTTGTCTGCCGCGTTAGCATAAAAAATATGCTAATGCGGCAGCTTTTTTCCAAATGAAAGTATACTTAATTATCACATGCCTCTATCTTTATGCTATTAATCAGTTTAATATTTTTTAATTTAAAGACGTTCGATTTTTATCATATGCAATAAAAATCGAAAATATATATTAATAAGAGAATTGTTGAATTAGGAATAAGCAATTCTATATGAATTTTTGTAACTACAGAAGTACAACTAAAAATTTTTCAAAAAATTTTAGTTGTACTTCTGTAGTTATAATAAAAAGGGGGTTGATGTTATAAGGCTTCAAGGGAATAATGTAGTAAAATAGGTACAAGTTGACAATAAAATGAAAAAGTAGTAATATTGTGTTAATTTAAAATATTGAGAAAATTACACCGATAAATTTAATTAAGATTTTTTTATTAAATAATAATTAAAGGGCAAATTTAATTTTTTAACTGCATCATAGAGAATGTATCTATGCATATATTGTTTGCCTATAATATATATTTAAAAAGCTTTAAGTCCTAACGAGCTAGAAGTTTTATAAGCAGATAAAAGAGATTAAATAGAAGAAGGGGGATATTAGAGTGCCAATTAATGAGAATTGCTGCTGCTGTGGAAATGCCGATGAGGATGAAAGGATGGAAAACGTTTCAAAAATTATCGAAAAATTTAGGGATGTAAAGGGAGGACTAATACCTGTACTTCATGATGTACAGCAGCTATATGGGTATTTACCTGAAGAAGCTCTTAGGGTTATTTCTGATGAATTAGATATTCCAATGACTGAAATATATGGTGTAGCATCTTTCTACCATTTCTTTTCTTTAGAACCTAAAGGAAAACATATTATTAGGGTATGTCTTGGTACTGCATGTTACGTTAAAGGAGGACAGACAATACTTAATAGGTTATCTCAAGAATTAGAGGTTGAAGTAGGTAAAACTACTTTAGATGGTAAATTTACACTTGAAGCAACTAGATGTCTTGGAGCCTGTGGACTTTCACCTGTAATGACCATTGATGATAAGGTATATGCAAGAGTAACTTTAGACGATGTCAGAAGAATTCTTGATGAGTATACAAAAATGGAGGGATAGAATGAAAACTTTGCAGCAGTTAGAGGAAATAAGAAAAAAGACCTGGGCGAGGGTTAATCAAGGCAAAGATAGAAAAAATCCTAGAATAGTAGTAGGTATGGCTACTTGTGGTATAGCAGCAGGAGCGAAATCTGTGATGGAAGCTATATTGGACGAGCTTAAGAAACTAGGAATTGAAGATATAGTGGTTGCTCAAACAGGATGCATTGGAATATGCAGATTAGAGCCGGTGGTAGAGATAATTATGCCCGGTGAAGAAAAGGTAACTTATGTAAAAATGACTGCTACCATGGCTAGGAGAGTAGTTAGAGAACATATAAAAGACGGTAAGGTAATAGATGAATATACTATGCATGTTATAGATGGCAAAGTATTAAACGATTATACAATAATAAATGGCTGATGGGAGGGAATAGGATGAATTTATTTCGTGCTCAGGTGCTGGTGTGCGGAGGCACTAGTTGTGCTATAGAAGGCGCAATGGATATTGCCAATTCTGTAAAAAATGAGTTGAAAAATCATAGAATAGAAAATGAAATCGAAGTAATAAGAACAGGTTGCCTTGGACTTTGTGATCTAGGGCCTATAATGATTGTTTATCCTGAGGGAACATTCTATAGTAAAGTAAGTATAAAAGATGTACCTGAAATTGTGCATGAACATCTTGTAAACGGAAGAGTAGTAAAAAGATTGGCTTATTACGAATCCCTTGATGATTATGGTATAAGATCTTTAAACAATGTTGAATTTTATAAAAAGCAGATGAGAATAGCACTTAGGAATTGCGGGGTTATAGACCCTGAGAATATAGATGAATATCTTGCTGTTGATGGTTATAAGGCATTAGAAAAAGTTTTATCTAAATTAACGCCTCAAGAAGTAGTAGAAACTTTAAAGAAATCTGGTTTGAGAGGAAGAGGAGGCGGTGGATTCCCTACAGGACTAAAATGGGAATTTGCTGCCAAACAGGTGAGTAATGAAAAATATATAATTTGCAATGCGGATGAAGGAGATCCTGGTGCTTTTATGGATCGTTCAGTCTTGGAAGGAGATCCACATGCGGTATTGGAAGCTATGGCTATTGGGGGGTATGCTATAGGTGCGGGACAAGGTTATATATATATTAGAGCCGAATATCCATTAGCCGTTGAAAGATTAGAGTCAGCTATAAAGCAAGCTAAAGAATACGGACTTTTAGGTAATAATATTTTAGGTACAGAATTTAGTTTTGATATTGAAATAAGGTTAGGTGCTGGAGCTTTTGTATGTGGAGAGGAAACTGCCCTCATGAACTCTATAGAAGGTAAAAGAGGAATGCCAAATCCAAAGCCGCCATTCCCTGCTGTAAGTGGATTATGGTGTAAACCAACAGTTATAAATAATGTTGAAACCTATGCAAACATAGCTCAAATAATATTAAAAGGTGACAAATGGTTCTCTGGTATAGGCACTGAAAAAAGTAAAGGAACAAAAGTCTTTGCTTTAGGAGGAAAGATTACCAATACAGGTCTTGTAGAAGTTCCCATGGGAATTACTCTTAGAGAAATTATTTATGATATAGGTGGCGGCATACCTAACGGTAAAGAATTTAAGGCAGTTCAAACTGGTGGCCCTTCTGGCGGATGTATTACAGTTGAAAATCTAGATACTAAAATTGATTATGACAATTTAGTTGCTCTAGGGTCAATGATGGGTTCTGGTGGAATGATTGTATTGGATGAAGATAACTGTATGGTAGACGTAGCAAGATTTTATCTTGATTTTATAAAGGATGAATCCTGTGGTAAATGCACTCCATGCAGAATAGGAACCAAAAGAATGCTTGAAATATTAGAAAAGATAACTGCTGGGAACGGTACCTTGGAGGATCTGGATAAATTGGAAGCTTTGGCGAAGAAAATCAAGGTTGCATCTTTATGTGGACTTGGGCAGACAGCTCCAAATCCTGTCTTGGCTACATTAAAATACTTTAAAGATGAATATATTGCACATGTTGTAGATAAGAAATGTCCAGCAGGCGTTTGTACTGCATTGGTAGAGTATAGTATTAATCCTGAACTATGCAGAGGCTGCAGTCTGTGCGCTAGACAATGCCCTGTAAACGCAATTAGCGGAACGATTAGGCATCCTTATAGCATAGATGAAAGTAAATGTATAAAGTGTGGAGCTTGTGCAAATAAGTGCCCGTTTAAAGCAATTGAAAAAAAATAATTTCTGCAGATAGGGAGTGAATAAAGTGGAGATGGTTAAGTTTAAAATTGATGGAAAAGAGCTTCAAGTTCCAAAGGGAACCACTGTACTGGAAGCTGCAAGAAGTATTGGCATAAAGATACCAAGTCTCTGTTATCTTAAAGATGTGAATAAAAGCTCGTCCTGCAGAATATGCGTAGTCGAAGTAGGACCTAAACTTATCGCCTCTTGTACGCTAGCTGCAGAAGAAGGAATGGAAGTTAAGACTAATACCCCTGCGGTAAGAGAAACTAGGCGAATGGTGGTTGAACTTTTGCTGTCAAACCATAAAAGAGAATGCACTATTTGCAGTAGGAGTGAGAATTGTGAACTTCAAAGTTATGCTAAAGAACTTAATGTTAGAGATATACAATACGAAGGAGAAAGAGTAATAAAGCCGCTAGATTTATCCTCAACATCTATAGTTAGAGATGCAGAAAAATGCATATTATGTGGAAGATGTGTAAGCACCTGCTCTAATATACAAACTGTAAATGCCATTGGATTTGCTAACAGAGGCTTTAATACAAAAATTGAAACAGCTTTTGATAAAGCTCTTGGTGATACAGTTTGCATAAATTGCGGTCAATGTATAATGGCTTGTCCTGTAGGCGCTCTAACTGAAAAAAATGATATAGATAATGTATGGAGAGTATTATCTGATAAAGATAAGTATGTTATAGTTCAAACAGCTCCAGCTGTAAGAGTAGGTATTGGAGAGGAATTTGGAATGCCAATAGGTTCAAGAGTCACAGGCAAAATGGCTTCAGCCTTAAGAAAATTGGGATTCTATAAGGTGTTTGATACAGACTTTGCTGCAGACCTTACCATAATGGAGGAAGGTACAGAACTGTTAAGCAGGTTAGAAAAAGGCAAGAACCTTCCACTAATGACTTCCTGCTGCCCGGGATGGGTTAAGTTTGTAGAGCATTTCTATCCAGATATGTTGGATAATTTATCTACTTGTAAATCCCCTCATGAAATGGAAGGTGCACTAATCAAAACTTACTTTGCTAAGGAGATGGGAATAAATCCAGAGAAGATTGTAGTAGTATCTGTAATGCCTTGTGTAGCAAAAAAGTTTGAAAGACAAAGAGAAGAGCTTTCTAATCAAAATATGCAGGATGTTGATTATGTTCTTACTACAAGAGAATTAGCTCAAATGATTAAGGAAGCAGGTATCGATTTTATAAATCTTGAAGATGAAATTTTCGATAATCCGCTGGGAGAATCTACTGGGGCCGCTGTAATATTTGGAGCTACAGGTGGCGTCGCCGAAGCTGCTCTAAGAACAGTCTTTGAAATTATTGCAGATAAAGAATTAGATAATATTGATTTTGAAGTTGTTAGAGGGGTTAATGGTATAAAGATATCTGAAGTTGAACTTCCAAATGGTAAAAAAATCACTGCAGCAGTGGCTCATGGGCTTGGAAATGCTAGAACTCTACTCAAAATGGTGAAAGATGGAGAAAGAAAGATTGATTTCATTGAAGTTATGGCGTGCCCAGGCGGCTGTGTAACTGGTGGGGGACAGCCTATAGTAACCGCAAAGGATTTGGCTGTTAGAAATATTAAAAATGAAAGAGCACAAGCAATTTATGAAGAAGATAAAGAAATGCCGATTAGAAAATCACACAAAAATCCATATATAGCTAAAATTTATAAAGAATTCCTTGAAAAACCCAATGGAGATCTAAGCCATCAAATTCTTCATACTCATTATGTAAAGAGAAATAAGTTCTAAAGCAAATGTTTTACAAAGTTTATTTTAAATTAACAAGGGTTTAATAGTTTTTAAAGATGGACTTTATTCTGTGAATTTAAATTTAGTATATCATTATAAGTTAATATTATAACTTATAATTTTATAAATATATATTAATGGAGGTATCGTGTATGTTTTATAATAGTGATGCAGAAAGAAGAGGTCAAACAGAAATTTTGGATAAGGCGCAGAATCTTTTCCCGGATAGAGAAAAAAAGATATACGAGAGAGTAATATATGTAAAAAATCATGCTTCTAAAAGTACTTACTATTGTTATCTTATAGAAGAAGTGTTATATCAATGTTGTGTTAATAAAACGAAATCACTTACGTTAACTGGTGATGAATTAGCCGATGTTGTTGGAGTTATATCCGAGATGGTTAGTGAAAAATATATAGCCGAAAATGGGAAAGGTACATTTACTATTTCTAAAAATAAATTAGAGGGAGAAATTTCCTTTGGCCTTGGTGAAGAGAATTTTGTTAGTATGTTAGAAAAATATGAGGGAACTTTTTTAAAAATATTAAAAGAATTAAATGATTAAATAAACAGGGCTGTTGTACTTATAGGCTGGAATGACCAAAAGTTAACTTGCACTCCGACTATGTTAACTTTATAGTTTTAAACCCTATAATGCAACCACTCCCTTTATATTGTATCAAATTTACAATTTATGTATTGTGGAGATAAAGGGTGCCCCTTGAACTCCACTATTTTTATTTAATATCACTAAGAATCTTATACCATACATTCATACTCTCTAAATCACCAGATATATTAGTATTATTTATTAAAGTACCTCCATAATTATAATTTAATTTTGAAAAAGTAATATTCATCCCATATGATAAAGATCTTGCAATAGTAAATGCCACATAAAAATTTCTTTGTCTCATTTTTTCTTCCATTTTAGCTAGCAAAAACACACTAAACCCATGCCCTCTATATTGTGGTAATGTTGCAAAATCAGTCATTTCAACACTTTTAGATGAATAATCCATTTCTGTAGAAGCTAAAGATACAATTTTATCTTTAACTCTTATGGAAAAGTAAATAAAATTCTTATTCATAGTCTCTTTAACGTATTTTGGGTCATGAATAGGAAATGGATATGTTTTAAATACTTCTTTGTATATTTTACACATTTGATCTATATCATTTTCATCACAAATATGAAAATGATAATCTTCGTTAATTTCTATTTGTTTCTTAATTTTATCTTTTGTTTGAGAGAGATTAATTATTTTTTCTATTTTATTACTTTCCTTTATAATAGTCCTGTCTTTACTAAAATATTTACTAATGAAAGTCACATCTTCAACACCATTATAGAATCCAGGAATATTGGCTTCTATAATATATCCGGCCTTAATAAATTCATCTTTTAATGAATAAGGTATTTTTCCGACTATTTTAGTATAACATTTCTCCTTAGCTCTTTCTTCTAAAATAGCTATTATTTGAGGATAATCATTTTTGTCTAATTTCATTAAATAAATTCTATTATTATATTTACCATGGTTAATGATTGAATTACCTATTTTCTCTGTTTTATCATAATTAATCTTCATCATTATCTTCTCGTCTTTGTAATCTATTATTATTTTGTGGAATCAATGATATAGTATCAACTGAATCCAATAAAAGTTTCTCTATACCTATAGCTTTATATTTATCAGCTTCATATGTTTTCATCATGAGCTTACAATCTTCACAGCCTTTAATGCAATCGTGGTTTTTATAGCTATCAGGCTCTTTATATGATGTGATTATACCTTCATAATTTCTTAAAATTACTTTATTTGGTGCAAAGGAAATAAAGTAATTTGGCATAACTGGTATCTTACCGCCTCCACCCGGAGCATCAATTACATATCTTGGAACTGCAAATCCACTTGTATGCCCAATCAAACGCTCCATAATCTCTATACCTTTAGAAACAGGAGTTCTAAAATGAGCTAAACCCTCAGACAAATCACATTGATATAGATAATATGGACGAACTCTATTTTTTACTAATTGCTGGCAAAGCTTCTTAATGATCTCTGGACAATCATTTATTCCAGCCAGCAGAACACTTTGATTCCCAAGAGGAATTCCTGCATCTGCAAGCTTTCTAAGTGCTTCTTTTGAGTCTTCTGTAAGTTCTCTTGGATGATTGAAATGAGTATTTATCCATATAGGATGATGTTTTTTTAACATATTTACTAAGTCACCTGTTATCCTATATGGGAGAACAACTGGTACTCTAGATCCTATTCTAATCACTTCTACATGAGAAATTTTTTGAATTTCAGTTAATATCCAATCTAGATTTTCATCACTTAGTAATAATGCATCTCCTCCAGATAACAAAACATCTCTTATTTGAGGAGTGTTCCTTATGTAATCAATTCCTTTCTTTAATTCTTCTTTATTAGGAATGGATGATACATCTCCCACTTTTCTTTTTCTTGTACAGTGTCTACAATACATTGCACAAACATTACTTATATGAAATAGTACTCTATCTGGATACCGATGTGTTATTCCAGGAACGGGGCTATCTTTATCTTCATACAATGGATCTTCCATATCATGATTCCCAACCATTGATTCGTTTATAGAGGGAAAAGCCTGCAAAAATATTGGGTCATGTTTATAATCATCTGGATCAATTAATGATAAATAGTATGGTGTTATAGAAAGAGGAAACGTTGAGGTAATTTTCTCTAATTCTTCTCTTTCTTCATGAGTAAATTTAATATTTAGAAGTCTTTCAAAAGCACTAATCGTTTTTATTGAATTTTTCAGTTGCCATTTCCAATCTTTCCAATACGAAAGATTTTTATTTTTATAATTTTTTTCAAGTTCTTTTAATTTTTCTTCTATTACTAATTGCATTATATTCCTCCTCTTAAATAACTATTTAAATCTATTTTTATTATTGTAGTTATATGAAAATTTATACTAGTCATCAATTAGTGTTTTTAAATTGTCTTCTCTACCTACATATTTAACTGATTCATTTCGTATAGAGAATTAAAGACTTTTTATAAATGAAATTATCTCTGTACTAATCTCTTCTGGTTTCTCTTGCTGAACTCAATGCCCACAATCTTGAAGAAAGATAGTTTGACGAAGATTTGGAACTAAATTAGACATTTCAGAAATTATTTGATCCATTCCAGGAATACTAAGACCAACATCACGATCTCCTACTATGAACAAAGCAGGAATTATCCCTTTTACTCCATTAAAATTAAGTTATTAACTACCTGTTTTTAAAACAATTTGTGTATGCTATGATTATAATGTACTAAAATTAATACTTCAACCAACAAAAATACTATAGTGTTGGCTGCTTAATAAAAACATAATTATGATATGAATTTGATGAAAATATATACTATTTAAGTTAGGAAGGGAAAAATGTGATATCAAAATCTCAAAAAAATGATAGTCAAGTAACCAAAACTCATAACTTAATTCAAGAAGCGTTTCTTTCATTAGCTAATGAAAAATCCTTCGAAGATATAACCGTTAAGGATATCTCTAAAAGAGCATCAGTAAATCGCTCAACCTTTTATGCTCATTTTGAAGATAAATATAATCTATTAGATTCTTTTATAACTGATAAGTTTATGACAATTGTATCTAGTAGAATTCATTCGTATACAAAGTTAACTGAAGAAACTTTACGAAATTTAATACTTATTATGTGTGATTACCATCAATCCATAGGTAGCAACTATACAAGATTGTATAAATCTGCAACTGTACTAAATTGTTGACACTCTTGACAAAGTGTTAGATATATTCTTCTAATCAACCGTCAATTGCAATATTATATATTCAAAGTAACTGCAAAAATATAACTGTTCCTACATCTATAACTTTTTCCCATATATCTCTTTTACCATCCTTTATGTTAACATGCTGTGCTTGTCTGGACTGTCTAATACCTGTTGAACACCAAGTAGAAAAATGTTCTCAATTATTACTGTATAGATTGTATCCGCCAAAACGTCTTCCTAGTTTACTCTCTGCTCTTTTAATTATTTCATCTTAATATAATTGATTTACCTTCATGTTGAGCACGAGTTTGCAATCTCATGATTATACTTTCTAAGAAATCCCTAAGATTACACTTTTGCTTATTAAGTTCAATTGCTCCTGCATCTAATTTAGCTAGTTTTAATAAATTTTGAATTAAGTTTTCCATTCTTTCTAATTCACTCTTAATCTTCAAATTAAAACTGCTAACTACATCATTATTAACATTTTCATCTAATATAATTTCGTTATACATTATATATCCATAATTTCTGTAATCTTTCAAATATATTCAATAACTAATTTTGCTTTTAAAACAAAAACAGCATTAGTACTAATATTAATGCTGTTTCTAATTTATAATTTTAAAAAACTTATCTCTTCCAGTATATGTGATAAGTATCTTTAGATTTTTATGCTCTGTAATTACTTTAATTTTGGTATTATATTACTTAGGCTGTTCCACTTTTAAGAGAATTTCTCCACAAACTCTTATTTTAAAACTTCTCTGATTAAATCAATATCCTCTATACTTAATCCAGTTAATTCACTTATTATTTCGTTATCCATTCCTTTTTTTATTGCTATTTTAGCTGTTTCAATAGCTTTTTCTTTTTTACCTTCATCCTTTAAACTTTTACCAAGTTCAGTCAATTTTAACTCCTCCTTCACTTTTTCTAAATCTTTACCTTCTAAAAATTTACTTGCAAAGGCATATAGAATTGATTCAACATCATATCTATATTGCTTATCTACGTTTTTTACTAGCTTTATAGCATTTAATATCTTTTCACCTTTAGTTAATATTCCCGACATAATAGGTGTAAAATTTTATATCTCCAGAATAAACAACATATGTTATCACATCTTTACCTGTTTGGAAGCCTAGTAAAGCTTCATATGCTCTAAATCTTCTTAAATCATTAATTCCTTTATTAGTAGTCTAAAATTCAAAGTGTATATATGTGTCATCTTCCATTAAAAATGTATAATCCATAAACATATTTTTAGCTTCCAATACTACTATTTCTGTAGACCCTATTTCTTTTACTTTCTTATTAATACCAAAGAATTTTAGTCCTTCTTCTGCAAATATATCCATTGCCCGTTTCATTATCATATCTTCATAATTAATAACTTTCATTCTGCACCTCCTTGGTATACAACATATACTTCAATTATATACTATTGCTTTAGGCAAATAAACTCTAATATAAAATTACACTTAATTTTTAAATAACTTTATTAGAAATGTAAATTTAGTGGAGCTATCCTCTCTCAACAAAAAACACAACCACCTGTAAGCAGCTATTTAAGCCACTTACAGGCGGTCATCAATATGTATGGTGGAGGCCGAGGCTTAACCTCTGAAATCCACTATACTATCTATAAATAAATTTTTTCTATTTTACAGCTATGATTTTTCGTTTTTGAGTCGTAACATATTGCAACTAATAGTGCATTTCCATACTCTTTAATGAATTTTTGAAAATACTCCTTTTCTTTCATTTGCTTAACTGCTATATCTACAGTTTCATCTTTCTTAAGCTCAAGAACAAATGGAACATCTGTCTTTCTCGTAGGATGAAAAATAAAATCAGCAAATCCATTACCAGTCTTTTCTTCCCTTTCAATTCTATAAGTATCCCTTGCACTCAAATATGCTAAAGTTACTACACATGACAGGCTATTCTCATCATTATACTGCAATATCGGTATTTCTGAATTATGAATTTCATGTAAAACTTGTGCTACTGACTCAGTATCCTGCAACACTGTTGCCTTCAACATATTTCTAGAATTTTTTATAATATCAGATACATAACCAAAAGATTCATCTTGAAGAGCTTTCTCAAATTCCCTCATTAGCTCTTTATTAGGTATTTTTAAATATCCATCATAATATGATAAAAAACCTAAAATTATCATAGCTGAATATATTTCTATTTTAGTTTTTGGCTGCTCTTGTCCGGCTCTAAATTCTTCATTTATTATAATATCTATATTATAACCTGATACCATTTCAATTACATCTTCACGTACATCCATAGTATTATATTTAAGATATTCTTTGACTTCATCCATAGCTCCAGTATTAGTCCAATAACTTATACATTTTCCATTTTGAAGAGCTTTAACTACTGAACGTGGATTATATATTTTATCACCATCTTCATTTATGTATCCATTATACCAAATATTTATTTCGTCAAAAGAAATCTTTCTTTGCTTGTCACATAATTCTTTTACTTCTTCCTCTATAAAGCCAAAGTATCTTCCATAAAGCATATCATTTAACATAGTATACTCATCAAACATATTTAAAGCTGATGTACTTGAATGCTTCTTTATTGGCAGTACTCCTGTCATATAAGCTAATGCAACATATACTTTATCCTTTAATAGATTTCTTAAAAACTCTAAAAAATCGTTTTGGTTTTCTTTAAATAAATTATTATTAAATATATAATCCCATTCATCAATAATAAATATGAATTTATCATTTGTTGCATCTAACATATCACTTATTGTAAAATACTTTTCTGGATTAACTTTCGGATATTGTTCTACAATATCGTTTATGATTGAAGTTTTTATCATTTCTATATAGTCAATGTAGGTATTTCCTCTATCCGACAGCTTATTAAAAGATATGCTTATTACATTGTATTTATTTAAATTTTTTAAATAACTTCTACTATTACTTATTTTTAGATTATCAAAAATGTCCTTACTATCAACACTTTTGCTATAGTAAGCTCCCAGCATGTTAATAACACTTGTTTTTCCAAATCTTCTTGGTCTTGTTATACATATATATTTACTCTTACTAAATATCTTTTCATTTATTAAAGATATTATTTCTGATTTATCTACATAATATTTTTCATTGTAAAGTTCTATGAAATTTTCTAATGGTCTATTTGTATTCAAGTATATAGCCATACTACTTCTCCTTTAATAAGACTTCTCTTATTTTTCTTCCTTATTGAAATTTTCTAAAAACTCCATAGCCTCTTCGTAATTAAAATTACTTAACTTATTACTTTTTTTCTCTTCATTATCATCTTTAAAATAAGCCCACCAGCTCATGCATCCTATTGCATCTGTAATAAATACGAACATCTATATTTTATTCTCTTAAAATCATATTTTTTCCTACACAAACTAATCTTTAGTATAGCTGATTATATATTAATTATACTTTATTAATGAAGATTTTCGTGCAAATCTTAGTTGTATTATTCATTTGGTAGAGGTTATCCTCACCCAGCAAAAAACACAACCGCCTGCAAGCAGCTATTTAAGCCACTTACAGGCGGTCATCAATATGTATGGTGGAGGCGAGGGGTGTCGAACCCCTGTCCGAAAGCAGTAATACCTAGGCATCTCCGAGTGCAGTCTGTACTTTAACATTCCCTCACCCAAACGCCAACAGACTGGCTTTTGGGGTTAGTAGCTTCATAATTTCCGTTCTCTACTCAAAGCTTTGTAGAGCTCGGTTCACCGCTGTCGACGCCCTATCCTAAGCCGCGGTACTCAAAGGTAGAACGTAGCAGACTAAGCTGCTAATGCAAAATTATCGTTTGCGTTTATCTTTATTCCCATAGTTTTTTAACGCGGGCCCACAGGTTCCCTCGACTCGCTTCCTAAATACAACACACCCCCGTCGAAACCAAGTACGCCCCCTTGTTTAATTAAGTATCAGGTAAAATTAACTTTCTGATACCAAGGGCAACATTGTATGTTGCTACGCAAACTAATATTAAATTTTCAAGGTCTATCGTCAGTATCATTATCTGATGAATACTATATTACATCAAATTTAATTATTAATCAATAGTAAATATTAGATAATTAAAACCTAATTGTAAACTTTAGAAACATCTCATTCCAATATTAATTATACACCTAAATCCGATAAATTAATACTTTTAGATAGTTCTAGTATTTTGATTTTTCTTTCATCTGTCTATCTATATCTCTCTTAGCAGCCTTTTCCAACATAGCATCTCTTTTATCATAGTTCTTTTTTCCCTTAGCTACTGCTAAGTTTACTTTTATTCTTCCACTCTTAAGATACAGAGACAGTGGAATTAATGTATATCCTTGTTGTGTGGTATAGCCTAAAAGTCTAGAAATCTCTTTTTTATGGAGGAGCAATCTTCTAGCCCTTAGGGGATCCCTGTTAAATATATTACCCTTTTCATAAGGACTTATGTGCATATTGCACACAAAAATCTCTCCATTTCTTATTTCAGCGTAACTATCTTTTAAATTTGCTTTTCCTGCTCTTATAGATTTAACTTCTGTTCCAACAAGTTCTATTCCCGCTTCCATACTCTCTTCAATAAAATAATCATGCCTTGCCTTTCTATTTTCGGCTAAGGTCTTGTTAGGTGATGTATTTTTAGCCATAAAAACACCTTCTTCAGATTTTGTTTGTAGTACTAAATTATATTATAATAGTAAGTTTGTGTCAAGTTACTATTGTTTTAAAATTATTTAAGTCTATTTTACATTTATCTAATATAATTTTACCATATTTTAGTGAGACTGTGATATAATTTTTATCAACAAATATAATTAAGAATTGGGGGACTTATATGTATAACATAGTACATTTAGAACAGAGTGAATTTATCAAGAAAATGGTAAAACATACGCTTTTAGAAAACGGATTTAACTGTGTTTCTGTCGATACTGCTTCAGAGGTATACAATATATTATCTAATGATAATCAACAAATAGATCTCATAATAACCTCTTTATTAATAACTGATGATACTATCGAAAACTTTATGAGAACTATTAATGCCAGTTCCAAAAAACATGTGCCTGTATTTGTTGTAACTGGCAATGACATAGGAGAAAGCAAAAAAAGAGTTTTGAATTTAGGTGTTTCAGATTATATAACCAAGGATTGTCTAGTGGATGAATTAATAAAACATATCCAATATATACTTGCAGACGACGAACTCATGAGATGCTTACAGGAAGCTAAAATAGCTGTAATAGATGATAATAATTTTGATCGGACTTTAATTAAAGATACTTTAGCTGAATATAAAATATTTAATATAGATTTCTATTCTTCTGGGAATGCCTTAATCGAGAGCGGAAAAAAATATGATTTATACCTTGTAGATATTGTATTAGAAGGAGAATTTGGCAAGAACATCATACTAAGATTAAGAAGGGATAACATTGATTCTTCTATTATAGTAGTCTCTTCCCTGACTAATAATAAGACCTTAGCTAGTATGCTTAATGCAGGTGCAAATGATTACATCAGAAAACCCATTCAAGAGGATATATTTATAGCTAAACTTAAATCTAACATAAGAACCTATTCACTCATTAAAAAAATCAAAGATCAATATAAATCTTTATAACTATATAGAGAAACCGCCTGATATAATTCTACAATATCAAGCGGTTTAACTTATTCTATTCCGGGAGTTCTGTTATCTTAACTTTCTTTGAAATTCTTCTGAAAGTACTACCGCTGATTTTTCATCATTGTTTTCCGGATCACTTAACCCTTGCTCATTTGTTTCTATAGATTCCATGTCTGCTTGTTTTAGAGTATCATCTTCTTTTACCAAATCGAAGTATATTTCATGTGCAGACATATCTACCCTAGCTACTCTAATTTTAACTTCATCTCCAAGTTTATAAATGTTTTTAGTTCTCTCTCCAATTAGGCTCAAATGTCTTTCATTATATACATAGTAATCATCATCCATGGTGCTAAGGTGCACAAGCCCTTCAATAGTATTAGGGAGTTCAACAAACATTCCAAAGTTTGTTACAGAAGATATTATACCTTCAAATTCTTGACCTATTTTTTCACTCATATATTCAGCTTTCTTTAAATCATCTACTTCTCTTTCTGCATCTTGAGCCGTTCTTTCTGTCTCTGAAGACTGTTTTGATGCATATTCTACCTCTGCAATTAATCTTTTGGATCTTTTTTCATCTATTTTTCCATTAATGAATTCTTTTATTATTCTATGTATTATAAGATCTGGATATCTTCTTATAGGCGATGTAAAATGACAATAGTATTTAGCTGCAAGACCAAAGTGCCCAACACAATCTGGTGAATATCTTGCCTGCTTCATAGAACGAAGTAATAATGTACTTACTACTGTTTCTTCTTTTTTGCCTTTTACCTTTTCTATAATATCTTGAAGTGCTTTAGGATGAACTTCTTGACCAAATCTTACTGCATAGCCTAAATTATGAATAAATTCACTAAAGTGAGTAAGTTTCTCTTCATCTGGATCTTCATGAATTCTATATACAAAAGGAACATTAACCCAAAACATATGCTCGGCTATAGTTTCATTACAAACAAGCATAAATTCTTCAATTATTCTATTTGCTATAGCTCTTTCATAAGGTTTTATATCTATTGGTTTTCCCAGTTCATCAAGAATTATTTTGCACTCTTCAAAGTCAAAATCTATGGCCCCTCGACTTAGTCTCTTTTTATTAAGAACTTCACACAGTTCTTCCATAAGCTTAAAAGTATCTATTAAATAATCGTATTTTTTCATAACCTCTTGATCTTCATCTCTAAGTATTTTTGTTACATCTGTATAAGTCATTCTCTCAGAAGTTTTTATAATACTTTCCATAATCTCATGATCTACAACCTTACCTGTTTTATCAATTTCCATAAAACAGCTTAACGTGAGTCTATCAACTTTTGGATTAAGACTGCATATGCCATTTGAAAGCTTTTTAGGAAGCATAGGAATAACTCTATCTATCAAATACACCGAAGTTCCTCTCTTCAAAGCCTCTTTATCTAAAGCATTTTTTTCCCTTACGTAATTAGATACATCCGCTATATGAACTCCAAGATAATAATTACCGTTTTGGAGTTTTTCTATGGATACAGCATCATCTAAATCTTTTGCATCCTCACCATCTATAGTAACAATTTTTAAATTTCTTAAATCTTTTCTTCTTTTATATTCTTCTTCTGGTATTTCATCTGGTATTCCTGCTGCATAGGATTCTACTTTTAAAGGAAACTCCTCTGGCAATCCATACTTTTTAATTATAGTTAGTATATCAATACCCTTGTCGCCTTTTCTGCCCAATATCTCTTTAATCTTACCTTCGGGATTTCTTCTTTTATCCGGCCATGTGGTTATTTCCGCTATTACTACATCTCCTGTTTTTGCTCCACTTCTGAACTCTTTGGATATAAAAATGTCTTGATATATTCTCTTTTCTTCTGGTACTACAAAGCCGAAGTTTTTGCTATCCTCAAATATACCTATTATAGTTTTATTGCCTCTTTCAAGAATTCTTATTATTTCACCTTCACACTTTTTGCCTTTGTTCTCTTCTCTCGTTACTTTTACAACTACCTTATCTCCATGCATTGCACCATTTATATATGATGATGGTACAAATACATCTGGGCGTTCTTCTTCTGGTATTACAAAGCCAAAACCTTTTTGATGACCTTGAAGTCTTCCAACTACTAATCCCATTCTATCTGGTACTCCATAATGTTCAGTGCTGGTTTTTACTATTTGACCATCTTTCTCCATACCTTTTAGTATATTTTCAAATTCTTTTCTTTCCGATTTTTTTATGTCAAAAACCTTTTCTAATTCGATTATATCCATAGGTTTGTATGCTTGCTCTCTCATAAAGCTCAAAAGCACTTCTCTTATATTCATGTTTATCACCTCGTATCTTTAAAATGAACTTTTATTTATTATAAAACTAATTATTATTATCTTTATAATAATCTAACAAAAATATTCAATATTGCATATTATTTTTCATTAGACTACAAAATATATTAGCATTGATTTATATGATTTTTATTCTTATATTATAGTAAATTTATCCATAGGTCAACTTATTTATACAAAACAAATAGAGCAGCCTTAGAAAGCTGCTCTATGTATGTAAATCTAAAATTTTACTTTACTATGTTTTGCAATATACACAACACCGCAAATATAACTGCACATACAATTGTAATTTTTGATAACATAGCTTCAGATGTTCTTGATTTATTCTTAGAGTAAAATGACTCTGTAGTTCCACCACTTACTAATCCGCTTAATCCGTTGGTTTTACTTGGTTGTAATAACACAACTACTATTAATATTATTGCTATTACACTTTGAGCAATAGTTAAAGCAACACGCACTCTTCTCCACCTCCTGGCATTATAACATCTTACATTTTAACATATAGTCACAAATATTACAATGATTTAGAATACCATATTAATAGAAAATTTAAAATATACCCTTGCTAATTTAACCTTCACTAAAGCTAAACAATTTAAGCATAAAAGAACAAATTAGATAACTTCATTTTTAGAAAATATGCTTACCTAATTTGCTCTTTTATATCTATTATGCCTTCTTTATATTATAAAATGCATTCAGTCCTCTATATTCTGACATATCACCTAACTCTTCTTCTATTCTTAAGAGTTGATTATATTTTGCAACTCTTTCCGATCTTGCTGGTGCTCCGGTTTTTATTTGTCCTGCATTTACTGCCACAACCAAATCCGCTATAGTTGTGTCTTCTGTTTCTCCTGATCTATGAGAAATAACGGCAGTATAACCTGCTCTTTCTGCCATCTCTATGGCATTTAAAGTTTCTGTAAGTGTTCCGATTTGATTTAATTTTATAAGTATTGAGTTAGCAACCTTCTTTTCTATACCAGTTTTTAATCTATTTGTATTGGTTACAAATAAGTCATCGCCCACAAGTTGAATTTTTCCACCTAACTTTTCAGTTATTATTCTCCATCCTTCCCAATCTTCTTCTGCCATGCCATCCTCTATTGAAATTATAGGATATTTATTTACAAGATCCACATAATAATTAGCCATTTCCTCAGATGTCAAAACTTTTCCTTCACCTTTCAAATTATACTTACCGTCTTCATATATTTCAGATGAAGCAGGGTCTAAAGCTATATATATTTCTTTTCCTGGCGTATAGCCAGCTTTTTCTATAGCCTCAACTATAACCTGAATTGCTTCTTCGTTTGATTTTAAATTTGGTGCAAATCCACCTTCGTCACCAACACCTGTATCATAGCCCTTTGATTTTAATAATGATTTTAAAGTATGATAAACTTCTGCACTCATTCTTAATGCTTCACTAAAGGAAGGTGCTCCTACTGGCATTATCATGAACTCTTGTAAATCTACATTATTATCAGCATGTTTTCCACCATTTATTATATTCATCATTGGTACTGGAAGAACCTTTGCGTTAACTCCCCCAATATATTGATAAAGACTAATTCCAAGACATTCTGCTGCTGCTCTAGCGCAAGCAAGAGATACTCCAAGCATTGCATTTGCTCCAAGTTTTCCTTTATTATCTGTTCCATCAAGTTTTATCATTGCTTTATCAATTAAAACTTGATCAAATATATTCATTCCTATAAGTTCTTCAGCTATGTAATTATTTACATTATCTACAGCTTTTAGAACACCTTTCCCATTATATTTTGTCTTATCACCATCTCTTAACTCCACTGCCTCAAACATTCCAGTAGAAGCTCCTGATGGTACTGCCGCCCTTCCTACTGTTCCATCTTCTAGTACAACCTCTACTTCAACTGTAGGAAAAGCTCTTGAGTCAAGAATTTGTCTTGCCATTACATCTACGATTTCCACATAATTTCTCATCATAATTTAAAAACCTCCCTAATCTTTTCATTTTTATTAAAGACACTTTTTTAACTCCTACCTTATTAATATAACCATATAGCTTGTTTATTATAAAAACTCTATAGAAATTTAAGCCTCATATAATTATACTTAGAGCGGATATCTATAAAAACAAATACGATATTGCTTATCAATTAATATTTATTATCTTTAATGTAAATATACCATATTATCCTTAAAATTACAATAAAAATACGCCTTAAAATACTATAATAAACTAAAAACCTTAGTACTTAAATTAATATGAATTTCAGTACTAAGGTTCAGTTTTCTTTATGTTTTAAAAATTAATTTTAAAACAGTTCTTAATAAATATTCAAAGTGATTTACTTTATTAAACTCTTTCCTGTCATTTCCTTCGGAATTTCTAATCCCATAGTTTGAAGCATGGTTGGAGCTATATCCGCTAATATTCCACCATTTCTTAGAGGCTTAGCATCTGCTGCTACATATAAGAATGGCACAGCATCTGTTGTATGAGCTGTCATAGGTTTACCTGTAGAAAAATCTATCATTTGTTCTGCATTACCATGGTCTGCAGTTATAAATACTGATCCATTCTTTTCTAGTATTTTATCTACTAGCTTACCTAAGCATACATCAACCTCTTCTACAGCCTTTTTAGCAGCCTCAAAAACTCCTGTATGTCCTACCATATCTGGGTTTGCAAAATTTAATATAATCATGTCATATTTATCTTCATCAAGTCTATTTAATAGTTCTTCAGTAACCTTATAGGCACTCATTTCTGGCTGCATATCATAAGTTGCAACCTTTGGTGAAGGTATAAGTGCTCTATCTTCATTCGGATTTGGTTCCTCTACTCCTCCATTGAAGAAGAAGGTTACATGAGCATATTTTTCAGTTTCAGCTATTCTTAACTGATTTTTTCCCATTTTACTTATATATTCTCCAAGAGTATTTGCATAACTTTCAGGTCCGAAAGCTACCTTTACACCTTGTAATGTTACATCATATTCTGTCATAGTTACAAATGTTAAATCTAAAGTTTCTCTTGAAAAACCATCAAAGACTTTATCATTTATCGCTCTTGTTAATTCTCTAGCCCTATCAGGTCTAAAGTTAAAAAAGATTACAGAGTCCTTATTATTTATATTAGCTTTTCCTGCTGTAGTAATAACAGTAGGAAGTACAAATTCATCAGTTTTATTATCAGCATAGGATTTCTCAACAGCTTCTATAGCACTTGGTGCTTCTTCACCTTTTCCGAGTACTAATGCATTATAAGCTAATTGAACTCTCTCCCATCTTTTATCCCTATCCATAGCATAGTATCTTCCTGATACTGTTGCTATTTGTCCAACCCCAATTTCCTTCATATAGCTTTCTATTTCTACTATATATTCTTTAGCTGAAGCTGGAGGTACATCTCTTCCATCAAGGAAAGCATGAATATATACTTTTTGTACACCTTTTTCCTTTGCAAGTTTTAATAGTCCTTTTAAATGGTCAATGTGTGAATGAACTCCACCATCAGATAAAAGTCCTAATAAATGAAGTGATGAATTATTTTCTTTTGCATTGTTTACTGCTTTATTCAATGCTTCATTTTCAGCAAATTCTCCATCCTCTATTGACTTTGTTATTCTAGTCAACTGCTGATAAACTATTCTTCCTGCTCCTATATTTAAGTGTCCAACTTCTGAATTTCCCATTTGTCCTTCAGGGAGACCAACACTTAGTCCACTAGCTCCTAATTCCGTATGAGGATAATTATTAAAATATCTATCATAATTCGGCTTATTTGCTGCTTTAACTGCATTTCCTTCTACTCTGTCCGAAATTCCAAATCCATCAAGTATTACTAATGCTACTGGTTTCTTACTCATTACTAACCTCCAAAACTTTTTATTAGAGGACAGAGGACAATTGACAGAGGACAATTCACCTTCACTGTCCTATGTCCTCTGTCAACTGTCCTATTATTTTTTAGTAGTTTACTATTGCTGCAAAATCTTGTGCTTTTAGACTAGCTCCTCCAACTAATGCACCATCTATATCGCTTTGAGCCATTTGAGCTTTTATTGTATTTGGCTTTACAGAACCACCGTATTGAATTCTTGTCTTTTCAGCAGTTTCTTTTCCATACATTCCAGATATTACGTTTCTTATATAAGCAATTGTCTCATTGGCTTGTTCATCAGTAGCTGTTTTACCAGTTCCTATAGCCCAAATTGGTTCATAAGCTACAACTAATTTTTCTACTTGTGCATTTGTTAGTTCTGCTAAGTCTAGTTTTATTTGTCTTCCTAAAACTTCTTCAGTTACGTTTGCTTCTCTTTCTTCTAAAGTTTCTCCACAGCAAACTATTGGAGTTAAATTATGTTCAAAAGCCTTTTTAGTTTTCTTATTTACTGTCTCATCAGTTTCATTGAAGTATTGTCTTCTTTCACTATGTCCAATTATTACATATTCAACACCCATAGTTTCAAGCATTGCTGGTGCAACTTCTCCGGTAAATGCACCATTTTCTTCGAAGTACATGTTTTGAGCTCCAACCTTTATATTTGTTCCTTTAGTTGCCTTTAATATTGCATCTAGAGCTACAAAAGGTGGACACACAACAACGTCACATGCAGCGTCCTTTACTAAAGATTTTAATTCTTCAACTAATTTTAATCCATCTTCTATAGTGTTATTCATTTTCCAGTTTCCAGCTATTATTGCTTTTCTCACTTTTCATTACCTCTATTCTATTATATTTTAACTCTTAATAATCTTACTTTTATCAGAGGACAGAGGACAATTGACATAGGACAGTGAAGGAGAATTTTTCTCCGCTACACTACGAAAAACCTTTAATTTCACTTTCGGTAAATAAGGTTTAATTAAGTTATGTTTAATTAAACCGATGATGTTTCGCTTTAGCGAAACGAATCCACAAGAAATAAATTAGTTTTCTGACGTAAGGAAGAAAACTCACCTTCACTGTCCTCTGTCCTCTGTCAAATGTCCTCTTGAAAATAATAAATCATATTACTTTTTACTTGTCGTTTAAAGCATCAATTCCAGGAAGTACTTTTCCTTCTAAGAATTCAAGAGATGCTCCACCACCAGTTGAAATATGAGTCATTTTATCTCCAAAGCCTAATATGTTAACTGCTGCTGCAGAGTCTCCCCCACCTATAACAGTTGTTGCATCTGCTTCAGCCATAGCCTTAGCTACTGCCACTGTGCCTTCTGCAAAGTTTTTAAATTCAAATACTCCCATAGGTCCGTTCCAAACAACTGTCTTAGCTTCTTTAACCGCTTCTGCATATAATGCTTCTGTTTTTGGTCCGATATCTAGGCCCATGTATCCTTCTGGTACATTAGCATCTTCAGTCACTTTAGCTTCTACATCTGCAAACTCTGCGGCTACTCTGTTATCTACTGGAAGTAATAATTTAACTCCCTTTTCTTTTGCTTTAACCATCATTTCTTTAGCATACTCTATTCTCTCTTCATCAAGCATTGACTTACCTATTTCAAAACCTTGTGCCTTTAAAAATGTATAAGCCATTCCTCCACCTATGATTAGTGTATCAACTTTTTCAAGTAAGTTGTTTATAACTGCTATTTTATCTACAACCTTAGCTCCTCCAAGAATTGCACAAAATGGTCTTGTTGGATTATTTACTGCTTCTCCTAAAAATTTTAATTCTTTTTGAATTAAATATCCACATACTGCTGTGTCAACAAAATTAGTTACTCCAACAGTTGAACAGTGAGCTCTATGAGCTGATCCGAATGCATCATTAACATATATATCTGCAAGTGAAGCTAAGTCTTTTGAGAAAGCTTCTTCATTCTTTCCTTCTTCTTTTCTAAATCTAGTATTTTCTAAAAGAACTACATCACCTTCTGCCATCTTTTCTACAGAAGCTCTTGCATTTGCTCCAACCACTTCATCATCTGCAGCAAAAACAACTTCTTTTCCAAGCATTTCTGAAAGTCTTTTAGCAACTGGTGCTAATGTTAATGCTGGATCTGGTCCCTTAGCTTTTCCTAAGTGTGAACAAAGTATAACTTTAGCTCCGTTTTCTATTAAGTATTTTATTGTAGGAAGTGCTCCAACTAATCTATTTTCATCAGTGATTTTTCCATCTTTCATTGGAACATTAAAATCACATCTTACTAACACTCTCTTTCCCTTAACCTGTATATCTTCTATTGTTTTTTTATTGTAAGCCATTTTATTTACACTCCTTTTTATCAAATATTAAAAGTTCAAAGAACAAATAAAGCAGTATAACTAGAAATTTATAATTATTTTTAGTTATACTATATACTTTGTACTTTGTTATTTTAAATAAGGTCTGGCCTTATAGCCATAACTACAAAACCAGACCCTATTATACTAATGCTTATATTTAAAATTCAGTATCTTTAAAGCATTCAAATTATAAAACTACTTTAAGAAATTAGCGAAATATTTTATAGTTCTAACCATTTGGCTAGTGTATGAATTTTCGTTATCATACCATGAAACTGTTTGAACTTGGTATAAATCTTCTCCGATTTTAGAAACCATAGTTTGAGTTGCATCGAATAAAGAACCATAATTTATTCCAATGATATCAGAAGATACTAGTTCTTCTTCAGTATAACCGAAAGATTCATTTGAAGCAGCTTTCATGGCAGCGTTAACTCCTTCAACTGTAACATCTTTTCCTTTAACGACTGAAACTAAAATTGTTGTTGAACCAGTTGGAACTGGAACTCTTTGTGCAGAACCGATTAATTTTCCTTTTAATTCTGGGATAACTAATCCAATAGCTTTTGCAGCTCCTGTTGAATTTGGAACTATGTTTACAGCTGCTGCTCTAGCACGTCTAAAGTCACCTTTTCTATGTGGTCCATCTAATACCATTTGGTCTCCAGTATAAGCATGGATTGTTGACATTATACCTGATTGAATTGGTGCATAATCATTAAGTGCTTTAGCCATTGGAGCTAAACAGTTAGTTGTGCATGATGCAGCTGAAATTATATGATCCTCAGCAGTTAATATATCGTGGTTTACATTAAATACAACTGTTGGAAGATCAGAACCCGCTGGAGCTGAAATAACAACTTTCTTAGCACCTGCATTGATGTGTGCTTGAGATTTTGCTTTAGATACATAGAATCCAGTACATTCAAGTACTACATCTACTCCTAGTTCTCCCCATGGAAGTTTTGAAGCATCAGCTTCTGCATATATTTTTATCTCTTTTCCATTAACAACGATAGAAGATTCTTTAGCTTCTACTGTTCCTGCATATCTACCTTGAGATGAATCATATTTTAATAAGTGTGCTAACATCTTAGTATCTGTTAAGTCATTTATTGCAACAACATCATACCCTTCTGCACCAAACATTTGTCTAAATGCAAGACGTCCTATTCTTCCAAAACCATTAATAGCTACTTTAATCATTGTAATTCCTCCCGAATAAATATATTTTTATATTAAATTTGATTTTATAAATTAGCATCTATTTAAAAAAACTCATTAGTTCTCTAGCTGCGCCTTCATCAGTAATCAATACTCCATTAGGATTATTTGATTCTGTAGCCAGTATCGCTTCTGCTTTACTTTTTCCTCCTGCTACAGCTATCAACGTTTCTATTTTTCCAATTTCTTCGTTTCTTATTCCTATACTTGGACTTGAATGAACTATTTCACCATCTCTAGTAAAATAATATCCAAAGGCCTCTCCAACAGCGCCTCTAGTTTTTATATCTTCTGTTTCTTTATCTGAAAGCCCTCTTCGCTTAGCCATTAAGTCAGCTCTTCCTACGCCATAAATCAATATATTAGCATTATAAATATTATTTAATATTTCTTTAATATCCGTTTCCTGTATCATTGTATCCATAGCTTTATGACTTAAGTTATCTGGAACATGTAACAACTTATAATTTCCGTCAAATTTAGATGCAAGCTTAGCAGCAAGAGTATTTGCCTGAGTCTCTACGTTTCTACCCATTCCACCTCTAGCTGGTACCACTAGTGTACCTTTTAATCCTGAAAGTTTAGGCATATTGTCAATCACTTGTTTGATAGTAGATCCTCCAGTTATTGCAATAATAGTATTATCCTTAATGACACTTTTTAAGTAATTTGCAGCTGCCTTGCCTATCTCGTTAATTACTGTGCTATCTTCATTTAGATCTCCCGGAACAATTATTACATTTCTAAGCTTTAGATTTTCCTTTATGATCTTTTCTAATTCAGATAAACCTCTTAGATGATGTATAAAATCTTTAAGTTTATCAATTATCTCTTCACCTTCACTTGTTATTGTCATACCTGGAGTACTTATTTCAATAAAGTTTTTGGCTTTTAAAAAGTTTATCTCTGTCCTTACAATTCTTTCGCCTATTCCTAAATTGTTAGCTAGTACTCTTCTTCCTATTGGCTGATTGTAATATATAGTTCTTAAAATATTATATCTTTTTTCTAATAAATCCACTAATTCTGGTACTATTTTTTGCTGTAACTTTAAAACTTCTTCCACCGTTAACACCTCTCTGGCCATTTAGCGTCCCAGTACTAACTTTTGTGTCCCACTTATATTATAAGACAAATGAATTTATTTTTAAATAGTATTTTCAAAAAAAATATGAATAAATTGTGAATAATCATCTGAGGAGAAACTAAAATCGTTTTCTCCCCTTAGATGACTTTATTCCTAGCTCCTCTCTATATTTTGCCACAGTTCTTCTTGAAATATTCATTCCTTCTTTATTTAGCAAATTACATATAACTTGATCTGAAAGAGGTTTTTCCTTATCTTCTTTATCTATTAAATCCTTTATAGCCTTTTTAATTATTTTTACTGATACGTCTTCCCCATTGGTTGATGATGATATAGCCGTAGTAAATAAATCCTTTATTTTTACAGTACCTCTACTTGTATATATGTATTTATCTCTTATAGCTCTACTTATAGTTGACTCATGCATTTCTAAATTTTCTGCTATTTCCCTTAAAGTCATAGGTTTGAGATATTCTTCACCATAGTCAAAATAGTCTTTTTGAAGCTCTAAAATCTTTTCTAGAACCCTGTATATAGTGCTTTTTCTATGTTGTATGCTTTTTATCAGAAATAAAGCGCTATTCAGCTTTTCCTTTACGTACTCTACAGCATCTTTGTCTTCCTCTTTTTTTATTATTTCTTTATATATTTCGTTAATACTAAGCTTAGGTAATATACTATCATTCATTATTATATAATACTCATCATCTATTTTTTTTATGTAGGCATCAGGTGTTATGTATTTAACTTCCTCTCCTGTATAAAATCCTCTTGATGGCTTTGGATGAAGAGACTTTATTATATCTCCGTATTCTTGAGCTTCTTTTACGTTTATACCTAATTCTTTTGAGATTAAATTATATTTATTTTCCGCCAATAATTCTAAGTAATTATCTATTATGGCATATATTTTTTCATCATCTAAAGCTTTCTTATATATCTGTATTTTTAGACATTCTTTTAGATCTCTTGCTCCTATTCCATCTGGTTCAAGAGATTGTATTGCTTTGATACAATAATCGGTAAGTTCAGGTGATATCTTTAGTTCTTCACTTATCTCTTCATCTTTTATGTCCAAATATCCTCTCTCGTCTATGTTTTCGATTATGTATAAACAAATTGCCTTTACATAACCTTTTTCATCTAAATCTCTTATTTGTTCTTTCAAGTACTCTTTTAAAGATCTCTTTTCAGAAATAAAATTAAAAGGAGATATTTCTTCATCATCATTTTTTTCATAACCGTGATGGCTGTAGTTATCAAACTCAAAATACTTAATTAATTCTTTATAATCAACTTTATTTTTTTCTTCATTGTTTGTATCAATATTTTTAGCATCAAGTACGGGATTCTCTTGTAATTCCTTTTCTACATGTTCTTGTAATTCAAAGCTTGACATCTGAAGAATTTTAACTGATAACTGCATCTCTTGTGTCATTATCAATTTTTGTTCCTGAGTTAAACTTAGGCCAAAATCCATATTCATTTTTTCACCCCGTTTCTTTCTATAGTATAAATTATTCACTTTATTATATCATGAAAAACTATTCTATATAAATTTAAAATTCTTTAAATTATATTATATTGATTCTATAATCTTAATTTCATATAAATTTAAAAAGACTGAATGTAAAATGCACTCAGCCTAATGATATTAACAATATATTTTGTTCTTCTATATAGATGGTGCTGTAAATTTACTAACTTCATCTCTTGTCGCAGGAACAGTAAACTTTCCAGCTTTTATTGCTTCTGAAAATTTATTAACTAAATCTAAAACATCTTGTGGAGTATTCTTATTTGAAGTACCAGCAATACCTACACCATTATCTTTTAATCCAAGCTCTACATGCTTTCCACCCTGGAACTTTCCGTTAACAACATCCTGCACGGCATTATATGTTGCTATATCAACTCTTTTAACCATACTTGATAAAATTATACCTGCATATTCCGGAACTGTTACTGCCTGATCCATATCCACACCTATACCCCAAACTGTTTTTCCTGAGTCTTTAAGTTCTTTAGCTGCTTTAAACATTCCTATGCCAACTCCACCCGCAGCATGATATATTACATCACAACCAGAACCATATAATGATTTTGCTAATTCATATCCTTTATTAGTATCGTTAAAGCTATCCGCATATTTAACCATTGTTCCTGGAGCTTTGCCATCTGCACTTATTAACCCTGTTGCAGCTTCTGGATTTACAGCTTTTACTCCTGCAGCAAAACCTGCTTCAAATTTATTTATTAAAGCCTGATCTTTTCCTCCTATAAATCCAACCTTATTAGTTTTAGTCATTTTACCAGCTATAATTCCCATTAGGAAGGATCCTTCCTGTTCCTTAAAGGTTATTGATTCAACATTTGGCGAATCAACCACTGTATCTATTATAGCAAAATTTTTGTCTTTATGTTTTTCAGCCACATTTTTCATGGCCTGCTCCATTTGGAATCCAACTCCAAAAGTTAAGTTTGAGCCATTACTAACTAAAGCTTCTAAGTTTGCTTCATAATCTTCCTTTTTAGTAGACTCTATCGGCTTATAGTCGATTCCAAATTTCTTTTGAGCTTCTTTTATTCCAGTGTCTGCTGCTTGGTTAAAGGATTTATCATTTAATCCACCTTCATCTGTTGAAAGACCAACCTTAATCTGACTTGACTTAGGAGTACCCTCAGTTATTGGTTTTGATTCCTGCTTTGACCCACAACCTGAAAATAATGATACCGACACCACTGCCGCAGAAAACATAGCTATAAATCTTTTTTTATTCATTAACAATTCCCTCCTAAAAAATTAGTTTCTGTTAGTATTATTTTTATTGTGCATTAAAATATTCTATGTGCCTTAATATTTTTAAACAACTTCCAACCTAGACTTTCATTCTTTTATGGAATTTAATATAAAAGCATCTTGCATATCGTTTATATTTTATGATTCTTTTGCTATTTTATAATTAATTTTTAATATTATTTTAAAAATATAAAAAGAGGCTATCGCACTATAAAGAAATACATCAGAAAGTTAACTTTCGACGCTTCTTCTATATAGTTCAATAACCCCTATATTGTCTACTACTATTTCATTTTATTATTTATATCCAGCTTCTACAAGAACATACTCTGCTTTTCCACCATCATCATCTGACACAAGTATAACGGGTCCTGTACATCCCATTCCACTTTCTGAATAGATACCTTTCCTCCACAACGTCTTACAAGCATTCTCAAGCTCTAATATATCAATTCCAGGTATGACATAAGTAACTACTTTCTTAGGCGGCATTTCTATTTCCTCTTTATTTGCTGGCTTATCTTTAGCCAATAATTTTTCTATTATATCGCCTAAACTAGATTCTTTTGCCTTCTTAAACTCATCTTTCGCCTTTAATAATACCTTGTTTTTAGCACAAAGCGAACAGTATCTTAAGGCTTCACAGATTAGTGGCGCTCCTGATGCACGAGATACTATATTAACCAGCTTATCATAGTCTTCACCGATTCCTGGACCATAACCATAACCAACAGTCTCATAATTTCCACAAGTTGTAAATGCTGAAAATATTTTTATTAATAAATTTCCAGTTAATGAATCACAAACCATTATATCTGGAGTTCCTGCTAGAATGTCATTTCCTCTCATTATAGCCCCGCCATCAGCTCTTAATGAGTTCGCAAACTCAAATTCATAACCATTAGCCTTTAAATCCTTTAAAGCACGTTCTACTCCTCTAGCTCCATCCAAATTCAATATGCCTACTGTAGGTTTTTCTATTCCCACTGCCTTTGCCACTGCAATACCTGATATAGCATTTCTAATCATGCCTTCTACTCTATTTGTTGATGTAGTTCCTGTTGTAGTAGCAATTATTAGCTCTTTGCCTTTTCCTGGAGTTACAACTCTACCAACTGTTGATACTCCTATTGGAAAATCAAAGTGTTGAGTCACACAGCCATCTATTTCTTTTTTTTCTAAAAGTTCTACCATTTTTTTATGACCTTCAGCTGCATCTTCTACTTCTATAACTTCAAAATTCCTCTCTGTCTTAGAACCTATCAAAATTATATCGAAATCGCCATATTTACTTTTAGCCATCTCTGCCGCTCTTATCATTTCTTCAACGCCATGCTCTGATCCAAAAGTAGTTAATCCTATTTTCACTCTTTTCTCAAAGCTTCCGCTTTTTATGCCTTCTGCTATTTCATTAAAAACTTCTGCTACTATTTTTTTAGTTGCATCCACGTAAAACCACCTCCTAACTATTTAAGTAGTTCTTCAGCAAATTTTTTCATTCCTTCAGCTATCAAATTCTTTATTTCATCTTTTGAAACAGCTGATGCTTCTTCAACTTTACCAATATTCTTTTCAACAAGTATTGAAATACCATCGAATAAATTTGTCATTCTACCTAAGAAAAGACTACCCTTACCAATTACCATAAAATTATTTAACTTTCCACTTATTATGTTTTCTATTCCATGACCTATTATTGGAACTCCTGATGGAATATGTCCCTGAGTTGGAGCAAATCCTGGATATCCATGAGCTTTTACGAAATTAGGTAGTTCCTTTCTATCTAGCTGACCACTCTTAACTGCTAAGGCACCTATCATTTTGTAATTTTGTGTTGGAACATCTCCTGCTCCAGCAGGCTCAGTTATTTCTGGTGTTTGCATTTCTGGTGCATATTTATCTACATCTGTAATTTTCATTCCATTTTTTGTTAGCGGATCTAATACTAATGCTTCTATAACAGCTTGTGGAGCTGCTCCATGACCTATTGTATGCTTACCTATGATGTCTGTTCTCAATACTGGGCTTACTCTATCATTTTCTGATATTAGAACAGCAAATCCTCCTATACAATCCTCAAGTGCTGGTAATCCCTTTTTAACATGATCTCTTCCATTCATACCTAATTTTGCAGTACATCCACCTGCAAATATTATTACATTTCTGTGTATTCCCGATTTAACAAGAGCCGCTGCTGTTACTAGCGCATGAGTTGGACCTGCACAGAAGCCTCTCACATCCATACCAGTAGCCCCTTTGATGCCTGCTATTTCTCCGCAAGCCTTGGCAACGTTTCCTCCACCTCTCTGATTCATATCGCCTATAGCTTCTTCAGAGCATTCTATCAAATAATCTACTTCATTTACATCTATACCAGAATTTTTTACAAGATGCATCAATGCTAAAACACCAGATGCTTTAACAACAAGATTTTCTAACATTACATGTGATGAAAGGTTCTCATCAAATTCATGAGCTCTCTTAATGCATCCTACTAATTTTCCATCTTCATATAGTCCCTCTGCTATACCGTTATCCACAAAATTTTGAATTACTGATATTTCTTCGCCTTCTTTTAGAAGTTCTGCTTTTTCCTTTAAAACAGGGTGTGTAGTAAACTTTTCTTTTACTGCTAGTGTAAAATCCTTTTCGAGGATCACCAAATCAAAAACATCAGAAACCTTTAGCAATCCGTAGAACTCATCTTGTGGCATTATTTCTCCAAACTTACCAAACCTAGAAGCACCTTCTACCTTTGAATTAAACCACGGCCTTGGCAATTCTCCTAGTTGATCCGGATTCATGTTGCCTATATAGGTTTGATTAGGCGCATATCCAACAACTTCATCAAAAGATCTAAGATGATTCTTTAATTCCCTTAAGTAAGGGGAATCCGGATTTGTCTCTTTTTCCAAAGTTTGAGTAGTACCATTGTGTAATACCATATCTGGTGAATTAACTAAAATATAAGAAGCTTTTTTTATAACTGGAAAACTCATTGTAAAACCTCCCTTAAATTTAATTGAGAATTGAGAATTAAGAACTGACAATCTTCAATATCTTAATTCTCAGTTCTCAAGTTTGTTCTTTAGTCACCTACCGCCGAAAGTAGACTTACACTCCGGGATATGTTTCCAAGCTTCAGCACGATAAAAACTTTTTATCAATCTAAAGCTCAGCATT
>NZ_JAEEGC010000038.1 GCF_019207025.1 Clostridium thailandense | reverse complement strand
CAGACGCTATACTTTCTCCTTATCTAGTTATTCCCCAAAAAATAAAAATTACTATGGAAAAGAATTCCCATAGTAATTTCCAAATAAATTTAAACTTGTCTATTCTATTTTACACAAACCTATGCACGTTCTCTTGTAAGTTGAGTTTTGAATGTTAGTATAGTAAAAAAGGATGTCTAGTGAATAACTAGACATCCTATAGTTTTTAATTTAATGCACTTTTTAGTTTTTCTATGCCTATTTGAACTCTTCTAAGAGTTTCTTCTTTTCCAAGAATTTCACCTATTTCATATGCTCCACCTGGAGAAGATTGTTTGCCAGATACAGCAGTTCTTACAGGCCATAGAACTATTCCATTCTTAACACTTAATTCTTGAACTAAATCCATACAAGCTTTTTCGATATTTTGAAAATTCCAATCAGTAATAGCTTCAAATTTAGGTGCTATCTTTTCAAGGCTGTTTAAAGAGTTTTCATAGGTAGTCTTCATTTTCTTATGCAAATACAAATCTGCTGAGTAATCAGGTAACTCTTCAAAGAAATCTATTACAGAAGGTATGTCACTGAATATTTCAGTTCTTGTATGCATTAATTCACTTATTTTCATAAAATCTAAGTCTTTGATTATTACTTGTTTGTAATATGGAAGAGCTAATTCGTTAAACTCATCTAAAGATAGTTTCTTAACGTATTCACTATTCATCCATCTTAACTTTACATCATCAAAAATAGCAGGTGATTTATTTATAGTTTTGTAATTAAATACTTCTATTAACTCTTCTAATGAAAATATCTCCTTATCAGAACCAGGATTCCAACCACATAATGCTATAAAATTAAGAACAGCATCCTTTAAATATCCTTTTGCAATTAGGTCTTCAAACGAAGCATCGCCGTTTCTTTTACTCAATTTGTGTTGAGCATCTTTCATTATTGGAGGACAATGAACATATGTAGGTACGTCCCAACCAAAAGCTTCATATAATCTGTTATACTTTGGAGATGAAGACAAATATTCACTACCACGTACAACATGAGTTATGCCCATTAAATGGTCATCTACAACATTAGCAAAATTATATGTAGGAAATCCATCTGATTTTATTAAAATCATATCATCAAGTTCAGAGTTATCAACTGATATAGATCCATATATTTCATCATCAAAAGTTGTCGTACCAGTTTCGGGATTATTTTGTCTTATAACGTATGGAATACCTGAGGCTAAATTTTCTTCAATCGCTTCCTTAGAAAGATGAAGACAATGTTTATCATATTTTGGAGTCTTCTTCTGTGCTTCAGATTCTGTTCTTAAAGCATCAATTCTTTCCTTAGTGCAGAAACAATAATAAGCTTCTCCTTTTTCTACTAAACTTTTAGCATATTCCAAATATATACTTGTTCTTTCACTTTGAACATATGGACCAACAGAGCCGCCAATATCAGGACCTTCATCGTGTTTTAATCCAGTAGCTTTTAATGTATTATAAATAATATCTAGGGCGCCTTCAACAAATCTCTCTTGATCAGTATCCTCTATTCTTAATATGAAGTCTCCACCTTCATGTTTAGCTATTAAATAAGCATATAGCGCTGTTCTCAAGTTTCCAACATGCATATATCCAGTTGGACTTGGTGCAAATCTTGTTCTAATTTTTGCCATTCTTTTCACTCCTATTATTTAAAATAAAAACCTCTCATCCTATAGATGAAAGGCACAATATCAATAATTATCCTTACTAAATAATATAATAATGAACATTTTTTGTCAAGTTGAATTTTAGGTGCTGAAAGTTCTATATGCATTAGCATGCAGTTAAGAGTAATATTATTAATACCATTATGAAGATAGTTTATTAAATGTATCTTATACACATCTATAGTTTTCATAAAAAATATAAGAATTTTAAAATGAAATGCAAATATCTTATTTGAATACTTTAAAAGTTTGTTGAAATTTAGTATAATTTTTGTACAAGCACAATTATTTCTATTCTACAATAATTAGTAAAACTTTTACTAGTTAAAATATATTTAGATTTATTATGTTGTTTGAATTATATCAGAAATTATATTGCATAAAACAAAAAAGTCAGTTTATTTTAACAGGTTGAAATAGTGAGGGGAGATATTTCATGAAGATAAAGAGTAAATTTATAATGATTATTACCAGTTTTTCAATTATACCTCTAATCATAGCTGGAATTTTGATATTTTTCATAAATAGTAGAATAAGTACAGATATTGCCAAGAATAATCTTACCAATCAGGAAAGATCCGTAAAAACATCATTAGAGAACTTAGAGGCCATAATGGAGAAAATAGGAAATGAAATGTCTTATTCTAAAAACATTATAGATTACTTGTCTGAAACAAGTCTTGGTAAAAAAGATTCTGTATTAGAAGATGAGATTATTAATGAATTTAAAAGATATCAAATTCATTATGAATTTTACGAAGATATAATACTAATTGATAAAAATGGAATGGGAATACTTGATGCAGTAGGTGGAGCTTCAGGAAAAGATTTAAGCAAAACAGATTACTTTATGGAAGTTAAAAAGCAAAAGAGAATTTATATTTCGCCTGCAGGTAAAAGCGATATAACTAAAAAACCAGTCTTCGCCATATCTGAACCGGTTTTGGATAAAAATGGTGAATTGTTAGGCGTAATAGTGCAAACAATAAATTTAAAGTTATTATCTAAAAAATATATTATTAATAATAAGGTTGGTGAAACAGGATATATATACATACTTCAAAGTGATGGTACAACCATAGCACATCCTAATGAAAGTGAAATACTTAATAAAACTATATTAAATAATGATTTTGGTAAAAAAATAGTTTCAACTAAAAAAGGAATAATGGAATATAATTATGGTGGAATAGAAAAGTTGTCTGCCTATGATTATAATGAAAATTTAGGGTGGATTTTTGTAGCTACAGTGCCGATGAGTGAAATTACGAAAGCTAATGTAACAATAATAAAAGTAATATTATTTATAACAATTTTATGTGTTGTTTTATCAGCAATTATGGCAATATTTATAGGAAAAAGTATGTCTCAACCGATAGAAAAAGTTTCAAAATCTATGGATGAAATAGCACAAGGAGATTTTACTATAAGATTAAATATTAAAGGCGAAGATGAAATAGGAAACATGTCAAATAAGTTAAATACAACTTTAAACAGTGTAAGTGACTCTTTGAGAGTTGTTAAAAATGCATCTTTACAGCTTGGAGAATCGGCTTCAGTTCTTTCAAATACATCAGTTGGAATGGTATCAGCCGCCAATGAAGTTTCATATTCTATCCAGGAAATATCAAAGGGAGCTACATCACAAGCAGAAGAATTGTCAGATGTTCTAGGATTATTAACAAACTTAGTTCGAGAGATTGATATGGTAGAGCAGAAACTTTCAGAAGTAAACAATAATACAAAGAGTGCAGAAAATAAGGCAGTAGAGGGGGAAGATAAGATTTATGAATTAATACACATAATTGTGAAAATAAAACAATCTTATGATATAGTAATTCAAAAGGTCAATGGATTATCGTCTACTGTTTTTGAAATAGGAAAGATAACAGATGCAATAAGTAATATTGCAGAACAAACGAACTTATTAGCTCTAAATGCTTCTATTGAAGCGGCAAGAGCTGGAGAACATGGAAAAGGATTTACTGTAGTTGCAGAAGAAGTTAGAAAACTTGCGGAGGAATCAAATATTTCATCAAAGCAAATAATAGGTTTAGTAAAGTCAATAACCAGTGAAACAAATGAGGTTATGGAAAATTCTAATAAGGTAGGCAAACTATTAGAAGAACAGGCAGTAACTGCAAATGACACTATAATATCCTTTGAAGACATTATATCATCAGTAAAGAGTGTTCCTAAATTTATAGATGAAACAGAAGATACTTTAGGTAATGCAGTTAAAGACAATAAGATAGTATTGGAAAAAATTCAAAAGATATCAGCAGTTGCACAAGATATTTCTGCAACCTCCCAAGAAATATCTGCTTCATCAGAAGAGCTTTTAGCTTCCTCGGAAGAAGTTTCTCATATGGCAAGTAATGTAGATAAGGATTCTTCAAAACTAAGAACAAAAATAGATTTATTTAAAATTAAATAGTGCTAATAGGAGATCATCAAAATTTGCTTAAAATAATATTTGATGATCTTTTCTGTTTTTGTTTACAGTTTACATATATAACATTAATCAGGAATATAATAGTTACTGTATGATCTTTTTTATTACTTTTATTTACTAAGCAGGAAAATAAATAAGAATGTAGAAATTATATATTATAGAATATTAAAATAGAAATTAAAAAATTTGATTTTTATTTTGCAGATTTTGACTATAAAATTTTAGGGGTGAATTATATGGCAGATTTAAGTGTAAATCTTCGTGGTATTAAATTAAAGAACCCAATTATGCCAGCTTCTGGACCACTAGTTAGAAATGCTGAGCGTATGATGGAATGTGTAAGACAAGGAGTAGGAGCATTAGTAACAAAAACCATATCTGAAACACTTGGGCTAGCACATAAGCCTTTTTTACAAGAAACTAAAGGTGGCGCTTTTTTAAATAGTGAGCTATGGTCTGAGATTCCTATTGATAAATGGATAGGAGAAGAATATGAAAAATGCAGAACTTTAGGAGTACCTTTTATTATAAGTTTAGGTTATACAGAAAAAGAAATAGAAAAATTAGCACCATTAGTTGCTCCATATGCTGATATAATCGAATTATCCATGCACTATATGGAGAGAGATATAGAACCTGTGATAAAGGCATTAAAGTCAGTAACAAAATTTGATAAACCTGTTTATATAAAAATAAACCCAGGCATGACTAAAATAGGATGGTATGTAAAAAGATTAGTTGAAGAAGGTGCCAGTGGATTTGTAGCAGTAAATTCATTTGGGCCGTGTTTGCATATTGATGTTGAAACAGGTTTGCCTTACTTAGGAAATGAACTTGGCTATGGATGGCTTTCAGGAAAGCCATTAAATCCTATAGCGCTAAGATATGTTTATACTATAGCAAACTCTGTTAAAGTACCAGTAATTGGAGTAGGAGGAATCTCAACAGGAGAAGATGTAATTGCTATGATAATGGCAGGCGCATCAGCAGTTCAAATTGGTACGGCAGCTATATTAGAAGGACCAGGAGCATATGCTAGAATATTAAAAGAAGTAGATGAGTGGCTTGATAGTCATAATTATAAGAGCTTAGATGAAATAAGAGGGTTAACTGCACAAAAAATGAAAGAAAGAAATGCTAATAAGAGTTCAGATGAAATGAGAGGATTAACTGCACAAAAAATAGAAGAAAGAAATATCAATGAAGGAGCTATTATATTCGAAGTAAATAAGGAAAAATGTACATCTTGTGGCAAATGTGTCAAGAGTTGTCCTTATGATGCAATAACCATGAAGGATAAGGCTTTTATTGATAAAAACAAATGCTATGTATGTGGTTTGTGTTCTACAATATGTAATGAATCGGCTATAAATAATGTAAAATAATATAAAGTTAGAGCTAAAAAGTTTACTTATCCGCTAAGATAAGTAAACTTTTTAGGTTAGAGATGAGAATCTATAAAGACATATGTTTTACAGTTACACCTTCTACATTGAGAAGTTCTTTTTCTAGATCTTTAACTTCGTCAGATGCTGAATTAATATGTAAGAGTATTATTCCACGCTCTGAGCAAGAATCTGATGAGGTTTCATGAAGTCCAATTCTTGTTTTAATTATGCAGCCATGCTTTGTTAATACTGTTTGAACTTGAGGTGCATGAGCACTTCTTGGATCAATAGTTAGAGCCATAATTGTTGTTTCCATAATTAATCTCTCCTCTGATAAGTTTATTTTTTAAAGAACAAATTTCATAACTTATGGATAAAACAAGTTAAGGAAAAAATTACGAAATTTGTCTCTAAATTTATTATAACCTTATAAATGAAAATGACTATACTTTTATATAAAAAATTGTGTTAAATTTTTATTTTTAAAATTAATATATAAAAATTTGCATATATATTAATAAAAAATGAAATATGCTAACCTTTAGTTAGCAACAAAGGGAGATGCTTTATGGCTTCAATTAATTTTGAGTTAAATGAATTGGTGGATATTTTATCAAAAAGTGTTAAAATGCCAGAACAAGTAAATCAGATATGTTGCGAATACAATAAAATAAAAATAACAATTTCTCCAGGTATATTGAGTCCTAATTTTAATCTGTTCTTGACTTATAATAAGTTTTATAAAGGAAAAGTTGTTTTTAATGTTTCATCTAAAGGACCTACTGAACTAATAATTTCATTATTAGATAGATTGGGATTTAGTGTAAGTGGAAATTCATGTGAATTTAATTCAAAACAATTTACTGTGGATATAAACGACTATTTAAAAGATAAATTTAATTTTATAGAAATTAAGGATATCATAAGCAATAGTGGTAGTTTTAGTATAATAATATAAATATAATTTTTGATTTAAATATAGTTCATATTATAGATTATTTGTTTTTTACTCACAATATAGGTATCAACAAAAAAGTAAAGAGGTAGGTATAGTTTTTTATACCTACCTCAAACTATTAATATATTATTAATAGTTTGTAGAAAGAATAATATAGATTTGATGGTATAAAATAAAGGTTATCACAAACCTAAAATATTCTTTATACCTCTACATTAAACCCTCTTTGTGATAATTATTATATCCTTCTAATTTTTAATTATTCTAATTTTAAATATCTTTAATAGCTTCCTTTATTTGATCAAGCAATAGGTTTTTATCCATAGAGTCTAAGTCTTCAACATCATTTAGAATTGCTATAATCTTATTTCTTGCTAAACTGAATTTTTGTGGTATCATTCCAGGAATAAAGGTGTCTCCAGATTTTGCCATGAAAGTTGAATATCCTTTTGATACTAGAAGATCATTGAAACTAGCTACAGCCCCATCATCACCATGAACTAGTAAAATTTTTTGAGGTTTTGTTTTAAAACTGGATAACCATTCTAGAAGACCTTTTCTATCGGCATGACCAGATAATCCTTGAAGCATATATATTTTAGCGTTAACAGCTATTTCTTCACCAAATATCTTAACTTTTTTTGCTCCTTCAACAATGGTTCTTCCTAAAGTTCCTTCTGCTTGATATCCTACAAATACTATGGAAGATTCTTTTCTCCAAAGATTATGCTTTAAATGATGCTTTATTCGACCAGCTTCGCACATGCCGCTAGCAGATATTATGACTGCTCCATGTTGAAGTTTGTTTAAGTTGACAGATTCTTCCGCAGATTTTGTAAAGGTTAATCCTTTAAAATTTAAAGGATCATCACCATTTGCTAAAAGTCTACTAGCTTCTTCATCATAGTATTTGCGATGCCTAGAAAAAATTGCAGTAGACTCTGATGCTAAGGGACTGTCAACATATACAGAAACATCTTTTAGAACATTATCTTCTACATACCTATTTAGTGTATAAAGCACTTCTTGAGTTCTACCAACTGCAAAAGATGGAATAACAACGTTACCACCACGCTTTAGAGTGTCTCTTATTATCTTAGCTAGGTCTTTTAATTCAGAAGATAAGTTAGTATGGAGTCTGTCACCATAGGTTGTTTCCATAATAACGTAATCGGCATAATCAATAAGAGTAGGATCTCTCAAAATAGGTACTTCCTTATTACCTAAGTCACCAGTATAAACTATTTTTGTTTGTTTTCCATCTTCATCTATGAGCATTTCTATTATAGCAGATCCTAGGAGGTGACCAGCATCTCTAAATCTAAATTTAAAACCATCAAATAATTCTATCCATTGATCATAAGGATATCCTTGGAAAAGATACATAGAAACTTGTGCTATTTTTGAAGTATATAGAGGTTCAATTGGAGGAAGCCCTTGTCTTAATCTTTTTCTATTTTTCCACTCAGCCTCAGATTCGAGTATATGACCACTATCGGCTAGCATAACATTGCATAAATCTAGAGTGCCTTCAGTGCATAAAATATCACCTTTGAATCCTTGTTTATATAAAAGTGGAATTCTCCCAGAATGATCTGTATGGGCATGACTTAGAATAACATAATTTATATCTTTAGGGTTAAAATTAAAGGTTTCATTGCCTCTTTCTTTTTCATCTCTTCCTTGATACATACCACAATCTAACAAAATATTCTTATCCTTTACCTTTAAAAGATGGCAGGAACCAGTAACACAACCTGCTGCGCCGTAAAATTCTATTTTCATGTAAATTCCCCCTTAAACGTGTTGTTATTTATATTATAGCATAAAATTTAGAATTGTTAAAATATTTTGAAGAATGGTTTCGAAATTTGACCTTAAATAAAAAGTTTTCTATTTTAAATAGTAGTATTATAATAGAAAATATATGAATTTAGCATGAATATTTATAGAAAATTAAAAAAATAAAATAGGAGGAGATTGCATTGAAAAGAATAATAGCAACTATTGGAGATAATTATGGGATATATGACTTACATAAACAATATAGTAAAATAGATCAGTTCTATTATAATGAAAAGGAAGTTCAAGAACTTAACAGTGAATACTACAAGTTTTGTTTTAGACCTAATATGCCAGAAATAAAGTTTGAGAATAATATGAGACAAGGCGTATATTTAAATGGAAAATTAGAATTCTCAAGTCAAATTGAAAATGGAGATAGCAACAAAAAAGCCATTTTTTATTATAATTTATGTAAAGAGGAAGAAAACATAAATGTTATTATGATACATGGTTGGAGATCAGAACAACTAAATAGATTAGAAAGTATATTTTTGGAAAGTTTTATAAATAAAAGATACAGCATATATAGGTACATATTACCTTTTCATATGGAAAGATGTCCTAGTACATCATATAGTGGAGAATATTTTTTTAGTTCAAATATAAATAGAACTTTAAAATCAGTCCAACAGTGTATTAGTGATGTCAGAGCTTTGATAAGACATATAAAAGAAAATGAAAAAGGAAAAGTGATATTAATGGGCTTATCTTTGGGTGGTCTAGTAACAAATTTAATTTGTGAATTTGAAAAGGATATTGACTTGTTAATTTCTTTATTTTATGCAAATAATTTAGCATTTACAGCTTTTAAATCTATACCAGGTAAGTTTATCAAAGAAGATTTTTGTAAGCACGATTTTAGTGTGAATCTTTTGAATGATTGTTGGAGGATTATAAATCCAAGCTTAAGAAAACCAATAATAGATTTAGATAGAGTATTTTTAATATCAGGAGTTTATGATAAATATGTCCTTGGTGAAGATACAGATATACTTTGGGAAAATTGGGGTGAACCTAAGAGAAGTCTATTGGAATGTGGCCACTCGGGAATAGTTCTTAATAAAAAACAAATTAGAAACGAAACTCTAGAATTTATAAATAAAAGGATATAATATATGTATATGACGTTTACGACACTAGCACTGTTTATAGCAGCACTAGTGATGATTAAAAAAGATTATAAAACTGAATCAACTTGTTGGCTAGCCGGATTTTTGTTTTCTACAGGATTAGGCTCTTTTTCAGTAATGCTTGAAGAGAATTATTTTGTAACACAGCTCAGTAAAGAAAGTATGAATTTAATACATTTTATTAATGCTATACTTTCTACAACTTCTCATTATATGGCTCCATATTGTATTCTACTATATTCAATATCTTGTTCTGATATAATAAAAAATAATAAAAAAATGATATATGGTATATTGTTTATACCTGTAATTTTAAGCTTTATATACTTACCAATAAAAAGCAATTATTTAAGAACACCAGAAGAAGTGGTTCACCATATTAGAATACTATCTACATGGAGCGTACCATATTTATTTACAGCTGTTTACCTAATAATATACTCGTATAATAAAGAAAAATCACGTTTAATGAAAAGATATAAATCCTTGAACCTAGTAATAATTTTACCATGCATTATATATCTAATATTATTTAATTTTATTTTTAGAGATTTTGGTATAGATAATAATTGGAAGGCATTTGCTATTTTGATTCCTATACATTTTTTGACTTTTTTGTATTTTGCAAATCGGTATGGTGTTTTGGGTGTTAGATTAAAAGTTGACAGATATAAATTTGCCTTTGATAATGTGATTGAATTCATATCAGATTCTTTTATTATTCTCGACGAAAAACTTAATATTATAGAAGTTAACAAGACTTTTTTAAATAGCTTTTGTGTATCGAATAAGGTATATAAAAATTTTTATGATATAATTGAAAAAAGCAGTATTAGAAAATATAAAAAAGAATTACTAGATGTAATTGAGCAATCAAAAAAATGTAGTAAAGTATTGGAAATATTGGTTAATATTGAAAATAGGAACAACTACTTCGAAATTCAGGTTAATGCTGTGAAAATAAAAGATGAATACTTTGGGTCAGTTCTTTTATTCAAAGATATTACAGAGCATAAAAAGAATTTAGAGCTTATTAAGCAAAATCAAATTCAATTAATTGAAAAAGAAAGGCTTTTATCATTAAGTCAGCTTATAGGAGGGGTGGCACATAATTTAAAAACACCATTGATGAGTGTATCTGGAGGAATTGAAATAATTAAAAAAGATGCAGAAAAAATCTATGAATATATCAAGAGCAATAACAGTGAAACAGATGAAGTAAAGAAAGCAATAAATGAAATAAGAGAATGGCAGTTCAGGAGCAATGAATACCTGATATATATGACTGATATAATAAACGCTATAAAGGGTCAACTAAGAGAAGTTAATGAGGTAGAAAACGATTTTTCAATAGAAGAAATAATAAATAGAATTTTATTGCTCATGTCTTTTGAAATTCAAAAAAAGAAATGTAAAATCAATAAAAAAATAAATATCAATCAAAGAAAAAAGATTAGAGGTGACATTAATTCTCTTATACAGGTGCTCAATAATTTGATAACTAATGCAATTGAGGCAAGTCCAGAAGGTAATGAAGTAAATTTAGGAGTATATGAAGAAGATAAAAATGTTATATTCTATGTAAAAAATTTTGGAAAAGAAATACCTACTAATATTCAGAAAAAGCTGTTTCAGCAGATGGTTACTACGAAAGGTAAAAATGGAACAGGTCTAGGCTTGTATATAGCAAAATCTCTTGTGAAGGGTCGTCTAAATGGAGAAATATATTTTTATAGTAACAACATAGAAACTTCTTTTTTTGTAAAAATACCATTAATGAAAGAGGATGAAGAACAGCATGGATAAAGATATAAGTATAATGATTATGGATGATGATTGTGGAATAGTAGATTCACTAAAGGTGTTTCTTGGAGATAAATATGATGTTGAAGGGGCTACAAATTCGTTAGAAGGATTAAAAAGATTGCAAGAAAAAAAATTTGATTTATTAGTATTGGATTACTACATTGATGAATTAGATGGAAGTGATGTAATAGAAAGGGTAAGAAAGTTTGATAGCAATATATACACATTATTGCTTACAGGTTATGCTGAGGATGTTCCAGCTTTAGAAGTATTAAAAAATTTGAATATTCAAGGATACTGCGAGAAAAGTGGTGATTTTAAAAATGTCATTATCAGTATTGAAAGTGTAATTAAATCAATAGAATTCTTTAGAACTAAAAAGTGTACTATAGGTCAAAGAATAAAAGATTTAAGAAAATTAAATAATCTGAGTCAAGAGGATGTAGCAAAATATTTAAAAACACAAAAGTCCTCCATTTCACAATATGAATCAGGTGTTGTAATTCCACCAACGCTAACAATCATAAAATTAGCTAAATTATTTAATACTACAACAGATTATATACTCTGCTATGAGCTTGAGATAGAAAAAAGAATTTAAAATTAGTAAAATATAAAGAACTTATGTGAAATACATAAGAAAAGTTTAATATTACTTTTTTATTTTTATATTGACATATTAAAGCATATTAGAATATAATGATAATGTTCAATTATATTGAACTTTTCACGCTTGTAGGTTGAGTTATATCTAAATCTAAACCCACAAATTCAACCATACAAAAAACACATTTAATCCATTAGTTATTTAAAGCTAATGGATTTTTAATTATCAGCATAAATTATAAATTCAAGTAAATAAGAAGTGATAAAATCACTTCTTATTTACCATGTATATTTTCCTCTTTTTTTTCTTCTAATTAAATCCAATAATTTCTTCACTGCAAAAGCTATAATGCCTATAGCGACTAATGTTACAAGTAAAGTGACTCCGTAAATAGGTAGATTATTTTTAAGTAAAGTACCATTAGGTAAATTAGCGTATAGCTTATAATCCTTAGATGAGTTTCTTTCTTTTATTGTTAATGTACCAACCTGACCATTTTCTTTTAATTCAGAAACCGTTATATTATTTAACTTAGTTACTTCTTTTAATTCTTTTTTACTTATTTCATTACTATAATAATAAATATCATCTTTAATTATTACAGGAACATTTATGGTCTTTTCAGGTCCTATAAAGACTAAAGGCTTATATTTAAAAGTTTTAGTAGTTATAACTGAATCTTTTTTATGTAGATTTACTGGTTTAGCGTCATAACTCCAATCTATGATTTTTTTCATGTCGTCAAAAACAAAAGAATCTTTTTGATCATACACAGAATTAAGAACAACACCTAAAATTTTTCTTCCATTACGCTCATAAAATGCTACCAAACATCTTCCAGCAGGAAGAGTATATCCTGTTTTTCCACCAATACAGCCGTCTTTTCCCAAGAGTTTATTTGTGTTATCTATAAGAAATGTAGTACCTTTTGATGTCTTTATACTGCTTTTTGATTTACTCATAGTTTCTCTAATCCATTGATTTTGAAAAGCAGTATTTGCTATAATACTTAAATCATAAGCGGTTGTATAATGATTTGGATCATGAAGGCCGTTAGGAGTAACAAAGTGAGTATTACTTAAATTTAAGTTTTTAATTTCTGCATTCATCTTATCCGCAAAATCTGTTGCATTTTTAGATATATTCTCAGCAATCATATACGCAACATCATTACCAGAGTACACTAGAAGCCCATCCATAGCATCTTGAGCAGTCATTGTTTCACCTATATCTATTGGATGAAGATTTACATTTAAAGATACATTAGGTTGTACTTTAGCGTCTGCTGTGTAAGTTAAAACATCTGTCTTTGATTTATTTTTTGCAAAAATTAATGCTGTTAAAAGTTTAGTGGTACTTGCCGGATACATTTGCTTGTCTACATCTTTAGCATATATAATTTCACCTGTTTGCATATCTATTGTGATAGCTGCTTTGCCATAAATTTGTGGATCTGGTTTTTGAGGAGCATTATCAGCAAAAACATTAGTATTTAAAGAAAGAATAAAAATAAATATAAAAAAAATAGATAGTCTTTTTTGTTTCAATGTTCATCTCTCCGTTTATCCTAAATTTGTGTACAGATTTTATATAAAATATTATAATTGAATCATAACATTTTTCAGTATAACACTTACAATGAAATTTTACAATCGACTGTATTAAATTAGATTTAATAAATTTATTATAGAAAACTCAAAATTATATTAACTGGGAGTGAAGATAATGATAGATAAAATAAAAAATATATTTATGAATAGAGAAGAGGAAATGATAGGAACATACAATAAAAGTGCAGTTATGATTTTGCTTTGCGAAGAAAATGATAAGACAAATATAATTTTTGAAGTAAGATCACTAAACTTAAGACATCAGCCAGGAGATATATGTTTACCTGGGGGTAAGATAGAGAAGAATGAAACTCCACAGGAAGCTTCAATAAGGGAATCAATGGAGGAATTAAATTTAAAAAGGGAAGATATAGAATTTATAGGAAATATGGACTATATTGTTACACCATACAATTTTATAATTTATCCATTTATTGCTCGAATTACAAAGTCTGAAATAAATCCCAATAATAGTGAAGTTGATCATGTTTTCAAGGTTCCCTTACAATTTTTTTTAGAAAATTATCCTAAGTTGTATCAACTATCAATAACATCAGATCCAGGTGATGAGTTTCCATACCATCTTATACGAAACGGAAAAAATTATAAATTTAGAACTGGAAAGGTTCCTGAATATTTTTACAAATATGATAATTATATAATATGGGGATTTACAGCGCTAATCATAAAAGCTTTTGTTGATATAATAAAAAATGACGCAAAAAAAGAAGGACATCTTATATAGATGCCTTCCCTTTTACTCTTAAAGAAAAAATAAAGGATAGCAGCATGAGAACTACATATATTAATAAATATACTATTGGAATTAATTGTATTGAAAATAAAAACTTTATAGATGCATAAATTAATATAGAAACTATAAACCAGAACATGCATACATTAGAAACCTGTTTGTTTTTTAATCTCCAAGTTTCAGGATCTTTCATCTGTCCAATTATTTTATCTCTAGAATTACTCTCTGGAGATGTTTTGGTAAATAAAAGTCTGAAATATAAATACGCTGCTATACAGGCTATGGAAACTCCAAGTAAAAAGTAGGAGAAAGATATACTTGTTAGATACATTATAACAACTCCCCGCATATGAATTTTATAATAATAGTTTAACCCAAAAATAAAAAATAAGTAGTAAATAATTATACTACTTATTCATTCTCGTATTTGTTATAATATTCCTTACCCCATTTGCACATAGTATCTAAAACAGGCATAAGACTTTGTCCTTCTCTTGTTAGAGAGTATTCGACCTTTGGAGGAACTTGAGGATAAACCTTTCTGTTTATCATTCCATCTGCTTCTAATTCTCTGAGCTGTTGAGTTAACATTTTTTGAGTAATTCCAGGAAGGGATTTTTTTACTTCGCTAAATCTTTTTGTTCCTCCAACACCTAAATGCCATAGTATTAGAGTTTTCCATTTTCCACCGATGATGTCCAAGGTTAACTCCATTGAGCAAGTATATTCTTTATTTCTTATTTTCATGATTTTACATTCGCTTTCCATTAGATTATGCTCCTTTAAATAAATTAGTATGATTATAATTACATATCTATAACATTTAATTTTTATTAAATTAGTAATGTGTTACTTATAGAATTATATCATTTAAGTATATTCTATTCAAATTATGAGGTTGATAATTTGTTATAACTCAATTATGTAAAAAAAATAAAAAAATGGTAATTTATATTCAATTTTACTGTTTATTAATGTATAATGAAATTAGTTTAATTCATATCCGATTGGGAAGGGGAGAGGTTATTATGGATGATTGCCCATTTTTATCAACTTATGAAAAAGGTGTAGAATGTTTTAGAGGATGCGCTTTGTATGAGTATAAGGGCACAGGTGGTATTTGTCCCTTTAAAAAATTTTCTCAATATTCTGGAATTATATCAAGGAGTAGGAAGGATTTAATTGATTTTTATGAAAAAGACTATCCTTTTCTTAGAAATTCGTTTTTAGAAGAAAATAATCAATATCTTTAAGATAAAAAGACAGATTAGAAATCTGTCTTTTTATCTTATTATTTTTATTCTTCGTATTCACTAGAATATTCATGAAGTAATTGCTGCTTTAAATCCCAAAGTCCTTTCGATAAATCTATGTAGTAGTTGTGGGGATTTTCAAATCTTAAAACAGCAGGCCAAAATTTTTCAGTTTCTTCTTTTACAATATTTTTAATTTCCATGACATCAGGACTTTCATATACTAATTTTCCCTTATCAAAGATCTTAACTAAAAGTTCCTTTGTATAAAAATCTTTAATTCTCTTCTTTTTCCAGGTGAAAACTGGATCAAATAATTCCATAGACTCAGTTTGATCTATAACTTCTTCCTGAAGAGTTATTAAATCTGCTATAGCTTTATTATCAGTTTTATCAAATATTCTAAAGATTTTTTTAAATCCTGGATTGGTAATCTTTTCTTCATTTTCACTTATCTTTATTTTAGGTATAATATTTCTATTGTCATCTTCCACAGCAACGAGTTTATAAACTCCTCCGAAAACAGGTTCTGATTTTGCAGTTATTAATCTTTCGCCTACACCAAAGGAATCAATTTTAGCACCTTGGCTTAAAACATCTCTTATAATAAATTCATCCAGAGAGTTAGATACAACAATATTTACATCGCTAAATCCAGCCTCATCAAGTATCTTTCTGCACTTTTGTGTTAAATATGTAATATCACCACTATCTATTCTTACTCCTTTAGGCCTATAACCTTTAGGCAATAACACTTCATTAAAGACTTTTATAGCATTTGGAAGACCAGATTTTAGTACGTTATATGTATCTATAAGTAGAACACAATTATCTGGATATACATCAGCCCATGCCTTAAAAGACTCATATTCACTAGAAAATAATTGTATCCAACTGTGGGCCATGGTTCCAACTGCTGGTATTCCAAACATTTGCTCAGTAATTGTACAGGCAGTAGAATCACATCCTCCAATAACAGCAGCTCTTGCGCCATAGATCGCACCATCATAGCCTTGAGCTCTTCGAGAGCCAAATTCCATAATTGGTCTACCTTTAGCGGCTCGGCATATTCTATTAGCCTTTGTAGCTATCAGAGTTTGATGGTTTATGGTTAAAAGTATCATTGTTTCAATAAATTGGGCCTGAATTGCAGGACCTCTAACAACAACTAGAGGTTCATTTGGAAATACGGGATTTCCTTCTGGAATTGCCCATACATCACAACAAAATTCGAAATTTTTTAGATAGTCTAAAAATTTTTCCGAAAATATATTTTTTTCTCTTAGGTATTCTATATCATCGTTAGTAAATTTCAAATTAGAAAGATACTCAATTATTTGTTGAACACCTGCCATAATACAATATCCGCCACCATCAGGAATTTTTCTAAAGAACATATCAAAATAAGCTATTGTATTTCCAGCTCCGCTTTCTAAGTACCCATTTCCCATTGTAAGCTCATAGAAATCAACTAACATCGTAAGATTTCTTCCATTTCTTATGTCAAAATTCTTGGTATATTCCATAATTTAATCTCCTCTATCAGTTTTTATAAAATTAATAAGTGGTAATAATTATATATATCAATATTGTAATACTTTACTAATGTTATTACAATAGTTCAAAAAACTTAGTAATATGTTATATAATATGATATTAGAGCACTTTATTCATGAGAATAAAATATGAAAAAATTTATGTGGAATAGTATATTTGAAATTTGACTTGTTTTGTGGGATATGTTAAATTTTAAATTTGCATTCTGTAAAAGGCATATAAATTGGTAGAAGGAGAAAAACATGTTTAGAGATTTAGATATATATCAGCAAAGAGCGGTCTACACTGAGAATAAAAACGTTCTCATAGTAGCTCCACCAGGTTCGGGAAAAACAACAGTAATTATAAATAGAGCCATTTATCTTATAGAAGAAAAAAAGGTAAATCCAGATAATATGATAATAATAACTTTTACAAGGGCAGCAGCATTAAACATGAAAAGCAGGTATTTAAAATTAACTAACAATAGAAAAACTCCTTTTTTTGGAACTTTTCATGCACTTTTTTATAAAATATTGAGTAGGCATTTAGGAAAGATAAATATAATAAAAAGTAGCGATGGATTTAGATTAGTTAATGGAATTTTAGTTTCTTATTTGGATTCTGTAGGAGAAGAAAAAGTAAAAGAAGTTTTAAATGATATATCTTTATTTAAAAACAGTGGTGAATTTATAGAATACTATAAACCCAAAATAGATAAAAGTATTTTTATAGAATGTTTGAAGGCATATGAAAATTTTAAATCTGAAAATAATCTTATGGATTTTGATGATCTTCAAATTAATGCTAAAAAGTTATTTTTAAATAGACCAGAGCTTTTAAATTCTTATAAAAGACTTTTTAAATACATATTAATAGATGAATTTCAGGATTGTGATAAACTGCAAATAGAACTGCTTCAAGATCTAGGAGATAACAATTCCATTTTTGCTGTAGGTGATGAAGATCAATGTATATACGGGTTTAGAGGGTCAAGGCCGGATTGTATGGTGGATTTTGATAAATACTTTAATAATGGAAAAAAAGTATTCTTAAGAATGAATTATAGAAGTAGTGAAGATATTGTTCAATTATCAAAAAAACTTATAAAAAATAATAAAACAAGAAACTTTAAAGAAATAGAGGCTAATAAAAAGGAAAAGGGAAAAATTAATTTTTTTAACTTAGAGAACGAAAAAAATCAATCAACAAGGATTGCGGAGTTGATACAAGAACTTGTTAGAGAAAATAAGCAGAAATATAACAATTCAGCAGTCTTGTTTAGAACTAATTTAGAAAGTAGAAGCATTGTAGATGCTTTTCTAAAAAAAGATATTCCCTTTAAACTTGTTGACAAGGAGTATAATTTTTTTGAGCATTTTATATGTAAAGATATGATAGCGTATTTAAAGTTAAGTATTGATACCAGTAACAAGGAAAGTTTTATAAGGATAATAAATAAACCTTTTAGATATATTAGTAAAGTTAATATTGAAAAGGTACGAAGAAATATTGTAAAAGAAAATTGCTTTGAAGTCTTAAAAAATCTAGAAGATATGCCTATATTTCAAATGAAAAATATTGATAAATTAGAAAAGGATGTAGTCAGATTAAATAAGATGTTTTTAAAGGATGCAATAAATTTTATAATTACAGATTTAGGTTATTATAATTATATATATGAGTATAGTCAAAAGATAAAAATAGATATTTCTGAATTAATGGATGTAGTAGAGGAATTCAAGGATGCAGCAGAAGACTTTAATAGTATAACTTCTTTTTTCGTTCACATAGATGAAACCAAAGAAGTTATGAGTAAAAGGGCTCCAGATGAGAATAGTGTAATACTGAGCACTATTCATGGAGTAAAAGGAATGGAATTTGACAATGTATTTATTGTTAACTGTGACGAAGGAGTAGTACCTCATATAAACAGCATTCCTCAGAATATAGAAGAGGAGAGAAGGCTGTTTTATGTAGCTGTAACTAGGGCTATTAAAAATTTAAACATGTTTTCAACTAGGGTATTAAAAGGTAAAGGAAAAGAATTATCTAGATTCATAGGGGAATGTGGCCTAGGAATTAAGGAAGAAGTAGACAATAGAGACTATGTTAACCCATATAAAATAGGAGACGAAGTAGTACATAAAGCTTTTGGTAAAGGAAAAGTAACAGCAGTAGATAGAAACTATATAGATATTAATTTTGCTAATGGAACAGAGAGAAAATTTGATGCTTGTATTTTAGAGAGAAGTTGCTTGATAATTAATGAGGATAAAGTTAGCTAGGCATAATTAGAGACATCTATTCCATACATGTAACAAATTAAAAACAGGTGAAAGTATGGAATAGAAAATGCTGAAATATTGTAAGTAATGTTAAAGAAATTAATTCGTTATTTTTATTTTTGTGGTGTAGAAAAAACTAGACACATTTTATTAAATAAAAATTCACAATTAAAAGATTGAAAATTTAGAAAATATAGAATATAATATAAATATAGTAAGCAGCGGTAGTAATATAATGAATAAAACAAATAGTACAAGCCATATAAAGTTAAAAATGCATTATATAACATTAAGCGTCCTAAGGAAGCAGAACCTTAGAGGAAAATAGTCCCTAATATAGTACATATAAATATATGTTATAAATAAACACTTAGGTTAGACTGGGTGTTTATTTTGTTTGTAAAATTCAAGCTATAAATTAAGGAGGGTTTGCAACGATACGTATGTAATAAACTATATTTACACATATTAAAATATACTAGGTATAGATATTAAAATATTAAAAATCTATAAAGGAGTATGAACATGAGAGAAAGACTATTAAAGATTATCTTTGCTGTAGCTGTATTTTGTGTGATGCTTTTTATAGGGTTGTCAAAGAAAAGCAATTTGTTAAAAAACACCAAGGCACCAGTAAAAACAACCCAAGAGCAATCACCTTATAAGAAATATGGACATAACATAGATGAGGGGTTATCAAAATATAAAGAAGCACTAAAGAATTCAGGTACTCAGAAAGTAAAAATATATTGCATAGGTGAGTCTAACACAAGGGGAGAATATTCCAGCGATGAGGTAAACAAGTCCTGGGTTGGTGTAATGAAAACATCTTTGCAGAATCAATATGGTGATGCTGGAGAAGGTTTTATTAGTATATACGAAGGTGCACTGCCTCCTGGCACTAAGCCTAGATGGGCAGTGGGAAGTGGTTGGAAGGTTTATGGTGCTCCTAATGTTATTAATACTAATGTCGGTGGTTTTGGTGGTTGTTATGGATCTTCCTCTGGAAACATTTCCTCTGCAACTTTAGTTTTTACTGGAACAGATTTAGATTTGTTATATTCAAGGACAAAAGATGGAGGTACAGCTACAGTAGCAATAGATGGTAAGGAAGTAGATACTATAAACTGCTTTGGCGAAGAATCAAGTTTTTCGCATAAAACTTCCTACTCAGGCTTAAGTAAGACTGAACATACATTGATAATAACTCCTAATACAAAATCAAATGTTTATATAGAAGGTGCAATTTCTTCATCAAATAAAACTGGAGTTCAAGTAGATAAGATATCAATTTCTAGCAAAGGAGCTGGTTACTTTAATTCACCTTTGCAAAAAAGCAGTTGGAATACTATTCCTAATCCCGATTTGGTAATTTTGTCCTTTGGCCTTAATGAAGCATCAAATCATATTCCAGTAGAAACTTATAAAACAAATATGGTAGAATTAGTAACTTACTGGAAGGGAAGGGGTAGTGATGTATGCATTGTGCCAAATCAAAAGCCTGCTGAATCATGGACAAAAATTTGGCCAGATTATGTGTCAGCAATGTATGAAATATCAAGTGCTTATAATACTGGAATTATAGATATTTATGAAGCTTTTTTTAAAGATTATACTTTAGCACAACAACAAGGACTATTTGGAATGGCAAGAAATGATTATTCTGGAGGCAGCGGAACCAATACCGGACATCCTAGTGATAAAGGCTATAAATATATTGGAGATGTTATTTACGCCAATCTACAATAAATTTACTAAAACAAATGAAAAGAAAGATAACAATGTTTTGTTACTAAATTTCTTTTTATTTGTTTTTTTTATTTAAATTAATTTACAAAATGTTGAATTTATTAAATTTTGTAATATAATATATATAATGGTGTAAAAGTTTACAAATGCGTATTGAACTTTTAGTATAATTAGAAATAAAAATTTACTATATATTAAAGCTTGCAATACATAAATATAACAATTAACTAGTATTATTAAACTATTAGATGAATTCTATTTTTAGAAACAAATGGAGTAATAGGTGAAATTTAATCCTAAAAATTATACTATAAAGGAGAAGTCAAAAAATGGACAATAATATCATATCAAGTAATGGTTATAAAATAGTTCAAGATAAACTAGTACTAAATTTTAAGGATACGATAAACTATTTTAAAACTACAACAAAAGGAGTTATAAAGGCAATCATCAATAATGATGAGAGCAATATAATTATATTAAGAAATAATGAAGAGTTTGAAATTAAAGACCTATCGATTTATAAGGTAGAGTTTATAAGAGATGTTGAAAATTGCTTTTTTGCTAAGGTAAAATACTTTGGAGCTGTAAAGAATTAGAGATTTTAAGTACAAGCTAAATACGTGGATATTTAGCTTGTATTCATCCTTAGATACTTTATTTAAAAAGTTCTAAAAGTTCATCTTCACTCATCCCAGAAATAAGCATATCTTGATTAGAACTTTCATTGATTACATTGTGAACCATTTTCTTTTTCTTTTCTTGAATACTATAGATTTTTTCTTCTATAGTTCCTTTTGCTATAAGCTTTATAACTTCTACCGTATTTTTTTGACCGATTCTATGAGCTCTATCAGAAGCCTGATTCTCTACAGCAGGATTCCACCATGGATCATAGTGTATTACTATATCTGCTGATGTTAAATTAAGTCCTGTGCCACCAGCTTTAAGAGATATTAAAAATATAGGGGTATCACCTTTATTAAATTCTTTAACTAGAATAGTTCTATCGGCTGATTTTATAGTCCCATCTAAATACATGTAATTTATATTCTCTTCTATGAACTTTTTAGCTATATTTTTTAATACTGAAGTAAATTGAGAAAATATGAGTATTTTATGTCCTGCATTAATATTATTTTCTACAATATTTAGCAATATCTCAAGTTTTCCATTTTCACCTTTATAATCTTCAATAAAAGTAGAAGGATCACAACATATTTGGCGAAGTCTTGTAAGTATAGATAATATCTTGATTTTACTTTTGTTAAAACCTTTGTACTGTATTTCGGTATCTAATTCCTCTTTAGCCTTTGCAAGAAAAGCAGCATACACTTTTTTCTGTTCATCAGTCATATCTATAGTTACATTATGTTCAATTTTTGGAGGAAGCTCTTTAATTACATCTTTTTTTAATCTTCTTAAAATAAAGGGCCTTATATGATTACTTAAATCTTCTAAGGCTTTACTACTATTTTTTTTAATAATAGGTATTTCATATTTTTGAGTAAATTTTCTATGACTTAAGAGATATCCAGGCATAATAAAATCAAAAATAGACCAAAGTTCTGTTAGGGAATTTTCAATAGGTGTGCCTGTTAGTGCAAAATATCCATTTGCCTTTATACTTTTTACGCTCCTAGTATTTAATGAATCTGGATTTTTAATATTTTGAGCTTCATCTAAAAAACAGTATCTAAATTTAATATCTTTATATTCCTCTATATCTCTTTTAATTAAAGCATAGGAAGTTATAACTATATCTGCTTCATTTATCGCAGTCCTTTGAGCCTCTCGTTCATTTCTATTTCCTGAAATAACCAAACATTTTAAATCAGATTGAAACTTTTTTATTTCATCTGCCCAATTATATACCAAAGATGTTGGACAAACTACTAGAGTAGGAATATTAGTAGAATTTTCAACTATTTCTGATTTTATAAAAGCTATGGTTTGAAGCGTTTTTCCAAGTCCCATTTCATCTGATAAGATTCCGCCGAACCCACAACGTGAGAGCGTTTTTAACCATTTCAATCCAAATTTTTGATAACCTCTCATAACATTGTTTAAGTTATCTGGAAGAGCATAATCTAGCTCAGTAATATCTTTAATATTATTTACTAAGTCTTTAAAGGATTTTTTTCTTTCTACAAAATCAATATTATTTTCTCTTAAATTCGTATCTATGTAAATTGCATTGTATTTTGATAAAAGTATTTTGTCTTTTCGTAAATCTGAGTTGCATAGATTTAAATAATCTATCATATCTGCTATATGTAGAAGTTTATCAGAAGTAAGTGGAACAAAGCCGCCATTTTTCAATCTATAATATTTTTTCTTCTGTTTTATAGAATCAAATATGTTTTTTAATTCTCTTTTATCAATACCTTCAATATCGAAACTAAATTCTAATAGATCCTCATTATTAAGCCTTACTGCGGATCTATAGTTTTTAGGAGTATAAATTTTTATAGATTTAAACTCTTCAGAATAATAGATATCAGACAGTTTTTCAAGTATATCTTTACCGTTAATCATAAAATCCAAAAGCTTTTCTTCATCTTGTATTACAAAGTTGTAGCTATTTTCTTTAAATCCAAAGTTCGCAAGAGTAGCAATTATTTCATATTCGTTAGATATATCCCTAACTAATGGCTTAGAAATAGGTTTATTCTCCTTGTATTTTAAAGCATTAAACTCTATTTCACCATATTTAAATAGAACTGTAGCTGTTATTAATTCATGGTCTTTATCAAAATATATAATTGATTTTAAAGGTTCTTGATAAAGTTTTTCCTCAATATTTTTATCTATTGTTAATTTTTTACTAATTTTATTTAATGATGGTATAATAAAAGACGCAACATTTGATATCTCTTCTTCATGAAAGTTAATTTTATTTTCACCTTTTTTAATAAAAATATCATAAAAAGGTTTATATGTTTTTAGTTGATTATAAGACGGCATATATATATTGCTATTATAAAAAAAGAAATTACTATCATTTGTTATAGGAATAGCTAATGGAGAGGACTGATATAGTGTTATTTCACTATGTTTAGTCTCAATTTTAAATTCCAAAGGAAAATCTTCTTTTATAACTAACACATCAGTGAATTTATCACCGTTCATAATTAGTTCGAATTTTTTATTTTCCAGTAAATAAAATAATTTTTTTATATAATTTTCTGATAGATATACTTTTTTACCTACTATAAATTTAGAGTTATTTTCCTTAATACCAGCTAAAGATTGAGAAGTCTTATCTATATCATATATGTCAAATAAAATATTTAATATCTCATTATCCTCTTCTCTAAATTTATGGAGGCTGGGATTAAAAGTAAAATTTTTTCCAAACTCCATACATTCATTATTTAGTATTGATTTAATAAATTCTTTAACGTCTTTTACCACATATAATCTTCCAAAACCAACTTTAAGTTCAAGAGAAAGTAAAGAACTATTTAAACCTTCAGATTCTAGCTTTAAGTCTACATTTAATAACTTACTTTCAGTTTTAAATTTAACAGTTGAGAAACTATCTTTAATTTGATTAAATAAAGAGTTATTTAGCTTAGTATTTATTGCTTTTAATATTTCTCTTTTTTCTCTGCAATATTTAAAGAGTACTGCTATTATATGCTCACACATGTTTCCTTGAGTATAACTTCTTGGGTAGGATTTACAATTACAAACACCATGTATAGATGTTGAATAGCTTGTAAAGTACACTTTTACATCATATTCTTTAGAAAAGTTAGATTCAGAATTAACTTTTGCAGAAATTGTAATTTTTTTGAAATTGGTTTTGTTTTCTATGGCTACATCAATCTGATGTACTTTATTACTTAAATAGTAACTAATACCTTTCTCATAACTTTCACCGTATCCATAACTTGATATTAGATCTTCATCAATGTCAAACAAATATATTCACTCCTGTAGAATTATTTACCATGTTATCAAATTAGCAGTATGTAAACTTTTATAACCTATTTTACCAATCTATTATATCACTATTGACAACTTTAATCATAAGAATACATTTCAAAAAAAATGGAGAAAATAAATTCTGAATTTATATAGTTATGTAAAGGAGTAATAGTTATGGATACTCATAATGTTCAACGTGAAGAATTGGAAGCTATTTATGGTAAAATTAGTCCCTTTGAATTAAAAGATAGATTAATTAATTTGGCTAATGGACAAAGGGAAAAAAGTGTGCATGCTTTGTTAGACGCGGGTAGAGGCAATCCTAACTGGACTGCCGCAACACCACGAGAAGCCTTTTTTGCCTTCGGTCAATTTGCAGTTGAGGAGACGCGAAGGGTATGGAACAATCGTGATTTAGCTGGAATGCCTAGAAAAGAAGGCATTGCAGAACGTTTTGAAAATTATATTAATAGGCATAGTGGAGAACCAGGTATAGAATTGGCTAGCAATATAATTAATTATGGAATAAAGGAAAAAAGCTTTGAGCCAGATGAATGGGTACATGAACTAGCAGATGGAATTATTGGTGATAACTATCCAGTACCAGATAGAATGCTAATACACATTGAAAAAATTGTTCATGATTACCTTGTTCAGGAAATGTGTTATAACAAACCACCAGTTGGTAAGTTTTATTTATATGCTGTTGAAGGAGCTACTGCAGCAATGTGTTATATATTTGACTCATTAATTGCTAATGAATTATTAGGCAGAGGTGATAAAATTGCAGTTATGACACCAATATTTACTCCTTATTTAGAAATTCCCCATTTGCCACGATATGATTTTGAAGTTATTGAGATTATTGCAGAAGAAATGACTGAGGATATGACACATACCTGGCAGTATCCTAAATCACAGCTGGATAAGCTTAAGGATACAAGTATAAAGGCTTTATTTATAGTAAATCCAAGTAATCCGCCTTCTGTAGCAATGAAACCTGAATCGGTAGAAATACTTAAAGAAATAGTTGAAAAATATAACCCTAATATTATGATCATTTCAGATGATGTATATGGAACTTTTGTTGATAATTTCCGATCTGTAGTAGCGGATTTGCCCTTTAACTCAGTTGGTGTTTATTCTTTTTCAAAGTATTTTGGGGTAACTGGTTGGAGATTAGGGGTTATTTCACTTTATGAGCATAATATATTTGATAAATTATTAAAAGAGTTACCTGAAGAAAAAAAGAAGGAACTCAATAAGCGTTATGAAGCTCTTTCTACTAATCCAGAGGAGATGCCTTTTATCAATAGAATTGTAGCGGATAGTCGACAAGTAGCGCTTAACCACACTGCAGGATTATCAACTCCACAGCAGGTTCAAATGGCATTTTTTTCAGCTTTTGCTTTGCTTGATAGAGAAAACAATTATAAAAAATTAACAAAGGATATTTGCCGACGCCGTCAGATGTTATTATTCAATAGTCTTGGAATAAATTTAAGAAAAGACCCTTATGATGCAGCTTATTATACAGAATTTGACTTGCTGGAATGGGCGAATCATTACTATGGAGATGAGTTTGCTAAGTATCTACAAAATAATCATAAACCTGTAGATATTCTATTCCGTTTAGCAGAAGAATCATCAATAGTGCTACTAAGTGGCGGTGGATTTCATGGCCCAGAATGGTCAATAAGAATATCCCTTGCCAATCTAAGCGATGAGGCATATTCTAAAATCGGAGAGGTTCTTCACAAAATATTAGAAGAATATGTTACAAAGTGGAAGGAAACTAAAGAGATTCAATATATATAATTACTCACAACAAGGGCTGTTGCACTTATACAAGATATTTACACCATTCAATTAACTTATGCGCAGGGATATATTGACATTCTGGAAGGCACATTTAAATACTTTTATTATAAGTCTTAGCGAAGTATTTTAGAAAGTCTTAGGACTATTGATTTGTTCGAGGTACGAGTTTATCAATGGTCCTTAGACTTTCTAAATACTGAGATTTAGACTTGTCAAAAGTATTTATTGTGCCGGAAGAATGGCAATATAGCCTGAAGCATAAGTTAATTGCCGGTCGTGAATAACTATAAGTGCAATAGCCTTTTCTATATTTCAAGCCTATTTAAGACTAAATTCTTATATTTTGCTTAACTTTTTGTAACGTTACTTTAAAAACTATTTAGGTGTGATAAAATATTTATAGTAGGAATAGTATACTGATTTATACTATATTTTAAAATTTAATTATGAATTTAAGGTCTTAATAATACAATCCGATGCGGACGGAGGGTGTAATAAATGATTGATGAGAAGCAACAAGAACTTGAAGAATTATCAGATGAAATAGAAATAATACTTTCTGTGAAAGATAATATTTCTAATGAGGAAATAGATAATTTTACAAATAAATTTCACTTGCTATCGGAAAATGATATAAGAAGTAGGATTAAGGAGATTACTGGGAATTGTTTATATATAAATAATGAAGAAAATTCGGAGATAATCGATACACAAGAAGAAAAGGATAATTCAGATGAACCTAGTATATCAGAGATAATTAATGAATATAACAAAATGAATGAAGATGATAGAGAAGAAGATACAGCTAAAAATAATGAACTTGACATGAATTTTAAAAGTGAGTCTATAATAGAGAGTAGACTTTATCATGAGATTAGGGAGAAAATTATATTTACTGAAGACAACATACCAGAAGTCACTTTTGTGAAAGCTGACACTAAGTATGGACAACTTTCTTTAGAATGGGGATGGCCAGAGGGGATAGAGAAAGTTCTCATAAGCTATAGAATGGATAGGTTTCCTACTGGTGCAGCAGATTCTTCTGCTTCACAGGTTTTAATTAATAGAGAAGATAGTACTGAAAATGGAGGCTATATAATCCATAAAGTAATTGAAGGAAACTACTATTTTTGCATTTATATTGTAGCTGAACATAATCAGAAAACAATATTTTCAGAAGGTACAAGAAGGTTGGTAGTAAATAAAAGACCATCAGAAATATTTTATGAAATAAAGCGTAGAAAAACTATTCTTGGCAAGCTAAAGGGAGTAGAACTTGTTTTATCAACAACAGATAAAGAGGTGAATTTACCTCAGCTTGTATTAGTTAGTAAATGCGGAAATATGCCGCTTCAAAAATCTGATGGTGAAACAATATTCAAAACAGATTATCAAACTATAAGTTTAGATAAGCCATTAGTTTTAGAATTGTCGGTTGAAAATATCGGTAAAAATATGTATGTTAAGCTATTCTTCTTAGATGATAGCAACAGCAAGCTATATAGAATAATATCGCCAGCAAAGGAAAAATTGTATTTTAAGTAACTCATATGGGAGGATAAGTAAAATGAAATTAAATTTTAAAAAAAAAGATTATTATATATGTCCATATTGCTTTTCTAAACATGATTTAACAGATGTAAGTTTTGCTTGTAAAAATGAACCGGAAAAATGCAACAATGCAAGAGACGGGGTTCTCATGAAATCCAAAAGTTCAGAAAACAAAAATGAAATGCCTGAATTTGTTTTTTGTACTGAGTGTGGTGAAAAAACAAATGTGAAAGTATGTCCTACATGTCATGCAGAATTGCCTTATGCCATAGGAGAATATGATAATTTGGTATTTGCAGTTATAGGAGCTAAGGAAGCTGGAAAAAGCCATTACATAGCTGTACTAATTGATAAAATAATGAATGAAATAGGATCTGCGTTTAATTGCAGTCTTTCAGCGGCAAATGATGCAACGATAAGCAGATATAGAAACGATTTTTATAATCCTGTTTTTAAAAGAAGCGAACTTATAAGGGTAACCCGATCAGCTAAAACAGATTCCTCTGTAAAACAACCACTTATTTATAATCTTGCGTTTAAAGAACAGGGAATGTTTGGAGGCTTCTTTAAAAGTAACAAAATAAGCAATGTAGTTACTATTGCCTTTTTTGATACAGCAGGCGAAGATTTGGATTCTGAGGACACAATGAAAACGGTAAATAGATACATATATAATTCTTCGGGGATCATATTTATTCTTGATCCACTTCAGTTGGAGCATGTAAGAGATGTGCTTCCACCAGAAACTTCCCTGCCAGAACAAAATACGGCAATAGAAGATTTGCTTTCAAGAACAGCAAATCTTATTAGAAAAGCTAATAATATAAAAATAGATAAGCTTATTGATATACCAGTAGCTGTTGCTTTTTCAAAAATGGATGCAGTAGACTCTCTAATAGATCCATCAAGCTGTATAAATTATTCAAGCAAACATGTAAACAAAGGTTGCTTTGATATTTCAGATTTTGAAGATATGAATGGAACTATGGAGTCATTAGTTAGAAGTTGGGGTGGAGAAAATTTTGCTAATCAGTTAAATGCAAATTTTAAAGATTATGGATACTTTGGTGTAACAGCGCTTGGCTGTAATCCAGAAAGTAGTAAAATTACAAAGCTAAGACCACATAGAGTAGAAGATCCGTTTTTATGGTTGTTATATAAGTATAAATTGATAAAGGCGGAAAAAAGGAAGTGATTTGACAATGGCAGTTAAGCAGCTTTTTTATACCTCATGTAAGAAAGGACTATCTTCAGGAATGGGATTTCAGACTTATTCTATGTCCAAAGGCATAAGTGATGAGGAGAGAAAAGAAATTGAAGGATATTGTGTATATATACCACCAGACAATCTGCCAACGCAACCTTCAGATAAAGAAATAGAAGAATTATTTCCAATAGCCTTTTCCTCCTTTAGGTTAAAGAATGGTAAGAACTGCATTTGTTCTGCTAAATATATTGGCAAGGATTACTCCGGTAGGTATGGAAATTATTTTTGTCATGTATTTATATCTGACAAAGCATGGCCATTTTATCCAATAGAACTTTATGGATCAGCTATTTTTAGAAGCAGTTTAACTTATGAAGAAGAAAATGCGGAGGAAATAGAATATCTTCCAGAGTTAAATGAAATCCCCTTAGGTAATTTGATTAGTTTCGACTCAATAGGCAACTTTTTAAAAGAAGCAGGTAGCGGAAAAAGGCGAAAAGGATTTACCGAATTAATGAATTGTTGTATAGGCTTCAGTAGTAACAGAAAAAAAATAGTTATTTGTGACTACAAAGATAATATTTCGTATTGGATTGGTTCAGTACAAATGTCCTTACCTAAAAAATTGGCCCAGGAATTTAGTTTTACTACATACTGTTATAATCCAGAAGATGTTCCTTATATGCTGTGTGCCGCAGACAATAATGGGAGTAGATTCAACTTTAAGGATAGTCAAAAACTTTATAAATACAACATTTTTCATTTTATTGATATGCAGGTCGTAGAAACAAACTATAACAGTAGTTTTGTGAAAAGAGCGGAAGTAGGATATACAGTTTCTAAGGAGACATTTTTACCTCTTCTAACTTTTATTGAACAATTTCAGTACAATATATTAGATGAGAATATTGATAACTGTGTATGTTTGTATAACATGGTTAATAGAGGTATTGAAAAAATCAATATACAAGATGTTAAAAATGCTGTGAGTTTTGCAGTTAACTATAAATCAGTAGAGGCATATAAGCAGCTTTTTGAACTTCTAAATCATAATTTGGAAAAAATTAGTACACAAGTAGATGTTGAATTAGCGGACATAATAACAAAATTTTTATTTATGGTAGGAAAAGAAACAAATAGTGGAGAACACATAATTAAGGCTTACGAGTTTTTCTTTAATTCTATACATTATCTTATTATGGATGCTGAAGAGGTTGAAGTAGAAGAAATATTGACCTTATATAAAAACATAAGGTCTATAAAAGAGGTTACAATTAGTCAATTTGTAAAGTTATCTATACATAAGGATAGAATAAAAGGGCTTCAAACTTATTTAGAAGGTGGTAAAGTTAGACATGCAAAGTTCTATTTTAAATCGGTGATTAGTGACATAATTACATTTAACAGTAAATATGCAAGTACTGATGGAATAGGTCTTTTTAACATAGGGTCACAAGATGCGAAAAATATAACCATATTTTTAAACAAGTGTCTGAGTATACTTATACAATTTTCAGAAGATATTGTAGATGTTTTTTGCAGCCTTAAGTATGAATATGAGTATCTTCCAGAAATAATTGTAAGAGCTTATTCTATTAACAATTATTTATACAAAAATGAAAGTATTGAAGAAACTTTAGTTGGATTTGTTATAGAAGAGGGAAGGAAAGATAAAGAATGGGAAAAGAAAATATGTTTGGAAATAAGTAAATTAACTAATGGAAACAATTTTTTATTTTCCATATATAGTTTAGAATTAAAAAATCAGAATAACAAGAAAAATTTTTTTATGAATTATTGTTATAGAATATTTAATTCTTTTAAAGATTATAGAAAAAGAAAATTTTCAGATGCACTTAATTTATATTTGAACTTATGCCAAGATGATATTTTATTGGAAGATTATAAAGAAGTTATAAGTTATATAAGTGCAAAATCTTTAAATGAAGACATAGATAAAAAGGTATTTGAAGTACTTTTTACAGGGTTTGAAAATGAGATTAATGTAGAGAATATAGGAATAGAAATTTATACTATTAAAAAAGTAATTGAAATAAAGAAAAAATATAATATAAAGACTCCTTATAGTATGGTGGAAATGATATATATCATGAGTAAAATTGAAGATAGTAGTCCATCAGATAAAATAGTACATTTGGAAAACTTGAAAGTTGACTTTTCAAATATGGATGCTGACAAATATGCAAAATGTTTGATCTGGTTTCTGAATAATTTATGTCCATATCTTAAAAGTCCACTAGAACATGATAAGATGAGAAGATTTCTATTTTGTTCAGAATATGTAGAAATTTATTATAAAGAATACCTAAATATTTTAGATGATATCATTTTTACTAAGAAATATAAAGAAATATTAAAATTAAGAGGCATAGAAGGCCACGAAATATTTATGGATTTTTTAATATTTTTGTTTAAAAATGATTTAGATATGAGTGGAAAATTAGAAACATACTTAAATGATAAAATTTCTAATATATTAAAAGAAATCTCAGAAAAGAAACTAGAAACGTATAGTAATTATATTGAAAAAAAAGTAAGTTCCTATATTAATAAAACAGAGATTGTATATAAATGGATAAAGATTAGAGATGATGTAAAACAAAAAAAACAAAAGAGAACTCCTTTTAATATTTTTAAAAAATAATTAATGGATAGTTAACAAAAAATGGAGGTGTTTTTTTGGGGAGAATTATAGCGTCTGTTTCAGCATTATTCGAGGGAATATTAGGTGCTGTTATAGGAATAAGTGAGGGTTTTTTAAAATCTTTCACAGGCTATTTTAAAGGTTTAAGCTATAGCCTTCATAAAGGATATTCATTAAAAAGTAAGAGAGAATTTTGTGAACCAGCAAAGGAAAATTACTTTTTTTATAAACAATATGAGGATTTAAATAATACTTATAAAAGTGCTTGTTCTGTTAATACTGGAAACATACTTGTATTAAGACAGAAATTAAAAGAAAAAGGAGCTTTCACATATGGTAGAGTAAAAGCTGAACAGGCTACTATACATATAGTTGGCAATTTAATGAATATATTTTGCTATTTTATACATTTTTTAATAGTGACCTTTATAAGTATCCCAGGATATATATTTTATTTTGGGATAGCAGCTATAGAAAATTTAAAGCTTATCAGAGGAAAAATAACTGGCATTTGTTATCATTGTCATGCTAAGTTTGATATACCGTATTATATATGCCCTGAATGCGGAAGCTTACATAGGCAATTGAAGCCAGGTCCCTATGGTATTATGAGAAGAGTGTGTAAATGTGGAAAAGTTATTCCTACAACTAATTTAACAGGAAGGTATAGTCTCAAGTCAATATGTCCAGTGTGTTCTAGAGGACTTGAAGTTAGAGAGGCATCACCAATATGTATACCAATTATAGGAGGGGTATCCTCAGGAAAAACTTCATTCGTTTACTCAGCTTTAGATTGTTTAATAAATGATGTTTCAAAAAAGAATAACTGGAATATTAGTTTCTTAAATGGAGAAGATGAAGAAAGAATTAGAGAACTTTTAGAATTAGCTAGTAAAGGAATACCACCAAGGAAAACAATCAAAGCGGATACAGTACCATATAATATTTTTATAAAATCAGGTAAGTTTCGCAGCGACAAGCTATTGTATATATATGACATTGCAGGGGAATATTTCGATATTAGAGCTGAAGTTAGGAGACAAAGTTATTATAAATATACTAATGGATTGATTTTTATTATAGATCCACTTTGCATAAAGAGTTCAGTGAAGTATATCACAGATAAAAATGAGATTACCCAAACTGTTGCCATAGAAGATTTAGTTGATCGTTTTATACTAGCGTTAAGAGAGATTAAAGAAGTTGAGCCTAATGAGTTTATTGATATTCCAATAGCAATTGTTTTAAATAAAATAGATTTAATAAATTATAAAGGAGCTGCTTTAGATTTTTTAAAGGAGATTGAGGAAGAAAAAATAATAAGAAAGTTTCAATATAATTTTTCAAAATACAAGTTTTTTTCCTGCAGCTCATTACAATTTAATAATAGGAAATTTAGGGGTGATCAAGGAGTTGCAGAGATAATAAGTTGGGTTTTAGCTCAAGCAAATAACGAAATAAAATAAGGAGTGTTAGCATGGTGAAAGCTAAAATTAAGTATGCTTCATGTATAATTTTAGTGTACATATTTCAAATAATTTTTATACCTTTTTCAAAGGTATATGCAAGCCCAATATCTTCAAACATGGATGTGGTTTTTGTGCTTGACTCAAGTGGGTCTATGAAGGAAAGTGATCCGGAAGAGATAAGAACAGAAGCTATAAAAATGTTTCTTGATATGGGACAGATACAAGGAAATAAAGCAGGACTTGTGGCCTATTCAGACAATATAGTAAGAGAACATAATCTTGATAATATGAATTCAACTGAAGATAAAAATAGAATAAAAACTATGGCCTCAGGTATTCCTCTTGGACAAAAAACAGATACAGGATACGGTTTAATTGAAGGGACTAAATTACTAGACAGTGGACACGATAAAAGTCACCAGCCATTGATAATTTTATTATCAGATGGAAAAAATGATCCCAAAAGGAGTGCTCAGGAGTCTCTAAATGATTTGAATAATGCACTTAGCATATGTAAAAGCAAAGGGTATCCTGTATATACTATAGGCTTGAATTACGACGGTACTGTCGATAAAAACCAACTTAGTGAGATATCTAATTCAACGAATGGAAAAAGCTACATAACGAATACTGCGGCAGATCTTCCTAAAATTCTTACTGATATATATGCAGATAACTCAAAGCTAAAGATTCAAGATGGAGGTTCAATTATAGGAAATGGAGATTTTCAAGACTTGAAGGTTGATATTCCAAATTCAAATGTCTTAGAGGCAAATATTTCTATGCTTTCTGATAAACCTGTTGAATTGAAGCTTATAAATCCTTCAGGTAAAGAAATACCAATACCATCAGCAAATGCAGTATTTACATCCTCTCAAAAATATTCAATGCTTAAAATCGTAAAACCTGTAGAGGGTCAATGGACTGTAAGAGTTAAAGGTGTAAATGGAAGCAATATAAAAGTAAGTTATATATTTAATTACGATCTCCAAATTGAAGCAAGTATTAATCCACAAAAGCCTAATAATGGAGATAAAATAAGTATAGAAGCTTATTTTATCAGTAATGGACAGAAAATTTCAGATAAAGAATTATACAATAATATGAAAGCAAAATTAATTGTTAAAAACTTAAAGGATAATTCCATCAAGGAAATAGCATTAACTACTGGAGAAGGAGTATTTAGAGGAGAATATCAAATTCCAAGTGATGGGAAATATGAAGTTAAGGTAAGGGTAGATGGAAATAGTTTTTACAGAGAAAGCACGCCTATTGTTATAGGAAATTCTTCAACTAAAGCTTCAATAGATAGCACTTCTAAAAAAGGTGTGTTCCAAAACCCTATAATACTGTATAGCATTGGAGGTGTTTTAGCAGCTATAGTTCTATTTTTAATATATTTTTTAATGAAAAAGAAGAATATTCTGGGATTTGGAAGAGTGGAGCTGCAGATAAGAGACGAAAATACAAAGGAGTTATTACCACCTCAATTTAGAAATTTAGATGGATATAGGGGAAGTTTCACACTTTTCGATGTATTAGGTCTTAAGGAGGAATATGGAGAAACTGAGAATATAAGATTTATATTTAATAATGATGATAGTATAGATGTAATAAACAAATCAGAATGTGTTATTCAGAGGTCTGGTAAAAAGTTAGATAACGATTCTAAAGTTGTATTATATGATAAAAACAAAATAACAATATTTTTAACGAAAGTACCAAAAAGTATAGTAATGCAGTTTAATGTTAAATAAGCTATAAATTGGAGGAATAAATATGAACACTAGGATAAGAGAACATCTTCAGGACCTTGATGTGAGCAAGGGTGGAGGAATTATAAGTGATAAGATACGTATAGAAACCATAGAAAATCCAGTACTTATAATAGGCCTTGGAGGAACTGGAATAGATGCTATGCTCAGACTAAAATATCAGATCAATAAAAGATTCTTCTTAGATGAGGACACAATATCAAATACAAGAAAAGATAAGCCTAAGAAAGTAGAGTTTTTGGGTTTTGAAACAAATCAAGGGGAGAAGAATAAAAGATATCCAGCAAGTGGAGGAGTAGGACTTGACCCACAAAGTGAACTTGTAATGTTATCCAATGCAGAAGTAAGATCTATTTTAAATGATCGTAAAATATTAGATGATTGTATAAAAGAATGGCTAGCTCCAGAGTTATCTTCAGAAAGTGGAACAGATGGAGCTGGTGGAGTAAGACAAATAGGAAGATTACTGTTGTTTACAAAGATTAATGAAATAGTAGATTGTATTGAGAAGAAGATAAGATTTCTTCAGGAAGATACTGATCAAGTTCTACATGTATTTATTCTTTCTGGACTATCAGGGGGAACCGGAAGTGGAACCTTTATAGATATAGCTTATATAATAAGAGGAATTATGCATAGTATATATGGTAATAAAGGTGAAGATAAAGTTAATATTATGGGATATTTATTTACTCCTGATGTTAATTTATCAAGAGCGGCAGACAATCAATCTTCACAATCTTATATTATAAAGAATGGTTTTGCTGCGCTTAAGGAATTAGATTACCTTATGGGTATAGGAGATAGACATGAGAGATTTAGACAGAAATACAGAAATAGACTTACAGTTGATTCGCCAATGCCACCATTTAACCTCTGTCATTTGATTTCTGCTACTAATATTGATGGAAGACCTATGAGCAATGCATATGATTATTGTATGAATGTTACAGCGGAAAATATAGTGAATTTTATGTCCAATGAAGTAAGAGAGTCCGGTGGAGTCTTTGCAATACAGGATTATATAAGCAATTTAAAGCAAAACACAGATAATATGGCAAAACCATATATGGCAAACTATAAGTATATAATGATAGGAGCAGCTTCAGCAGTATTGCCCCTTGAGGAGATAACTACTTATCTTGCTTATAAGCTTTTTGAAAAAATGCAATATATGTTTGATAACATACCAGCAGAACAAGAGGTAGATGGATTTATAAGACAGTTGAAGCTGGATGAAGATTCGGTAATTGAAAGGTTTGAAGAGAATCTTCAAAGCAGAAAACCACTATCGGGATATAAGAATAGAGAGAAATATAGCTATGACAATGTAATAAAAAGGCAAGCCGTTGATATTGATGATGAAATGAAGGAATATCTAAGAGACTGTTCAAATGAATATAATAAAGTAAAGACTCAATATCCTGGTGAAATACAAAAAAACATTATAGAATGTGTAGATTTGATATTTAAAGATCCTAAGAAAGGTCCTTTTTACGCATCAAGAATGCTGTTTTCCAGCAGCTTTTGTGTAGTAAAAACATTAGATTCAGAGATAGCTTCCTTAAGGGAAAGGTTAGCCAACATTTCCAAGGAAATAAAGTACAAAAGAGAGGTAGCAGAAGATAAGCTTATTGAGGCTAAAAAAGCAATTTTATTTACTAAAGAAGGCAAGAAAAATGACTATATAGAAGCTAAAAGTGAAGAGTATATGTTAAAGGCTGAAGAAGACAGAATTGTGAGAATGATGGAGTTTTATAGTAGAATAATTAGTGATATAAGTGATTTAAATAATAAAATTTATAGAGTATATACTGAGATACTTAATGAATTAAATAAACTATTCAAGGAAGATGGAGATATCCTTGCTAAAGGTGAGGAGATAGAGGGAGCACTTGGCAGAACATATTCCTGGACAGTTGTTAAAGTTCCAGATTTGACGGATTATATGGAAAAAATTGTGAATAAAGAGACTGCTGATGAGCTTGTAAGAAGATTTTCAAATAAGCTTTTAGAAGAGTCTCAAAAATGGCTTGATGAGGTTCGTATAGATGTTGTAGGATCAATCTCAAATTTTGTATCTGAAGAGTATGGCGAAGTAATAACTCAATCAATGGAGGAATTCTTATCTTTAGAATATGGAGAAGATAAGTCTATTATTGGTATAATCAAAGATGAAATTGCTCCAAAGCTTGACAAAGATGCAGTACCGATTTTTCATATAAGCAATACTGAAGCAGTGAATTTCCCAACCTGGAGTATGGTTTCAGTTCCTAGAAATGCAAAGAAAATACTTGAAGGTATTAAAGAATATAAAAAAAATTCGCATAAAGGAGATTCTATTAATATAAAGGAAAGTATGGTAACAAACAGAATATTCTGGTTGAACACTAAAAATGGAGTACCACTATATTCTTATGCACCAATAAAGCATTATGAAGAGATATATGAAAAAACTTTGCTTGAACGGGATGGAATAGGTAGACATTTATATCAAAATGGAGATAAAAACTGGATATACATTCCTTCACCGATTCCTGAGGAATCCTGGGGAACGACTTATGATAACGAAAGAGTAAAAAAATATAATGATGAAGTAAGAAAAATATTTGATCGTGCTTTGGAACTTAAATGTATAGTAAATACTGAAAAGGGAAGTAATGAAAATTATAAATGTATTATTACAGAACCATTTGATGTTGATGAATTTATGAAAAAATACTCAATTAATTTAGAAAGTGATATTCCCAATATTAGTGAAATAAAAAAAGCAATAGTAGATATTAACAAGATTTTAGATAATGGCTTTATTCCTATAGAAAATAGTGATATGCAAAGATATTATATTTTTGAAAGCAGCAATGAGGAGAAAGCAAAGAATAATCTAATAAGAACTCCTGAACTTACTAAACTAGTAAGAGAAGAGGTTGAAAAATATGAAGAACTTATAGGAAAAAGAAATGAGCTTGAAAAAGTAATAAAAGATATGAGCAAAGCAGAAATGAATATAGATAATTTCCTTAGGGCACTGTATACAAATACTATAGTTAAAAAGGGATTATTCTATGTTTACAACGGTGGAGAAGAAAGTAAGGTAAGCATAGAACCTTTTATAAATGCTTTAAAACAAAAAGAATATCAGCATGAAGCAATATTTCGCAAATATGTTGCGCTAGACGAAAGGGAGAGGGTAATTGTAGATAAGACTTCAGATAAAAAGCTTGAGCAGCTTTCAATGGAAGAAGGAGTTGAAACACTCATCTTAAATGTAAGTACTCTTTTAGAAAATATTAAAGATATAGTTGAGGAATTAGATACAAGAAAATATCAATTAATAAATGGAGACGAGTTGTTTGCTTTTTATAGTGATATGCTTTTAAGAGTACAAGAGGTAAAAAAACAGTTAGAGTAGTAGTTTTGAAGGTGAGGGGCAGCCTTACCTTCCGTTTCCTTAAGATATAATGTGGAGGAATTTTTATGGATCATATATTAAGGGGCTTTGCTAGAGAATATGATTTGAAAGTAGATAAAACAATATATAGCAGTGATGCTCAGAGAAGTGCAAATAACCCTGTTTTATTTGTATTTATAGGAGATAGAGTTAAAGAGGCTTCAGAACATATTAGAAATACTATAAGGGAAAAATGGGATAACGGAGATGGTGTTTGTTTTGTTAATATTATGACGGAAGGCTATGAAGATATAGAGAACTATTTCAACTTTAAGTTTAATTATGAGTTAGTTGATAATAAATGCCTAAGAAAAAGTATAAGAGATAAGTTTTATAATGACAAAGAACTATTGCAGAATTTAAATGATAAGATAACCATAACTAGGGATAGAATTCTATCACATGGAAGTTTATTTAATTCTTTTGAAAAAATTAATATTTCTGTAGTTACTATGGCGGATGATCCTTTAAATATAATACTTCCAGAGATAACTATACTTATAAAAAAAAGAATGTTAGAAGTGTTTAAGCTTGGAGCTGCAGATTTATACGTTCTTATAAAGGAAAAAAATATAGGAGACGAATTTTTTTCTAAAGCTTCTTCAGTAAGTTTTTTTAGAGAAATAGAATATGCTCAAAAGGAGAGTTTTGTATTTAATGAGAAAATAGCTATTTACGGAGAAGGAAGAGAATTGACAGTAGATTATAAAGGACCTGTATTTTATATGACGTATTTGCTGGAGGAGAAAAATGAGAGAGGGATAATACCAGCGGCATCTATGAAAAACAATTATGAAATAATATCTTATATAAATCTTTTAAAGAATAGAAATGTGAGTGTAGAGACTTATTCAGACACGGAAAATCAATATTATGATAATGGAAGATTTAAATCAAGTATAGGTGCTGAGGACTCTATTAATAGATATATTACAGCAGGCCTTTCAAAAGTAAGAAGACCTAATGGTGCTATTGCTGTGACGGTGATGAGAGCCTTTTATGAAAATATCATAGAAAAGCTAAAAGAGTTTTCAATAAAAGATAAAGAATTTATAGCTGAAACCTTAAAAATAGATGAGGGTAATATAAATTTAAAGGTGGAAACTATTTTAGATACAGATATAACTTTAATGGACATGAATGGCATTATGATGTTAAATACCTCCTCTGTTGAAAAAAGGCTTTCTCAAATTACACTAAGCCAAATAGAAGAAAGTTTGTATGAAGATAGATGCCAAAACTTTTTTGACCAAAATTTTGTAAGAATTGCGGAAGATAATCTCCGAAATATGAATTTGGAAAAAGAAATGAGAAAATTAATAAAGGAAAACATATTAAACAATCACAAATTAGGATTATACTGTGCCTGGAGATGGACTACTGAAGACGGTGCAGGAATAGAATACATAAGAAATAAGAGGGATTTGCTTAGTAGGCACATTGAGAACATGACTAGAGAAATTGAAGGATTATATCAATCGAGACTCACGGAAGGGATTGGATTTAAAGGTCTTTTTAATAGAGGTGGAAAACTAAAGGATGCAAGAAAAAAGATATTTTTAGAGTTATATGGAAAAAAATTTGAAAAGCTAAAGCTGATTATTACTGGAAAAGTCCTGGAAAAATATGAAAATGTATTATTTAAGATCAATAGAGAACTCTTTGAGAAGATAGATCACATTAATTTAATTAGTGAAGATATTAAAGAGTATGAAAATGAAATAATTAAGTATCAGGATGAATACACTGCTCAAAATGTAAAAGTTTATTATACTAGTGTAGTAAAGCGTATTGTTGATAATTTAGAAAAGAAGCACGGAGAGTTTTTTTATTTTGAAGAAAAATATATTGGGGATTTATCTCAAAATTTAGAAAAAGGAAAGGAGCAGCTACTTGCTAAAATAGCACAGTTTTGTAGTAGTTATATTTTGACGGAGCAAGAATTTGATAGATCTTTTGAAGATGAATTTAATGAAAGGGCAAATGTCAATGTGGAGGACTTGAATACTAAGGTGCTTTCAAAGGAAGAACTTTATCGTCGGCTTTATGATATTCTCGATGATAATTCAGCACTTAAAAGTTATCTAATGAACTATGATGTAAAGGGATATCAGGAAAAATACTTTTTTGGAGATTACAGTAGTGAATTTATAAAATATGCTTTTGATTTCGATAGAAAAACAAGAAATTACAAAATCGGGTACATACATGAAAGAAGAAATAGTGGTATTGAAAAATTAAATTTAATGGGAGGCTTTGGGGCTAAAGATGTTATATATGTTAGAACAGCTCTGGATTTCTATAACTATTGCATAGAAAATGAATATAAGCTTCATGGAATTGATGAGTCACATTTGCCAGAAATAATTTAAAGCAGTTTTATTTACAGTGGGGGTGTATTATTTGGTAGAAAAAAGAATAAATTTGACTATGTTAGTAATGAGTACAATAGGGGGAGTTGTAGGTTTTATTATTGGAGAAGTAATAATAGGTGCTTATAGGTATAAGTTATCTCATAGTGTTTTAATGGGAGTGTATTTTGGAGTTTTAGCATTGTGCATTGGCGGTATGTGTCTTATAGCAGAGATGATAAATCCCAGGCTTAATGGGTTTAGTTGGAAAAATAATTATTTAAAAACTTCTTTTAAATTTTTAATCCCATGCACATTGATTATGCTCTTTATTGCTGGAATGCTCTTTCAATTTCTATATGAAACTGGTATTGGAAAAGTAAAGAAAATTAGCGATGTTGTATTTGTTATGGACACGTCAGGAAGTATGAGTAAAACCGATCCAAATAATGAGAGATTTTCTGCCGCTTTAGATTTATTAGATAGTATGAATGAAGAGAATAGGGTTTCTTTTTATAGATTTGATGACACTGCGGAGCAGATATTTCCCATGACGAAAGTTACAGATAAGACTAAAAAGGATATAGAAGAAAAATTAAAACAGCATGAAAATGCAAAAGGTAATACTAATATGAGAGAGGCACTTTTAAAGGCCTATGATGAAATAAAGTCATCAGAGAATTCTGGCAGAAATGCCATGGTAATTTTACTATCGGATGGTGGAGATACATACGATTTAGCTCAGAAGTTTGATGAAACAATGAAACCTTTTAAAAGTAACGGTATTCCTATATACACTATTGGAATGTTAAGTGAAAATAACTTTTACATTTTAAAGAAAATATCAAGGGAAAGCAATGGTAACTACTATAGTGTAAAAGAAGTTAAGGATTTAAAAGGGGTATTTAATAAAATATATATGGATCTACAACAGAGGCTGCTTGTAGATAAGAGAGATGGAGTTTATGAGTCATCATCCTTCTATATGATACTTAGAATTTTATTCATCGCAGTAATAGGATGCTTAATAGCTGCAGGAGTAAGCCTTACCTTCGATAACAAAAATCTCTTAAAAGGATTCTTAGTCGGTGGTTTTATTGGAGGAGTTGTAGCAGGGGCAATTATTGAAATAGGTTTTTTATATTTTCCATGGCTTGGATTTTTGCATAGAGCTTTTGCCGATATAATTATGGCATTAATATTTACTCTTATTCCTATAAAGGTAGATGTAAAGAATTACTCTAAAGGCTCTTATATAAACAAAAATAAAGAACTCGAATTATATAACGGCAAAAATTTCAATAATTTTAGCTAGGAAGGAAGGTAATGTAGTGAGGGTAGTTGAACTTCCTAATAATGAAGGAATATATGATGTGAATTTTGATATAGACAAAGAAAAATTTAGTATAAAATGGAAATGGCCTAAAGATATAAACTTAGTATATGTATTAAAAACAAATGCTTTGGAAGACTTTAATTTAGATAATATAAGTGATAGAAATGTAAAACTGTATACTAGAGAAGAGTATAAAGAGTTTAATGGATATTGCGAGACTATCAAAGAGATTAACCAATATAAATACTGGATTTTTCCAGCAGTTGAGGCAGATGGAGATATTTTATTATTGAAGCAGTATGATGGAAAGAATGAGATAATAGTAAGCACAGGTAAACCTGAAGTTTTATATGAGATTAAGGAAAAAAGGTCTTTAACTAGCTTTTTCTCCAAGGAAAAATCTTTAGAAATATCTGTATACTCAGAGATGCATTTACCTAAAGATGCATTGTGTTATGTGAAAAAACATGGTTCTTACCCTGTCAGCAAGGATGATGGAATATGTTTTGATTTCATTAACAACATTCAAGCAGGTGAAAATAGTATGCCTCCAATAGTAGTTGATAAAAATGAATATGTGAAGGTTTTTATAAAAGATGTAGAGAAATATGGAAACATATATGATTTAAAGCAGGTATAGATACCCAAATCAACTTTCGGCCGTGGTTGGCTATATACATATAGATGTCGACGGACGATACTTAACGTACATATGAAAGGAGCATTGTGTTATGGGCTTTTTTGGACTTTTTCGGAATGACAATAAGAAACAGAACAATGATTATAGAAAGGCAACTTATGAAAAAGGGCCTTTTATGATAAAATGTCCTTTTTGTTTTAAAAAATTTAAAACTGAACAGGTAGCTTTTAGGGCATCTCACTCAGAAAAAGGAGATCCCGAGTATGAAAAAGCTGTAGATGAATTGCTTAATGAATATAATAAAAGGATTGGAAAGGGAGTATATGGTGAAATAAACCCTATAATTAAAGTAGAAGGACTTCCAGAAAGTAATAAAATTAGAGTAGATAAAGTGCTCATAGAAGTTAAGGATAAGTATGATACAAACACTAGTGAGAGATTATGTCCTTATTGTCATAATGAACTTCCTATAACTTCTGGAAGAGGACCCTCTAAGATTATTTCGGTGGTAGGAGCCTCACAGGTTGGAAAGTCTGTATATATGACAACTCTTCTGCATGTATTAGAGAGATATACTGGTGAAAGGATAGATGCATCACTTATTGCAGGTAGCTCTGCTTATAACGATGAGATAAGAGAAAATCAAGAAAGGATTTTTGATAAAAATATAATGTTGGATCCTACACCTAAACAGCATATGGAGCCGCTAATTGAAAATCTTAAATTTAAGAATGATAAAATACCTCCTCTCACTCTAATATTTTATGATGTGCCTGGTGAAGGAATGACAGATAGAGGATACATAGATAAACATGGAGACCATATAAAAAATTCTGATGGTATAATATTTCTAATAGATCCATTACAGATGAAAGCCTTAAGAAAGAAAATAAGTCTTGCTAATAAAGAGTTTAAGGGGGATTTTACGGAAAAGTATCAGGAACCAAAAGATATAATTGTATATTTATTTGAGAATTTTATATCTAAGCAATCTAATGAAAAAACTAATATACCTACGGCAATCGTGGTTACTAAAAGTGATATGCTTAAGAATTTAAATGATGAGGAGTATATAGGTTCAAATAGTAATATTTTCAAAAATTATGAACATGGAAAATTTTTTAACTTAAATGAATATGAGAACATAGATGGAGAAGTTAGAAAATTTTTAGGAAAGGTTGATGGTGCTTTCAAAGGTGCTATGGACACTTATTTTGGAATTACAGGATATTTTGCTGTTTCTTCATTAGGCTGTAATCCTCAAAATCTTAAGATAGATAGCAGTACTAATATAAGTCCCATAAGAGTGGATGAACCCTTTTTATGGCTGCTCTATCAAATGAATTATTTGGATGGAGGAAGAGAGTAGTAAATGATCGATCAACACTATTATACGAGAGAAAGAAAAGGAATATATAGCAAGACTCCTGGTTATGATACAATAGCTAAAAGTAATAAATTGGAGGATGAATTTATAATCGGTACACTTCATAATTTATGCTTTTACGAAATACCAGCATCTCTTGCAGGAGAGGAAGATGGATCAAAATATCCTGTTTCTCTGTTTTGTGTAAATACGGAGGATAACAGGATGATATTAGGACAATCTGTTTTCTGTGGAAAGGATTATACGGGACAGAGAAATAGATATTTTACTCATAATTATGTCATTTCAGAAGATGAAAGAAACGAGTACATAGAGAATCCTGAGAAGATTATATTTTCGGGAGGATTTGTATCAGACTATGATATTAATAAAGGTTCGGTCATATCTCAAGTTTTAAAAATTAAGGAAAATAGAGAAAAAGACTGTTTGGGCTCAATAAATGAGCTGTTTTCATCGACTAATCTATGTAAAGAAACTTTTTTAAATCTAATTAGAGCATGTTTTGATATAGCTAAACATAAGAAAAAAATATATATAGTATTAGACTCAAATTTAGATAACATGGAAATTTTGGCAAAGGGGATATTAAAATATCTATATAGAGCACTTCCTCTTGATTTAAGAAAAAGAATAGGCTTTATAACTTACATGAAAGAGCCAAAAAACAAAGAGCTAATAAATATAGTTTTTTTATGTAAAGGAAGTATTAAAAGAATAAATACTGAACTAAAGTCTGGATATATTTTTAATATTGCAGATAACAATTTTCATTTAGAAGGTATTGATGAAGAGGAACACATATTTTTGGATTTTATTATGGATAACATAGAGAATAAAGAAAAGCTAAATGAATTTTTCTATAAAGCACAGACCTCTATTGATGACAGTAAGCTGGATATTCGATGCTATGATAATATTCTTAATCCATTATCACTAAATCCAGAAGAAACTATGATTACTGAAGAGAATGAAGAAGGATGTGGGCGTAAATATAACACAGATTACGAGCATCAATTGAAAGATTTAAATAAATATAAGAGAAAGATATATGGTATTTATAAAAAGATTAATGATTTTATTTTAAAGATTAAGACTAGACTTACCAAATAAGATTTTACGCTTTATATAGTTGAGGTGGTTGATGAAAATGGATAAATGTAAAAAATGTGGAACCCCTTTTGACGAAAATGATAAGTTCTGCAGTACTTGTGGAACAAGGAGAGAATCAGAAAATATAGTAGTTGAAGAAAAAACTACAAAAAATTTAGAGACTGCAACAAATAAAACCAATTCTGATATGAATAGTATCAAGGAATGTAAATGGAATACAGACAGAATAAGTATACCTGAAGATAAGAAGGAAAAGGATCATTTTACAAGAAATGAAAACTTACAGGATGATTCGCAATATTACAGGAGTGAGGAAGAAGAAAGATATACAGAAGGCTTAAGAATAGGAAAAAGTTTTTATATAATTCTTGGAGTGCTCTTTCTTTTTAGTTTTATAGGGGGATACATATTCTATGTAAGTAACAATACAAAAAGTAATCAAAATACAGAAATTGGAAATAATCAAACTGTGGAGTATAATAACTCCAATTCAAATAAGAATAGCAATTCAGGAAATAGTAAAGCAGGTGAATATATATTTCCTTATAGCAATAAAAAACCTTTAACTGCAAAAGATGTTAAAAACATGAGCAAGGAAAAATTAGCGTTAGCAAGAAACGAGATATTTGCTAGGCATGGATACGTTTTTGAAGGAGAACCTTATGAAAGCTATTTTAAAGGAAAGTCATGGTATAAGCCTGATACTAAATTTACGGGAGAAGGAAAGCAACTATCTGCAGTGGAGAGACACAATATAAGAATAATAATGAGAGCAGAAGGTCTTGAGAAAAATTTAGCACCAAACTATGATGCAGACTATAAGGCAGAAGACTATAAGTAAATATAGATAATCACGACATTATATAAATATTACAACATGAATGTATCGATACATTTGAAGCTAACGAAGTTTTACTTTATTATAATATTTATAATAAATATGTCGGAGGTATAATAATGAAAAACTATGAATTGAACAAGAATTTAGCACAAATGCTCAAAGGTGGAGTAATAATGGATGTTGTAAATCCCAAGGAGGCTGAGATAGCAGAAAAGGCAGGAGCTTGTGCTGTTATGGCTTTAGAAAGGGTTCCATCAGATATAAGGAAACAAGGTGGAGTAGCAAGGATGTCTGATCCAAAAATGATTAAAGAAATTAAGGCATCAGTGACAATACCAGTTATGGCTAAAGTTAGAATAGGCCATTTTGTTGAAGCACAAATACTTGAAAACTTAGAAATAGATTACATTGATGAGAGTGAAGTTTTAACACCTGCAGATGAAGCTTTTCACATAAATAAATGGGATTTTAAAGTACCTTTTGTATGTGGAGCTAAAAATCTTGGAGAAGCCTTAAGAAGAATTGGAGAAGGAGCATCAATGATAAGAACTAAAGGGGAAGCTGGAACTGGTAATGTAGTTGAGGCTGTTCGTCATATGAGATGCATGATGGATGAGATTAGAAAGGTAAAAAATGCTTCAGAACAAGAGCTTATGACAATAGCTAAGGAAATGGGAGCGCCTTATGATCTTGTGAAATATGTTTGGAAGGAAGGAAAATTACCCGTAGTTAACTTTGCTGCTGGTGGTGTAGCGACTCCAGCGGATGCAGCACTGATGATGCAATTAGGTTCAGAAGGAGTTTTTGTAGGTTCTGGAATATTTAAATCATCAGAACCAGAAAAAAGGGCAAGGGCTATAGTATTAGCAACAACCTATTACAATGATCCTAAAGTACTTGCAGAAGTTTCGGAAGATTTAGGTGAACCTATAAGTGGAATAGATTTAAGAGATTTAAGTAATAAGTATGCTGAAAGAGGATGGTAGAATGAAAATAGGAGTCCTATCAATTCAAGGTGGAGTAATAGAACATATTAAGCATATTGAATCACTGGGAGCTGAAGCAGTTGAAATAAAGAATATTGAAGATTTGCAAGATATAGATGGATTAATACTTCCGGGTGGAGAGAGTACTGCAATAGGTAAGATTTTAAAAGAAAGAAACTTGCTTAAACCAATTAGAGAAAAAATACTTTCTGGCTTGGGTGTTTGGGGAACTTGCGCAGGAATGATATTATTAGCAGAAAAAATTGAAAATGAAAATAACACATATTTTTCAGTTATGGATATAAAAGTAAGAAGAAACGCTTATGGAAGTCAAATAGATAGCTTTGAGCAGGAAGCTGTTATTGATGAAATTTCAAAAGAGTCTATACCACTCGTGTTTATAAGAGCACCCTATATTACAGAAGTAGGACCTGAAGTTGAAGTATTATGTGAGTTAAATGGAAATATTGTAGCAGCTAAAAAAGACAAAATTCTGGTGACATCATTCCATCCAGAGCTTACAGAAAATTTATCATTTCATAAGTACTTTTTATCTATGTGTAATAATCAGGGAGAACTACAATAACAGTGATTTAACTTGAATTTTTAAATAATAATAATAGTAAACTAGGGTTAGGTAGAATAATGCTACCTAACCCTAGTTCATATTACATATTTAATTTACTTTAAACCTTGTTCGTAAGCTTCAACCATTTTTTTAACCATGTTTCCACCTACTGATCCAGCTTCTCTTGAAGTAAGATCTCCATTATAGCCTTCTTTCAAGTTTACGCCTACTTCTTTAGCTGACTCCATTTTAAATCTGTTTAAACCTTCCTTAGCCTGTGGAATTAATACTCTATTATTTCTATTTGCCATAAGTGAAATCCTCCTTTAATTTTATAATAGTAATTTTGTAGTAGTTAATTTTGTTTTATAACTACAGTTTATACATTTGTAAAATTATTAACCTATATAATTACATGAAAATTGTCCAATTTAAACTAATTGTGTAATAATAAGTAGTATAGTGTATAGATATTTAATTTTAAGTTTATGTAGTATAAAATCTAAAAACATGGATAAACTCTATAGTATGCTATAATACAATTCCTATAATGCTTAGTTTTAAGCATTATAAAGAACCCTAAAAAATTAGGGTTCTTTATTTATACTTTAAGATTCAGTATGAACTTCTCGTTTCTTTCCTAAGAAGAATACAGCTAAAGCTCCTGGACCACCATAGGATCCTACCACAGGTCCAACATAACTCATTATTACATTTTTCACATTTACTTTGCTTAATATAAGATTTTTAAGATTTAATGCCTCATCTATACTATCACCATGAGATATGGCTATAGTTTGCTCTTCTGGTTTTTCTATTTTTTCTAAAACTTTTTCAAAAAGAGCATTTATAGCCTTCTTTCTTCCTCTAAATTTATCTAGAGGTAAAACTTTTCCTAGGTTACTTATGGTTAAGAAAGGCTTTATACTTAAAAGCATTCCTGCAAATGCTGCAGTAGCAGATATTCTTCCACCTTTCCTCAGGTAATTGATATCGTTTACTATCATATAAGTATTTAAATTTTGTTTAGTTTCTTCTAAATAGTTTACAATAGCCTGAATAGAAGAACCTTGTTCTTGCATTTCATAAGATTTTAAGACCATTAACCCTTGTCCTAGAGATGCTGTAAGAATATCAATTATATAAATATTTAAATCTGAATATTCATCTTCTAACATATGCTTAGCTATATGGGCATTGTTAACAGTACCACTTAAACCGCTTGAAGCACCGATATATAAAATATCAAAACCTTCATCAAATATGTTTTTAAATACACTATAGAAAGAATGAGTACTAGGTTGAGATGTTTTAGGCATTTCACCATTTCTTATATCATCATAAAAGTTTTTCAGTGAATAGCTTGTACCGAAGTCATCTAACTTTTCTACATTGTTATAGTGATAAGTTAAGCTAACATAAGGTATGTTAAGTTTTTCAATATATGTGATTGGTAAATCACAACAACTATCAGTAACGATTTTAAATTTTTTCATCTTGTTTCCTCTTAATATAATAATTTTTGACAAATTTATTATTACTTCAACTTTATTTTATAATGAAATTATGTAAAATACAATGAAAATATGAAAGCAAAAATGGAAAATTTATGATATTATTATATTAAACCTGTTATAGGTAATATGATATTTATTTTACCAACATAGAAGAAATATTAATAATCAGGTTATTAAAAACTAGGATAAAATCTTTTTGAAAAGGATATTATAATTTGAGAAAGGAGAGGTTAAAGTTGAGAAGAAGACGAAATAATCCTTCAAAGGATACCATTATTAAGAGCATAAATAATGACATTCATGTTATAGATAAAGAAGACATATTAGTTATGTTTAATGATAAAGAAAATGGGACAAGAGGCAAGTTTAAATTGTTTAAATAAAATATATATAATAAGTTAAAAAATAACAATTAAGAATACAGTTATGAATACCTACAAGCGATCCTGTTTGTAGGTGTTTTTTAGTTTTTAAAGTGAAAGGTAAATTTTTATTTTAAAATTTCGAACAAAAGTAGTGAATCTTTTTAATTTTTATAATATACTTACAATAACAAAATGTTATTATATATATTCTATTTATATTAGGAGGATGTGATAATATGGTGTTATTGTTTATACTGATGACTCTTGTGGTGTTGGCAGTAGCTATAAATTTAAGTGAAAAGGTTTTCTGGCCGCGACGGAATAGTAAAGTTACCCCAAAATCAGTTTATGAAAAGACAATACATTTTCATAAAAATAGAAATAAGTATTATAAATTTTTGAAAAATAATACTTATTTGTTGGGTTGTTTTATGAATCATCTACAAAATAAAAAAAAGAAAAGAAATCCACGAATAAAAAATAGAGAACAATGTGAAAAGAAAAATGATAATATAATTCCTTGGCCAAAGGATTAGTTGTATAAAATTTTAAAACCATAATTTACTAAGTGAAAAACTATTAAATTATGGTTTTTTTGTTTGTAAATTTAAAATAAATTACAGAATTTTAAATTTATCTGGATAAGTCACGAGAATAGGTGTAAAAATAATCTTATATGTATTCTAAATATTAAGTTTTGGAGGCAGCTTTATGAATCATTTAATTATTTATGCACATCCAAGTACAAATAGTTTTTCTAATGCAATTTTAGATGAACTTAAAGAATGTTCTATGAAAAAAAATTGTAGAACAGAGGTTAGAGATTTATATTCTATAGGTTTTGATCCAGTTTTAAGAGCTGCTGATTTCGAAGGGATATGCGGAGGCAAAACTCCAGAGGATATTAAAAGAGAGCACGGCTATATAAAATGGGCAGATTTAATTACTTTTATATATCCCATATGGTGGACCGGTATGCCAGCTATACTTAAGGGGTATATAGATAGAGTATTCTCTTGTGAACTGGTTCAAGATAAAGAGAAAGATGACCAAAAGGATGAAGGAGGAAGTGAAGATAAAAAAGAAATTTCAATTAAAGAATCAAATGATTCAGAAGAGAACTCTAAGAAAAAATCAAGTAATGATAATGAAAAACATAAGAATTCTGAACAAACTAATTCTGAATCAAAAAATAAACAGGATAACAATAGAGCCTTATTAAAGGGAAAAAGGGTCCTTATTGTGAATACCATGGGAACTCCAAATGAAACCTATGATAATTATGGAATGATTAATTCGATGAAACAAACTTCAGATATAGGAATATTTAGTTTCTGTGGAATGGAAGTAGTTCAGCATAAATTTTTTGGAGATGTACCAAATGTAAGCGATGATTTAAGAAAAAAATATTTAAATGAATTAAAGGATATATTGGAAAAAGTCTTAAGTTAAATCTTATGAGTTACTAATAAAATTAAGTACAAATTAATATTTTACGTTGTTAACAAAATGTTTCCAAAAAATAAATAATTGCTCCATAATTAGATTTTATAATAAAACTGTACACCAAATAACAAACCCAAACATACAAAATTATATTCATAAAGTCCCCTTTATAAGCACTGTGAATTTACAGTGCTTTTTATATTGAAAAAGCAAATTTTAAGACATTTGTTCATTTTTCAATAACTTCGAAGAAGATATCTCTAAAAAATTTTCAAAGTCATTTAAGTTCCAGGTTCCTACTAAATCGGCAATCTTATGTAAAGTTTTCAAAAATGATTCTAATTCACTATTGTCGAAATGCTCAAAAATCCCCATAAATTCAAAAGCTGTTTTTGTAGCCAAGCTTTCTTCTACTATGGACTTTCCTTGATCAGTAATATGAATTTTTATAACTCTGCTATTATCTAAGAATTTATCTTTTTTTATATAACCCTTCTTTTCTAATCGGCTTACAAGAGCAGAAGTAGTTGACTTGTTCCATAAGGCTATACTGCCAAGTTGCTCTAAAGTCAATCCGTCTAAAAACTTTAAAATCCATAAAGCATGTTGCTGAGCGTGAGTAAGACCAGATTCCCTGGCCACATTTTCCCAATTTTTTTCTAAATTCATATATGTAGCCCTTAATAAATTCAGAAATATATTAAAATAGTAATCTTGTATTTTTCTATCCATAAGTATCTTCTCCTAATTTTTATTTATAAATAAGTTTATAATAATATATTAAATAAGTTTTTTACAGTGAAAATATAATGAAAATTATTTTGGTAAATATCATTTATTTTAATATTAAGACAATTTATGAAAATATTCAATTAAAATTATTCATAAAAACAATTTTAATTGAAAAAATTTATAATACTAACAATGATTTTAAAATTGTATATTTTGAATTTAAAATAAATTTAAGTATTTTTAGAACTTAAGATTATAAATAACTAAAACAAATGAAATGCAAATTTACTGAGAAAGTAAACTTGAATAATAAATATTAGGGGAATTCCTAGAGTAAATTTCATATGCTTAGTTTTATGTCTGAATAAGTACATGCCTAAAATTACTCCTAGACTTCCTAAAATGAATGATATTAAAAAAATTCTTGCTTCAGGAACTCGCCACTGTTTTTTTATGGATTTATTCTTGTCACAATACATAATTAAGATTCCATATAAATTAATGATAAGTATATAATATAGAAGTATCTTCATAAATTTGCCTCCTAAGCTTTTGAGTTTTGCAAAATATAAAACTTATCCCTTAAATTAGATTTTACAGAGTTTTTCTCCGCATGTCCACTTTAAGGGATAAGTTAATCGATTATATATATTTTTTTACAAATTAAGATTTTCCAAATACTCGTCATAAGTCATTTTTTTATCAACAAGTCCAGATGGTGTAATTGCGATAATTCTATTAGCTATAGTTTCGATAAATTGATGATCATGAGATGTAAATAATATATTGCTGCTGTAATCTCTTAAGCCATTATTTAAAGCAGTAATAGATTCTAGATCAAGGTGGTTAGTAGGTTGATCTAATATTAAAACATTAGCGCTGCTTAGCATCATTTTGGAAAGCATGCATCTTACCTTTTCTCCACCAGATAAAACTTTTGCTTCTTTTAAAGCTTCTTCGCCAGAAAATAACATTCTTCCTAAAAAGCCTCTTAGATAACTTTCAGATTTTTCATCAGAGAACTGACGAAGCCAATCTACTAAATTAAGGTCAACATCGTTAAAGAATTCTGAATTATCCTTTGGGAAATAAGAGGTTGTAATAGTTACTCCCCACTTAAATTCACCACTATCAGGCTCAAGTTCACCAGTTAATATTTTGAATAGTGTTGTATTGGCAATTTCATTATCTGAGACAAAAGCTATCTTATCTCCTTTGTAAACTATAAAACTTATATTATCTAGAACTTTTTCTCCATCTATGGTTTTAGTAAGACCATCTACTCTTAATATGTCATTTCCTACTTCTCTTTCAGGTTTAAAACCTACAAAAGGATATCTTCTTGTAGAAGGTTCTATATCATCTATAGAGATTTTATCCAATAATTTCTTACGAGAAGTAGCTTGTTTAGATTTAGAAGCATTAGCACTAAAACGAGCTATAAATTCTTGTAAGTCTTTAATTTTTTCTTCTTTTTTCTTGTTTTGGTCCTTCATCATTTGAAGAGCCAATTGGCTTGATTCATACCAGAAGTCATAGTTTCCAACATACAATTTGATTTTTCCAAAGTCTACATCAGCCATATGTGTACAAACCTTATTTAAAAAATGTCTATCATGAGAAACTACTATAACAGTACCTTCAAAATTTATTAAAAACTCTTCTAGCCAATTAATAGATTTTATATCCAAATTGTTTGTAGGCTCATCAAGGATTAAAACCCCTGGCTTACCAAATAGGGCTTGTGCAAGAAGAATCTTTATTTTTTCACCACCGGATAAATCAGCCATGTTCTTATAATGAAAGTCTGTTGGAATACCAAGTCCTTGAAGCAGAGAAGAAGCTTCGGCTTCAGCTTCCCATCCATCTAATTCAGCAAATTCACACTCTAATTCAGAAGCTTTTATCCCATCTTCATCAGTAAAATCAGGTTTTGCATAAAGAGCCTCTTTTTCCTTTATTATTTCATAAAGTCTAGCATTACCCATTATAACTGTTTCTAAAACTTGATATTCATCATACTGGTAATGATCTTGCTTTAGTACAGACATTCTTATACCAGCAGGAATACTAACTTCTCCTGTATTAGCTTCTATTTCGCCAGATAAAATTTTTAGAAAAGTACTTTTTCCAGCACCATTTGCTCCAATAACACCATAACAGTTACCAGGAGTAAATTTTAAATTGACATCTTCAAAAAGTTTTCTTTCACCATATCTTAAACTTATATTTGTTACTGTAATCACATTAATACCTTCCTCATATTCAAATTTTGACACTCTGCGCGATATTATATCATAAATCCACGATAATATCATCTATTAATTTAAATATTTTTTAATAAAAGTAGTTTATAAACTTGCTAATTTTCTGATATAATGAATTAAAGACAAGAAATACTTTATTAATAATGGTTTTACTAATATTAATATGAGTCTAGTATAAGGGTGGAAGTAAATTTATCTATCCTTATTTTTATTTGTGGAAGGAAGTAAATGTATATGGGAAAAATATTAGTTTTAGCAGAGAAACCATCTGTTGCTAGAGAAATTGCTAGAGTTTTAAAATGTGGCAAAAAAGGTAACGGATGCATAGAAGGAGATAAGTATATTGTAACTTGGGCACTAGGACATTTAGTTACGTTAGCTGATCCAGAAGCATATGACGATAAATATAAAAGTTGGAAGTTAGAAGATTTACCAATGCTGCCTAAGCATTTAAAGCTTGTGGTTATAAAGCAAAGTGGTAAGCAGTTTAATGCAGTTAAAGAACAATTAAATAGAAAAGATGTAACGGAAATAGTAATTGCTACTGATGCCGGTCGTGAGGGGGAGTTGGTTGCAAGATGGATAATTGAAAAGGCAAGAGTGAATAAGCCAACAAAAAGGCTTTGGATATCATCACAAACAGATAAGGCTATCTTAGAAGGGTTCAGAAATTTAAGGCCCGCAGCACAATATGACAATTTATATAGGGCAGCTGAGTGTAGAGCAGAAGCAGACTGGGTTGTAGGATTAAACATTACAAGAGCTCTTACCTGTAAGCATAATGCACAGCTTACTGCAGGACGCGTACAATCTGCAACATTAGCTATGATAGTTAACCGTGAGGAAGAAATAAAGAATTTTAAACCTAAGGATTATTTTGTGATAAATGCAAAGGCAAAAGGATTCACTTTAGGGTGGAGAGATAAAAATAATAATAGTAATATCTTTGATGAAGATAAGGCAAATAAAATACTGAATGCTACTAAAGGCAAAGAGGCTAATGTAGTTGCTGTCACAGAAAGCTATAAGAAGCAGTATGCTCCAGCTCTTTATGACTTAACAGAACTACAAAGAGATGCTAATAGAATCTTTGGATATTCAGCTAAACAAACTTTGTCTATAATGCAAAGATTATATGAAAATTATAAGATTTTAACTTATCCTAGAACGGATTCAAGATATATCTCTACAGATATAGTACCTACTTTACCAGAGCGTTTAAAAGCAATATCCATAGGTAACTATAGAACCTGTGCAAATGAAATATTAAAGGGTAAGATAAATGGACATAAAGGTTTTGTAGATAACAGTAAAGTAAGTGATCACCATGCTATAATTCCAACAGAGGAAACCGTAAGGATAGCACTTTTAAGCAATGAAGAAAGAAATGTTTATGACCTTGTAGTTAAAAGGTTTTTATCTGTTCTGTTACCACCTTTTGAATACCTACAAACTACTATAGTTGCAGATATTAATGGAGAAACCTTTATAGCAAAAGGTAATGTTATAAAGTCAAAGGGATGGAAGCAGGTATATGATAGAGATAGTGATTTAAGTGAAGACGAAGATGAAAAAGATAGTCAAGAGTTACCTGCTATTAAAAAGGGTGATAAAATAAATGTAACATCAGTGGAAAGCAAAAAGCTACAAACTAAACCACCAGCAAGGTTTAATGAAGGTACTTTATTATCTGCTATGGAAAAACCACAAAAATATGTAAATATTGATAAAGAACATGCTAAAACCCTTGGAGAAACTGGAGGAATAGGAACAGTAGCTACAAGAGCTGATATTATAGAAAAATTATTTAATATGTTCTATGTAGAGAAAAATGGAAAAGATATTATTCCAACATCAAAGGGAAAGCAGCTTATAGAGCTAGTGCCAGATGAACTTAAATCTCCATTACTAACAGCAGAGTGGGAAATGGAATTAGAGCTTATAAGCAAAGGAAAGAAAGATCCTAGAGCATTCATAGATAGAATGAGGAATTATGCAACAGAACTTGTTAAGGATGTTAAAGGAAGTAGTGATAAGTTTAGACATGACAACCTTACAGGAAAAAAGTGCCCTGATTGTGGAAAATATATGCTTGAAGTTAAAGGTAAGCAGGGCAGAATGTTAGTATGTCAAGATAGGGAATGCGGACATAGAGAAAATTTAGCTAGATTAACAAATGCAAGATGCCCGAATTGTCATAAGAAGCTTGAGCTTAGAGGACAGGGAGAAGGACAAATCTATGTATGTACAACTTGTACCTTTAGAGAAAAAGCGGCCTCTTTCAATAAGAGATTTGACAACAAGGAAGGCAAGAACAGTAAAAGAGATGTGGCAAATTACATGAAGAAGATAAAAAAAGAAACCGAAGCGCCAATGAATTCAGCGTTAGCAGATGCTTTAGCTAAATTGAATTTAAAATAAGGGAATGTCATTAATATTTTAATATATACTGAATTATAAGTAAAAATATTAATACTAAATGTGTAGAAACTTAAAAGAGACATTATTCAAAACTATTTTAAAGGTTTTGGGTAATGTCTTAATATATTTAAGTAAAATATTAGACTTATGAATTTATGTGCATAATAAGATCAAATAGATTTAATAGAAAGTAATAAGATGATTTCCTATTGGATTTTATTTTAGCTATTTTTATTATTAAGATTTTTTAAAACTAAAATTTATTATGGAATTTATATGATAAATGTGTATAATTTATAATTATAGTAGAAATTATGCGAATTATATGATAAAATATAAATGAAACTGGTATGACCATAATACCATAAAGTCAATATAACAAATATCTAAAGTTAGGAGACTATGAAGAGATAGGGTTTATTGAATAAGAAATTTTCTACTAAGTTCTATTATAGACATCCACGGCCGACACTTAACTTATGCTTCGGGATATATTGACATTCTTC
>NZ_JAEEGC010000037.1 GCF_019207025.1 Clostridium thailandense | reverse complement strand
ATTGTCTGTTGCACTATAGACATCTACGGCCGACAGTTAACTTATGCTCCGGGATATATTTACATTCTTCCAGCACGATAAATACTTTTGACAAGTCTAAAGTATTTAAATGTGTCTTCCAGAATGTAAATATATCCCTGCGTATAAGTGGTGTGTGTATCTATATTAATTTTGTATCTAGTGCTGTAAGCAAATGTGAGTTTAAGACTTATATAAATAATAAAGAGGTAAAAGGTGATGAGTACTATCTTTGGAACATTGAACCTAACAAGAATCAAAACTCAAGTCAATTTATACAAGAATTTATCTCCAAGCTTCTTTATGATAATGAATGTCTTGTAATTGAAATAAATGGACAGCTTATTGCAGCAGATAGTTTTTATCAGAATGAATATGACACACTAGAAAATTTCTTTACTAATATGACAAAGGAAACTATGAATTTTGATCGTTCATTTAAAATGAGTGACGTTATGTACTTTAAATTAGAAAATGAAGATAGTAGAGCTCTGTTGTCAAATTTACTGAAGGGGTTATAACAACCTTTTAAATATGGCCATTAGTAAATATAAACGTTAAGGAATTCTAGATATAGAGGCCACGGAAAGTGGTAATCCAAAATTTCAGGAAAGATTTGACGATTTAATGAATAACAGGTTTAAGAAATACTTTGAAGCAGAAAATGCAGTATTGCCACTTCACAGAGGCTTTTAAAAAAGGAACTTATTTAAAAGTAGATACTACCTGTATTAAGCATATAGATATATTCAGCATATCAGAAGCCTTTGACAAATTAGTTGCAGTGGTGGCTATGGCATAGATGAATTAAGAATTAAGGCAGGTGATACTTCAAAGAACACAGACTGGAGTAAGAAACACTGGATGACTAAGAACTATCAAGATGTGGCTAATGTGGAAGGAGGTGAATATTAAATGAGTATGACAAAAAGGCATTGCTCAAATAACGAACAATACAGAATTTGGTAAAATCTTTTAAAGCCGACTAGGCTGCTGTACTATTACTATTTTCAAGGTACATCTTTTGGTGAATTTGAGGTAATCTTTGTTCGTATTCCTTTTGGTCACGAAGAACTGCAAAAATATAGTTTATAAGCTTATGCATTATGGCTACTAGCGCAACTTTCTTCTTTTTACCATTTAGGTTGTTTTATAATAGTCCGCAAGAATTTGATTTATGGCTCCGCCATTCCTTGTGGTTCTTATAGAGGATAATGCAACAGAGCTCTTCGACCAATGCGAGTACCTCTTTTAGACATCTTCTGTTTATCACTTTTGAATTTACCAGATTCATTAACTGCTGGATCAAGACCGAAGTAAGCAACTAGCTGCTTAGGCTTCACAAAGTTTTTTAAGTCACCTCTTTCAGTTAATATAGTTACAGCAGTAATAAAACCTATTCCAGGTATAGATGTTAATATTCTTATATTATTTTTAACTTTAGCTAATATATCATCACTCTTAACAAGACTTTCTATTTCATTTAAGAGTAAGCTAATCTGTTTATTTAAGTTTTCAAGATAGATATGCTATTTAGTAGTTTTATAGATAAACCTGGTGATGATATGCCAATAGTTCTAGTAGATGCTTTAATAAGTTTGTCATAGGCCTTATTACACCACGTTAAGCTTTTTTTAGATGAGTTAATCAGAAGATTTTTGATATCGTCTTTTGATGCATCTAAGACAGCTTTTGGAGTTTGATATTGTTTTAAAACAGCTATTGAACTTGGACCAGTTATATCGCTAAAAATTTTCTTATATCCTGGAAAGATAATATATAAATCAGCAGATAACTTTTTCTTAAATACAGACCTAGAGTCTACAGGTTTATAGTAGTCTCTGCAAAGACATTTTAATGTGAAGGTAGGTATATCAAAGAAGCTGTAAGCTTTAATATCTTGAAATTTATCTATTTGGGCAATGGATAAGGCGTCTTTCTTATCATTTTTCACTTTCCTTATATCTTGATTTTTGTTAGAATTAGTAATTAGAGGATTTATAACATAAGCCTCTAATTGGTTAGATTTAAGAAAGTGGAGAAGAGGTAAGTGGTACACGCCAGTGGACTCCATGAAGAGTTAGGTCTTCATGTTAAACTCTTGCTCCGCTTTCTTTATTTCTTTGAGAAAGAATTCAAAACCGTCCATATCATGTCTGATCTTAAAAGACTTTCTATAAATATCACCGTTAGGTTCTAGTATTGCTACCATTGAAAATTATGCTGAAACATCAATTCCTATTACTATTTTATTGTAAAACTTAGGAATTTTAATATCTCCTTTACTTTAGTTAGTTTGAGATAGAATAGAGTATCCACTTAATCAGTAAGTCTATAACCTTGTTAGTGACACGGGTAATTCTCGCCCTACGGGAAACCCAACCAGCTAAATCATATAATTCTCACTGATGGAATGATACGCTAATTCACGGGAATAATCTCTCTGCGAGATTCCCAGGGGGATTCCATCTAACCTCTATTCAGGAGATATTATAAATGCATTTAACAGTATTTGCACAGCTATGCCAAAGGTTGAGAAGCTCTCAAATACAAGAAAGAGAACGTTAAAAGCTCACTGGAATGAGTATAAAGATATAAATGTGTTTATAAAATTATTCACCAAAGCACAGGAAAGTGATTTTCTTTCAGGCAGGAGCGGAAGATGGCAAGGATGCAGTTTTGATTGGCTTATGAAAAGTTCTAATATGATTAAGGTGTTAGAAGGCAATTATGATAATAAGCAGGAGCAACAGAGGAAATTTGAATTCAGAGGAGCTAAAAGCACTTTTAATAGTTTTAGGCAGAGAACTTATGATTTTAAGGACTTGGAAAAAAGCTTCTAGGATGGGATTAAAACTATTCTAGAAAGACTCTAATTATATAAGAAAATAGGCATGTCATTTAGAACTAAGGAGGGATAAAAGTGAAACTTAAGAAATAAAGCCGAATATTATGCTGAAAAAGCTAAAGCAAATGAAGAAATAGTAAGAAGTTTTCAAGCTGTAGCTAAGGAGCTGGAGGAAAGCTGTAGAAACTTTGCTGAGGTTGAAGAAAATTTACATAGAACTATTGCAAGAATACAATAACACTCTACAAATCAATCTTTCTATTAGTAAAAGCGAATAAGGAATAATTGACAAAGCGAACGTATGTTTGGTATAATTTTCTTATTAGTATTTCAATTAGATGACTTATAAAGTAAATAAATATTAATATTGTGTGAGAAATATTACGAAAGTGATTTGTTAAATAGATTTATAAGAGTTTAAAAATAGAAGGGAGCTTTGAAAATGGAAGATTTCATAGGGGAAGTAATTGCACTTTATTTTAAAGGATATACAGTAAAACAGGCATTGAAAATAATGGAGAATAGGATTAAGGAAGAGGATTTATATATAGCAATAAAAAATTATGAAGGAAGGGTAAAACATGCAGCAAAAGCCTAAATATGAGGAAATTATAGATGTGAATATTGGGGACAAGATAGTTGCAAGTCTTAAACAGGGTAGTAAGAAGCCAGTAAGAAACATAGTAGGGCGTATTATATTTAAAAATAAGATGTTTATAACAATCCAGGGGAAAGATTATAAGGAGAGCATAAATTTAATTAATATCATGCTAGGAGACACAAAGATAAGGAAGATTAGTTAGGGACAAGGAGGTATTTATGGAAAATCAAAATTTAAATAAAGAATTAGCAAGTAAAATACCTAAAATGATAGATAATCTTAAGCAGGGAAAAGAAGTAACCTTAAAAATAACTCCAAGAGGATTAAAAGTACATGCAGCGGAGATAAAAGTAATAAAATAAAACCTATAATCAAATGGGATTGTAGAAGAGCTAATGGAGCTTAGGACTACTGAGGTGGTTCTATGCTCCTTATTTTTTTAGGGAGGTATAGTAAAAATGGCAATTAGAAAGATAGATATAAGCAGAGAAGAATTTGATAGAATAAATGAGGTAGAAAATTTCTTATATAACTATAAGGCAATAAATTTGGCTATAGAAAATTTAAAGATGGAATTAAAAAGCTTAGATGAAACCACAATTGGATCAATTGAGTATAAGGATAGTATCGGGAAAACTAATAAATTCAATTCTAGCGTTGAAAATATTCTAACTCGAAAAGGATTACTAAGACTGAGAATAGAGCATATGGAGACTAAAATTACTCAAATAGATAGAGCTTTAGGAATTTTATTAGAAATAGAGAAAGCGGTAATAAAGAGCTTTTACATAGAAGATATGTGCTATTTTCAATTTTGCAGTGACATTAATGTCAGTGAGAGAACCTGTCAACGTATTAAAAGAAGAGCTTTAAATAAAATAATAATAAGTGTATATGGAATATAGATACTAAGTCTATATTCCTAGGAATAAGTGGCGTATTGGAAAATGAAACTTAAGGTTAAATGGCGGAGTAGTGGCTTTATAGTGACTGATCAACACATATGAAGTATTAGTATAATGATATCATGGAAATAAAAATGGATGTGCACCAACAGGGATTACAAATTGGTGGCAGCTGAAAGGGGCTGTCGCACTAAAAAAATTAGTGCGACAGCTTTTGGTCTAAAAAAATAAATCTCCCACTCGGAAGAGTGAAAGATTTATAGTAAAATTAATATATGAGAAAATACATTAATTTACACAAAAATTATACTTCAAATCGTGGAAATTATCAATTAAAACTTCCGCTAAATATTGAGTACATGATTCCAAATAGTGATTCGGTGCGTTTGCTAAGTCGGTTTGTAGAGGAGATGGATTTAACAGACTTGTATTCGACTTATTCCCGATTGAGGGAAAATCAGGCTACGCCTCGTCAGATGCTAAAGATTGTACTTTATTCTTACATGAATCACAACTATTCTTCTAGAATAATGGAAACCTCCTGCAAAAGAGATGTAAACTTCATGTATCTTTTAGAAGGTTCACCAGTACCAGATCATTCTACATTTGCAAGGTTTCGTAGTCTTCACTTTGCTCCATGTTCAGAAACAATTATGGCTGAGATGGCAAATTTTCTCTATGAGATTGGAGAAATATCAGGAGCTGCTATATTTATTGATGGTACAAAGATAGAGGCATGTGCTAACAAGTATACTTTTGTCTGGAAAAAAGCAGTTTCAAAAAATTTGGAGAGATTACTTTCTAAATTAGCTGACTTCGTAGCTGAATGTGAAGAACTGTATGGAATAAAGCTTGTATACGAGAAAAAAGTAAAAATAAAGCATGTAAAAAAGTTACGGAAGAAGCTTTACGCCTTGAAACAAGAAGGAAATATAGAATTTGTACATGGATGTGGTAAAAGGAAAACTCCTATCCAACGTTCTATTGAAAGACTTGAGGAATATCTTGATAAGTTAAAAGAATATACACAAAAAATCCATACTTGTGGTAACCGCAATAGTTATTCCAAGACAGATAAGGATGTAACATTTATGAGAATGAAAGAAGATGCCATGAAGAACGGTCAGTTAAAGCCAGGTTACAATGTTCAGCATGGAGTAGATTCCGAATATATAGTATGGCTTATTGTTGGCGATCAGCCCGCAGATACAACAACATTGATTCCATTTATAAAAAGCATGGAGAATTTCTTGTATTTTAAGTATTTTAAAATTGTTGCAGATTCAGGTTATGAAAGTGAAGAAAATTATGTTTACGTTAAAGAGAATATGCAGTTATCATACATTAAGCCAGCAAACTATGAAATATCAAAAACGAGGAAATATAAAAACGATATAAGTAGAATAGAAAACATGGATTATACTGAATTAGGTGATTATTATACTTGTAAAAATAATAAGAAATTAGCAGTAAATAAAGTAGTAAAAAGAAAAAGTAAGACAGGCTATATAAGTGAAAAAACAATTTATACTTCTGAGGACTGCAGTAACTGTGTTCATAAGAGCAAATGCATAAAAGGACATAACTGCAAAACACCATTAGAAGAAAGAGTTAAAAATCTTGAAACTTCAAAGCTGTTCAACATGCTTCGCAAAGAGAATCTTGAAAGAATTGTAAGTGAAGAAGGCTGCGAGTTGAGAATGAATCGAAGTATTCAAGCCGAAGGCTCTTTTGCAGAGATAAAACAGGATATGGGATTTCGTAGATATCTAAGTAAAGGTAAAAAGAATGTTTTAGTAGAAAGTGTTCTGTTAGCAATGGCACATAATATAAATAAGCTACATAATAAAATTCAGTCAGATAGAACAGGAACACATCTTTTCACACTTAAAAAGAGCGCTTAATTTTAAGATATTAAAACTTTGTAAGTTTAAAAAAATTAATATTTAGGGCTTATTAAAGTGCGCCATTTTTTAAGTATTAAACTCATGTGGACTTAAAGCATCATGGCAACTTCTATGAAACACCTAAAAAACGCTGTCGCGTTAGCATATTTTTTTATGCTAATGCGACAGCTCCTTTTTATTTTATGTAAAAGGTAGGTGAAAGTATGAAGGTAAAAGATATTCTTAAAGAAAAGCAGCCAGAGGAATTCAAAGCATTAATTACTAATAATGATTTTGAAGAAAATGATTTTGATAGCATAAGAAGGCTTATGGAAGAAGGGCATGTGTATAGAAAAGTACGAGGAAGAGTAAAGCAGGTGAGGTGATGTAGGTGGCAAAAAAGAAGAGCAATAACCTTCAGTTTAGAAAAGAGAATATGCAGTGATTCGTGACACATTAATAAATACTCAACTTGGTATCGTTATAGAAAATGTCAAATAGTATTGACATTTAGATCACTTTTGATATAATTAAAATGTAAAAAAGTTTTGACATTTGGAGGTTGAGTTATGAGAAAACAAGATGAAATGGAAAGGTCTCTTACATTAAAGGCAATCAAGATTTCTTGGATATTTACTGCTGTAGTTTTATTTATTTGGGGAGTTGTAAATTATATTAAGGGAATGGGGCAAACATTTCCGATGATTGTATTTATTCTACAAGTTCTTGTAGTATTAATAATGCAACAAGTTTACATTATGAAAACGGGAGATAAAAACAGTAAAAAGAACTTAAATATGATGGCATTAAGTGTAATTACAGTTATCATTTTTGGTGGCATTCTTTTATTGTTTTTTAAGTAGATTTAAATATGGAAAATAGAATAAAAGAATTAAGAAAACAAAATAAATTAACACAAGAAGACTTAGCAAATTTAGTTAACGTTACAAGACAGACAATCAATGCAATTGAAAATAATAAATATGACCCCACATTAGAATTAGCAATGAATTTAGCAAAATGTTTAGGTACATCAGTAGAAGAATTGTTTCAATTAAGTAAATGAGTTCTTGTTAATGTATATGTATTACGTAATATTCTTATTTAACGACGCAACTGTAAAAAACGAATAATTTACTGGAACACCGCATTATTCAGGTTAGAATTTTGGGGTGTTTTTAGTTAATTTTTCAAGGAATTAAATTTGATTATCTGTATATAAAAATATATAGATGGATACGTATTCCCAATAGTATATACATATATCTTAAAACCACGATATATGTATATATTGAAAATAAAGCGACGTAACTTTTAAATTTAAAAATACGAATAATGATCTTTGACAACTGAATAATGCGGTGAAAAAAATAGTATGAAAACTTTCAATTATTTAAAGACAATATGGAATTAGCATTTTGCTTAATTTAAATGGCGGAGTAGTGGCCTTATAGTGACCGATCAACACATATGAAGTATTAGTATAATGATATCATGAAAATAAAAATGGATGTGCACCAACAGGGATTACAAATTGGTGGCAGCTGAAAGGGCTAGAGTATTCTAGCTCTTTTTATTTTATGTAAAAGGTAGGTGAAAGTATGAAGGTAAAAGATATTCTTAAGGAAAAGCAGCCAGAGGAATTCAAAGCATTAGTTATTGACAATTCCCAAGAAAATGATTTTGATAGCATAAAAAGGCTTATGGAAGAAGGGCATGTGTATAGAAAAGTACGAGGAAGAGTAAAGCAGGTGAGGTGATGTAGGTGGCAAAAAAGAAGAGAGATAACCTTCAGTTTAGAAAAGAGAATATGCAGTGATTCATGATACATTATGAAATTAATGAGAAGGTAACATGATAATTAAAAAGGATGAAGTTTAAACTTCATCCGCATTGTTAAAAATGTTGCCTGTTAGGGAAATTTGGGATTTTGTGTATTATTAATCATATGCAGTCATTATACCATCACCATATGTAGGACAAGTAAATTTAAGATGATGGTGGCCATCTATAAATACTATAGTAGTCGTAAAACATTTACACTCATTAATTTTGCATCGGATATCTACTACATGATGACAGTTATCAGGTGGGTTAGTACCTCCTGAAATATTTTCAAGTTGATCGTCTGAAATTAAACCTTCATTTGATTTGAAATTTTCTGTTGACATAAGAAATACCTCCTAAAATTTATAAATATTTTTCTTCTCATGTGTTTATACGAAGTAAATAGATAAGTAACTCATAAAAGTGAAAAAATATTTCTGAAATTTTTTTATTGCATAATTCAAAGCGAATATCTAATTATCGTAAATTTAAGATAGTTAAACATCATGAAAATAATATGTATTAATCTATAAATCTAAATATATGAATGTTCTTTGAAAATGAAATAATGCGGTGTTTGAAAAAAAAGAAGTACTTATTCCTTTATTGCAAACTGTTGTGTAATAATATTACAAATGTGTTATAATTTCTATATGTTTAGGGCCAAGTTGTAATTTATTATGCACAAATTAAATAGTGATGATAAAGATATTATATTGTTACTATTATTATACGAGGAGGGATTAGTGCGATAAAAGTAAATAAAAATCATACTGAGTTAATAGCTAGACTTTTAACAAATTGTTTTATCAATGATCCTTTGATTGCTATGGAGACAAAAGGAATAGATAATAAGAAACTATTTTTAGAAAATCTATTTATGATTCAATTGCCTATTTTTGAAAAAACAATAGAAGTATTTAGTTCAGATGATAAGCTTAATTCTGTATTAATAGGATATGAAAAAAAGAATTATAAGAGCTTTAAAACTCTAATCTTAAATTTAATGGCAAGTCCTAGAGTATTTCGTGCTCTTGGAAAAAAAGATTTTAATACGTATTCAGCAAACTTAAAAAGTGCATTAACGGTTATTGATTTAAAATGGCAAAAAGAATTCATTAAAGGTAATTATTATTATATTAAAGCAATTGCAATTGCAAATGAGGAGCGGGGGAGAGGGATTTTTAGAAAATTGATTACACCAACATTAAGTTATTGTAATGAAAATAATTTGCCTCTAATTTTAGAGTCAAATAATCAGAGTAATATACCAATATATGAACACTTTGGTTTTAAGCTAGTCAAAACTATAGAAAAAGAAGGGATAGACTTGAAACAATACTGCTTTATAAAATATCCTTGTAGAATTATATGAATGAGATTGCTATGATAATATAGATTCATGATGTTCTTATTTACTGACTTAACTATAAAAATCAAATAATCTACTGGAACACCGCATTATTCATGTTTGAATTTTGGGGCGTTTTTAGTTATTTTTTCAAGAATACATTTTAATATCTATATATAAAAATAAACAGATAAAAGCGTAATACAAACGGTATGTACATATATCCTAAAACCACGATAAAAGAAAGGAGCGATAAAGCAGGTGAATTAATGGAAGAGAGAATTAGAGACTGGGAAAAAGGAACGTCTAGTCCTATTCCATCTCAAAAGTATGAGAAATTTAAAGAAAAACTAGCTGAATATAGTGAGAGAAATAAAGAAAGAAACTTAATGCTTTTTATATTGGGGAGAACTACAGGATATAGGCTAGGAGATCTTGTGGGTCTTACAATCGGACAGATAAAAGATGCTTTAGATAATGAATGTTTTGTTATTCAAGAAAGTAAACAATATGAACAATGGAAAACTACCTTAATAAAAAATCCTAACAAGAAAAAGCCTGCACCAAGAGAGGCTCCAGTTGGAAAAAACTTGGAGAGATATTTAAGAGAATATTGTAGAGGAAAAAGAAGATCTGAGTATGCATTTCCATCTAGTAAGGGAAATGGAAATGAACATATAAGTCAAAAATCTTTTAGTGCATTGCTAAAAGAGGTAGGTAAAAGTGTTGGCATTAAGAATATATCTGGACATAGTTTAAGAAAAACATATGCTACGAAAATATATGAGGAATCAAATAAGGATCTGGAACAAGTAAGAGTTGCATTAAATCATCAAAGTATAGAGGAAACTAAAAGGTATTTGAGGATAAAAGAGAAGATGAAAATCAATGCAGCTTTGATAGCGGATTCTGATATTTGATTTTTTATTTGGGCTATTTTAGGTAAAAAATAAAATGGTGCTTATTTATATAATTTATAAAAAATTATTACTAATATATGTGGGATAAAAATAGTATAAGTAATTCACCATGTTATTACCTATTAATGAAAGTAAGTAAAGATGTATCTTAAGTTAGATATATCAATGGATGAGGAGGAAATAAGTATTTTAAATAAAAATACAAAAAAATAAGGCAATTTGAAGCTTAGGGAAATATACAAAAAAGTGAGCACACCATCTCATAGCAAGTGCTCATTTTTGGAGGTGAAGGATGAAGTCAAATGAGGAACTTATTAAAGATAGCTTGAGCCTTGTAGAATCAATGGTTTCAGATGGTTTAACTGATAAGGAAATAGCCGAAAAAATAGGTATGAGTTACTCAACTTTTAGGCGATATAAAACGCAAAATTCAGACCTAAAAACCGCAATTGCTCAAGGAAAAGATAGAAGAAATCAAAAGGTAGTTGAAGCACTATTTAAATGCTGTACTGGATATAAATATTATGAGGAAGTACCAACTAAGGTTAAAGAGGAAGTCTTAGCTGAGGATGGTCGGACAGTATTGGTTAAAGAGGATGTTCTTATAAAGTCGGTTAAAAAGTATAAAGGGCCTGACTTAAATGCACAAAAGTATTGGCTTAACAATAGAGATAAAGCTCAGTGGAAAGAAGATCCTTACAGGGTAGAGAATGATAAGAAGCTTACAAAGCTAAAAGAAAAGGAAGTTGAGGCTAAGACTAGTCCAATATAAGGTGAAGAATATGAATAGTACTGAAGTTATTCAGTGGATAAAAGCTTTGATACAACATAAGAATATCAAGGCTTTTTATAATTCAATCCTTTGGTTAAATAAAAGAAGAGAAGCTTTAGACAGAGACAACAACGAATGTCAGAAGTGTAAGGATAGAGGGCTATTCAGTCAAGCCAACTGTGTTCATCATAGAAAGCATATAAAGAAATATCCAGAGTTAGCATTAGATTTAGATAACTTAATATCTTTATGCAACAGCTGCCATGATGAAGAGCATCCAGAGAAGTTAAAGAATAAACCTAAGCCACAATTAAATGTGGAAAGATGGTAGGCCCCCCGGGTCAAAAAAATGAAAAAACTCTGGGGACTGGAAGAACGGGTAAAAGGGAAGACAAAACCGATTTGTCTCGCATGTGAGAAAAAATTTATGAAAGGAGAAAATAATGGCGAGTTCAAAAAGTATAAAAGAATCATTAATAAAACAATTAGAAAATAAAGGTGCTAATGTAGACCATTTTTTAATCTTGATTGATGATTATGCTAATTATTATGAGCGAGAAAAAATTGCACAGAAAGATATTAAAGCTCGTGGTCATATAGTTAAAGCAAGATCCTCTTCAGGAATTATCGAGAAAGAGAATCCATCAATTAAAACTGCAATAAATTGTAATAAACAAAAGTTAGCTATTCTTAAGCAGCTGGGATTGACAGTTGAAAATACAGTAAGTGATGAAGATGACGAATTGTAGCTTAATCCCTGAAATACAAAACTATATTGATTTTGTTAGAAGTGGAGAAATCGAGGTTTGTGAAGAGCAGCTATTACTATGTGATTATGTTGAAAAATGTTTTAGAGAAGAGGAATTGTCTGTAAATGAAGAGCAGTTAAAAAAATATCTTGGTTTACAAAAGTATTTTCCATATGAACTTTTAGACTGGGAAAAGTTTTGCTTTGCGTTGCATAATTGTGTATACAGAGAAAATGGACAGTTAAGATGGCCAGTGCTTTTTATTTTAGTTGGCCGTGGAGCTGGTAAGAATGGATACCTAGCTTTTGAGGACTTTTGTTTATTAACTCCGATAAATGGTGTTAGGTATTACTTTATAGATATATTTGCTATGGCTGAGGATCAGGCGAAGACAACATTTGAAGATGTTTATAATGTGCTTGAGGATAACAAGATAAAATTAAAAAATCACTTTTATTGGAACAAAGAAGAAATTACAAATTTGAAAACTAAATCACGACTAAAGTTTCGTACAAGCGGAGTTAAGTCAAAGGATGGAGGAAGACCAGGTAAGGTTGATTTTGATGAATACCATGCCTATGAATCTATGAAGCTTGTTGATGTTGCAACCACTGGTTTAGGTAAAAAAGCTCATCCTAGAAGGACAATTATAACAACAAACGGAGATGTAAGAGATGGTCCGCTAGATACTTTAATATCTAAAAGTGAATTAATTTTAAAAGGTGAAATACCTGACAATGGTACACTGCCTTTTATTTGTAAGCTTGATGATAAGAAAGAAATTAAAGATAAGAAAAAGTGGCCTAAAGCTAATCCAAGTTTACCGTTTTTCCCAATATTGCAACATGAACTTCAAATTGAATTTGGAGATTATCTTCTAGATCCTATAGGTAATTCATCCTTTGCCACTAAAAGAATGAATATGCCTCAAGGTAATAAAGATGTAGAAGTTACTTCATGGGAAAACATATTAGAAACTAATAAGGAAATGCCGGATTTATCAGGCTTTACATGTGTAGCTGGTATAGACTATGCAAAAACAACTGACTTTGTAGCAGCAGGGTTGTTATTCTTATTTAAGGGTAATTATTATTGGATAACTCACTCATGGGTATGTAAAGAGTCAGCGGATTTAGGAAGAATTAAGGCACCATTAAAAGAGTGGGAGGAAAGAGGTTTGTTAACATTTATTGAGGGGCCAGAGATATCTCCAGACATTCCTGCCGAGTGGCTTGCAGAAAAAGGTCAGATATACAATATAACTACCCTTGGAATGGACAATTACAGATATACTTTATTAGCTAAAGCTCTTAAAGCAGTTGGATTTGATACAGATAAACAAGGAGCTAATAACATAAAGCTTACAAGACCAAGTAATGAAATGTTAATTGCTCCAACGGTGACAAGCTTATTTACAAATCATAATATAATTTGGGGAGACAACCCATTAATGAGGTGGTATACAAATAATTCTTGTAAGAAGCAGGAGGCTCATGACAATGTAAGCTTTGGAAAGATAGAACCTAAGAGCAGAAAAACAGATGGATTTAAAGCTTTTATAGCAGCTATGTGTGCTGGAGGTGAATTGGAGGATAGCGGAGAAAATGAAGAGGTTGATCTTGAGGTATACACTTATTAAAAAGGCTAATTAATTTGGTGTTTTGTGGTAAAATATATTTATAAGCTAGGTTGAAATAGTAAAATATTACGCATTTTAGGGAGGAATGATAATGCAAATAAAACAGACTTTAAATAGGTTTTATGTACATAATATTGAGCAATCAATAGAATTTTACGAAAAAGTCCTAAATGAAAAATGTAATTTGAGATTTAAGTATTCTCAGGTAAATTTAGAATTAGCACAAATAGGAAATATTTTAATTCTTGCTGGTTCTGATGAAGCATTAAAGCCATTTAGGGATACCCAAGCAACATTTTTAGTTGATTCCATTATTGAATTCAAAAACTTTTTATTAAATAATGGTGCTACAGTTATTAGAGATTTAAAGGAAGTTCCAACAGGAATGAATATGACTGTAAAACATTTAGATGGTACTATAGTTGAATATGTTGAGCATAAAAATTAATATTAGACAATTGCTAAGTTAAAGTTCATAAATTTCTTATACTATGCAGCATTGAGAGCAGAAATGCTCTTTTTTGTTTTCCCAAAAAGAGAGGTGAAAAATTGAAGTTTTTAGACTGGATAAAAGATTTTTTTACAGGCGATAAAAGCACAGTTTATCTTAATGAAAAGGCTGTAGAGGCTCAAGAAATTCAACTTGCAATAGAAGCTTTTGCAATATTATCAGCTATTAATTTTATAGCCAGTGCTGTAAGCAAGTGTGAGTTTAAGACCTATATAAATAATAAAGAGGTGAAAGGTGATGAGTACTATCTTTGGAACATTGAACCTAACAAAAATCAAAACTCAAGTCAATTTATACAGGAATTTATCTCCAAGCTTCTTTATGATAATGAATGTCTTGTAATTGAAATAAATGGACAGCTTATTGTAGCAGATAGTTTTTATCAGAATGAATATGCCACATTAGAAAACTTTTTCACTAATGTGACAAAGGGAACTATGAATTTTAACCGATCATTTAAAATGAGTGAGGTTATGTACTTTAAATTAGAAAATGAAGATAGCAGAGCTCTTTTATCAAATTTACTGAAGGGGTATAACAATCTTTTAAATATGCCTATAGATAAATATAAACGTTCTGGTGGAAGAAAAGGAATTCTAGATATAGAGGCCACGGCAAGTGGTAATCCAAAATTTCAGGAAAGATTTGACGATTTAATGAATAACAGGTTCAAGAAATACTTTGAAGCAGAAAATGCAGTATTGCCACTTCACAGAGGCTTTTAAAAAAGGAACTTATTTAAAATGATAAAATATCATGCTGAAGAAATAAAGAGAGTGATGACCTATGAGATATGCAGCAGAGATGTATTTTCTAAGTATATAAATGTAAATACAAGTTCACTTACAGAAATTCAAAGAGCTTTAAGATTTATATATTTGTTATCTCAAAGTTTTGCTAGCAAAGGTAATAACTATGGATATGGAACAAGTACAAGACCAAGTCCCCAAATCTTTGATACAGAGGATTTATTAAATCTTAAAGAAAGACTTAGGAATACATATATAGAAAATCTAAGTTTTGAAGAAATAATAAGGCGATATGATAGGGAATACACGTTTTTCTTCTGTGATCTTCCGTATTTTGAAACAGCAGGATATAAAAATAAATTCAATGAAGAGGAGCATGTCAAGTTGAAAAATTTATTACAGTGTATTAAAGGAAAGTTTCTACTAACGATAAATGACCATGAAAAAGTAAGGGAATGGTATAAAGATTTTAATATAGTTGAAAACGAGGTTGGATATTCTGTTTGCAAAGAAGAAAAAGGGAGAAGAAGATTTAAAGAACTCATAATAACTAACTATATAATATGTAGTTTTTTCTTTAAATATTAAATCAAAAAATAAAAATATCCACACTATTAAAAATAGTGCGGATATTGATGGTGCCGAAGGCGGGACTTGAACCCGCACGCTGTTGCCAGCGACGGATTTTGAGTTGTACCCATGGTGTTTTAGTTTGTGTTGATTTATTTTAGCATATAGCTTCAAACCAAGTAATATCAAGGCTTATAGAAAAATATCATGTAATGATTTACCAGTATGTATTATTAAGTTTTTATTTGTTGGAGGGCATTAGGAGGACATATGGAGGACATCGGGAGGACAAAAAATAGTGCCTGGAGGCTAGATAAATACTTGTTTTACGGATATAAGGATTTTAAAAGTAAATTAAATTTTATAGGTAAAAATATATCATAGAGTATATAATTTCTGAATATAGGTAAAATCTTAATATAGATTATATATATTTGATTGAAATAGATAGCTGTGAATGATAAAAAAGTAAATAAGCCTTATCAGAGAAAGCTTAATTTTAACATTTTACAGACACTGTCTGTAAAATTGGATAAAAATATGAGTAAGGTTTATTAACAATTCTAGAATCTCAAAAGTTTTATTTTTATTATTAATATAGTCTATGTGGTATAATGTGGTTAAGGATATTTATATACACTAGAATTTTGTAGAGAATGATAAATTGAGTTTATTTAAGTATCTTTAAGAAAAAATATTGATTGAAATATATATAAAATTTTAATTTATAAAAGGTGATTATATGATTAAAGAAATAGATAGAAAGAAAAAAATACTTGATAGTAAAAGGCCATTTAATGAAGTTGCTATTAAAAACTTAAAGCAATACTTTGATGTAGACCTTACATATAATTCAAATGCTATTGAAGGGAATACACTTACAATTACAGAAACAAAAGTTATTCTTGAAGATGGTATTACTATTGGAAAAGGGAAAACTCTCAAGGAACATCTTGAAGTCATCAATCATAAAGAGGCCATTGATTATGTTGAAGATATAGTAAATAGAAATATGAACATTGATCAGAATATTATAAAAGACCTTCATTATATTATTCTAAAAAGCATAAATAACGAAAATGCAGGAAGATATAGAAGCGTTAATGTTCTTATAAGCGGCAGCAACCACAGACCACCAGAACACTTTTTAGTTCCACAAGAAATGGAGGATTTAATTAAGTGGTATGATGAAAATAAAAATAAACTACATCCAATAATACTTGCAGCTGAATTTCATCATAAGTTTACGTTTATACATCCTTTTATAGATGGTAATGGAAGATGTGGAAGGTTGCTTATGAATTTAATTCTTATGAGAAATGGCTATCCAATCACTGTTATAAGAATGGAAGAGAGAAATGAATATATGAGCGCTCTCGAAAAGGCGAGCGTTGAAAATGATCTTGAAGATTTTATTAATATTATAGCTGAAGCTGTAAATAGAAGTTTAGATAAATATTTATATATATTAGGATAGGAATTATACTAATTAACAACACTTAAATGAAAATTGTATTTTCGTGTTGATAGATTACTAAGGTAATTTGTAAATAGCCTGTACTCTTGAGGAAAAGGAGGCAGGCTATTTTTATATAAAAATTAATTTTAAAATGCATAGTTTTTAATAAAATTAGAGAGCCAAGGAGTAAAAAATGGAGTATTATGAACTTTATAATGAATATATAAAGTTGCTAGAAGAAAATAAAGCTTTAAAAATAGAAATAGAGGATTTAAGAAAACGTATTCAGGTGGAGACCCCTGAAGTATGTACGGATAGTGAGGAGATAACATTAAATGAAAATGACGATGCTGCAGAGATTCCTCAAAGTGAGTGTATACAAGTAAACAATAACAGTTCGCCAGAAGATAAAATAAAGTTGTTTATGTCTTTATTCAAAGGAAGAGAAGATGTATACGCTAAACGTTGGCAAAATAAAGAAGGTAAATCTGGTTATTCTCCTGTATGTATGAATGAATGGATGAAAGGAATTTGCTATAAACCTAAAATAAAGTGCTTGGATTGTGAAAATAAAAGGTATGGAACATTAGATATTATTGCAATTAATAAGCATTTAAGAGGAATAGAAGTTTTAGGAATTTATCCAATACTTAAAGATGATAAATGTCATTTTCTTGCTATTGATTTTGATGATGATGGATGGGAAAAAGATATAAATATTTTAAGAGAAGTATGTGAAGAAAAGAAGATACCTTTTGCAATTGAAAGGTCAAGGTCTGGTGCTGGAGCACACATATGGTTCTTTTTTAAGGAAAATATAAGTGCTGCATCTGCTAGAAAATTTGGAACGGGTCTTCTTACCTATGCAATGACAAAAAGACATGAAATCAGATTTGAATCTTATGATAGATTATTTCCGAATCAGGACACTATGCCAAAAGGAGGGTTTGGGAATCTTATAGCTTTGCCAATGCAGCGAAATGCTAGAAGAAATAAAAATAGTGTTTTTATAGACGAAAACTTAGAACCCTATAAAGATCAATGGGATTTTCTGAGTTCTGTTGATAGGCTCACAAAAGATGAGATTGAATTTTATATTTCCGAATTTTGTTCTGGTGATGAATTAGGGGACTTAAAGGAAGAGGTAGATGAAGAAATTAAACCATGGGAGAGAATTAGAAAAAGCCATAAATTAAGTAGTACAGATTTTCCAACTAATGTTCATATTATAAAAGCTAATATGATTTTTATAAATAAAGAGGGATTTTCAAGTAAAACTCTAAATTCAATTAAACGAATGGCAGCATTTAAAAATCCGGAATTTTATAAAGCGCAGGCTATGAGACTAACGACATTTGATAAACCAAGAGTTATTTCTTTATCAGAGGAAACATCAGGATATTTATGTCTTCCGAGAGGCACAGAGATTGACCTCTATAATCTACTTAATGAAAATAAAGTTAACTTTAAGTGCGATGATAAAAGATATAGTGGTAAAACAATTTCAGTTGAGTTTAATGGAGAGCTTAGAGAAGAACAGGCAGTAGCTGCAGATGCTATGTTAAAACATGATAATGGAGTGTTATCTGCGACTACTGGTTTTGGTAAAACAGTTATTGGAGCTAAGCTAATATCTGAAAGAAGGGTAAATACTCTTATAATTGTGCATACACAGCAATTGTTAGAGCAATGGAAGGAAAGATTAGGTCAGTTTTTAGTAATAAATGAAGTTTTAGAAGGTGAAAATGCTAGTAAAAGAGAACGAAAAAAGAAATCTGGCATCATAGGACAGATAGGAGCAGGTAAAAATAACTTGAATGGCATTATTGATATTGCTATTATGCAATCATTAGTAAGAAAAGGTGAAGTTAAAGAATTAGTTAAAGATTATGGAATGATCTTAGTGGATGAGTGCCATCATGTTTCAGCATTTAATTTTGAACAAATCTTAAAAAATGTAGCAGCTAAATATGTTTATGGACTAACGGCGACTCCAATAAGAAAGGATGGTCATCATCCTATAATATTTATGCAATGTGGTCCAATTAGATATAAAGTAGATGCACGTAAGCAAGCTGAAAAACGGCCTTTTGAACATTATGTGATCCCAAGGTTCACTTCTTTTAGAAAGCCTATTTGTCAGGATGAAAAAGAATGGTCAATAGCAGAAATATATTCCGAAATAAGTATAAGTCAAATTAGAAACGAATTAATTGTTAATGATGTCATAAGCTGTGTAAAAGAAGGACGGAATCCAACAGTTTTAACGGAAAGAACTTCGCATGTTGAAACTCTTGCTGATGCTTTAAGAGAAAAAATTCCTAACGTTATTATACTTACTGGGAGAATGTCATCAAAAGATAAAAAAGCTGAAATAGAGAAACTTTTAAGCATGCCCAAAGAAAGTAATGTGGTGATAGTAGCTACGGGTAAATTTGTTGGAGAAGGTTTTGATGAACCAAGACTAGATACACTTTTTCTTGCAATGCCTATATCATGGAAAGGAACACTGCAGCAATATGCTGGAAGGCTTCATAGAATATATGAAAATAAAAATGAAGTTCAAATTTATGACTATGTTGATATTCATGTTAACGTATTAGAAAGAATGTATGAAAAAAGATTAAAGGGGTATGCTTCAATAGGATATTCTGCTAAAAGTGAAAGTAAGCCCTTTGAAACAATAAATTCAATCTATAACAATAATAATTTTTTAACTGTATTTAGTAATGATATTTTCTCTGCAAAACATGAGATTATTATAGTTAGTCCCTTTATAAGCAAAAGAAGGCTTTTACAAATGTTAAAACTTTTGATGATTGCAATAAAAAACGGTAGCAAGGTTAAGATTGTCACTCGTCCGGAGACAGACTTTAAAGAAAGTGACAAAGAAGTATTAAAAGAAATGCATGAAATTATAAGAGGATTGGAAGTGAATATAATTTTTAAAACGAATATACATCAGAAATTTGCAATAGTTGATAAAAAGATTGTATGGTAATGAAATAAATACTTATTTAACACTAATTAAATAGTAATGTAACATGTTTGAAACTAACGTGTAACAATTGGAATTTATAATAATAATTGTCCTAAGGAAGTAAACCTTAGAGGAAATAGTATATTATATCCCTCGATTAGTGAAATTAGAAGGTAAACATTAGTGGAAGACTTTTGCTTACTTTTTAATGTAAAGGGAATAATTATTAAAAAGCTTAAGAAAAGAGGAGTGTTTAATATGAGAACTGAAGGAGCTAAATATATTAAACGACTTATGGAAAAGTACAGTATATATGATGAAAGAGAACTGCATAGTAAGATAACACACGAAGAATATAATAAACTCATAGAATTAGAATTGAATTCAGCAAGAGAAGCTTAGAAGATAAGCTTCTTTTTCTATTTATATAAATAAGGATATAATTAAAGAACTTATATCAATTGAATATAATCTGAAACTAGGTTTATAGAGACAGCAATACTTTTTGAAGTTGTTAAAAAAATAAAAGTGGCGATAAAGTAGCGATAAAATTGAAATCAATAATATTGATAAGAAAAAAGAATCAATATTCCAAGATAAACAAATGGAAAGAATAGAGAACTAAGTGTCAAAAAAGAATCATAAAATTGAGCATGAGGAAATTGATGAATATTTTTATTATAGTACCTTATGTTATAATTATCATTGAAAAGGATGTGATCATATGAGCGATTTAATTAAAAAAGATAACATGAAATCTTTATATAATGAAATAGTTAATGCTATAAATAAAAGCAAAAATAAAGTAGTAACAGCAGTTAACTCTGAAATGGTAATACTTTATTGGAATATAGGAAAAATAATAAAGACAGAAATACTTAATGATGTTAGGGCTGAATATGGGAAATCAATTATTAAAGAATTAAGTAAAGAACTAACAAGAGATTATGGAAAAGGATATAGTCAGAGAAACTTATTTAATATGCTAAAGCTATATGAAGCCATAGGTAATTTTGAAATTTTGCAGACACTGTCTGCAAAATTAACATGGTCTCATTTACTAAAACTTATAACAATAGATAATAATTTAAAGAGAGAGTTTTATATAGCAATGTGTGTCAATGAGAGGTGCAGTGTAAGAACCCTAAATGAAAGGATAAACTCCATGTTATATGAAAGAACGGCTATATCTAAAAAGCCTGAACAAACTATAATAAATGATCTTAATCAGCTAAGTGAAAATAACAAAATGAGCATAGACTTATTTTTTAGAGATCCTTATGTTTTAGACTTCTTGGATTTAAAAGATACATATTATAAAATCTCCAAAAGCATGGGAAAAAGAAAAGGTATTTAGAGGCTCACCAGAATCTCTTGTACATACTAAATTATGTACTACTAATAAGTTCAACTTATCCTATTTTGTTGGAGGACATAGACACGAAAAAGGCTCTTTGGATTATTCATCCAAAGAGCCTTTAACCCTTGATATCAAATGGTGCCGAAGGCGGGACTTGAACCCGCACGCTGTTGCCAGCGACGGATTTTGAGTCCGTTGCGTCTGCCAATTCCACCACTTCGGCAAGCGACAAACTAATAATATCATATACAATTAAGATAGTCAATAGGTGATTTGAAATTTTATTCAAATATTAGAATTCTGGAAACCAAAGAGTAAGCTCTCTCTGAGCAGTATCTATACTATCAGAAGAATGAACTAGGTTTTTAGTTTTATCATTTCCGAATCTTCCTCTAATACTTCCCATATCTGCATTAAGAGGATCTGTAGCACCATTTATTTTTCTTACTACATTAATGGCATTGTTACCTTCAACAATCATAGCTACGATTTTGCCTTCGAGAAGATAAGATATAAGTTCATTAAAAAAAGTTTTATTTTTATGTTCTATATAATGCTGTTGTAAAATATCATTAGTAGCATAGAGCATTTTCATTGCTGAAATAGTTAAACCTTTGTCTTCATAGCAACTAATAATTTTTCCCATAAGTTTTCTTTGAACGCCATCTGGTTTAATTAATACAAGAGTTCTTTCAAACATTTTAAAATTTCCTTTCAAAGTTATTAGATTAAATTATAACATTAGTTGAAGAAAGTACAATAAGATATTTCTTAATTATCAAAATGTTGTGTATATAGATTTACTTTAAAATTTTACATAAAACATATTGTTATGGAAGGCTTTATTTGCTAAAATATAATTGTTAAGAAAAGAAGTTTTTAACGCCCAAGTGGGAACGAAATAGTCCCTGTGGGTTAAAAACAATACTATTGGGACATAACTATGTTCTACATAAAGTAATATTGATATGTGTAGGAAGGAGAATAAAAAATGATTTATTCAACAGAAGTTGACAGAATGTGTTGCGTAACTAAAGGAGCGAACCATCAATCAGCTCCAATTCCAGAAGAGGGAAAATGGGTACGTGCTAAAGAGATAAAAGACATAGCAGGTTTAACACACGGTATAGGTTGGTGCGCTCCACAACAAGGTGCTTGCAAACTTACTTTAAATGTTAAAGACGGTATAATAGAAGAAGCTCTAGTTGAAACAATAGGATGTTCAGGAATGACTCACTCAGCTGCTATGGCATCAGAAATACTTCCAGGAAAGACTATACTTGAAGCATTAAACACAGACTTAGTTTGTGATGCTATAAATACAGCAATGAGAGAATTATTCTTACAAATAGTATATGGAAGAACTCAAACTGCTTTTTCAGAAGGTGGACTACCAATAGGAGCAGGTCTTGAAGACTTAGGAAAAGGATTAAGAAGCCAAGTTGGTACTATGTATGGAACAAAGGCTAAAGGAACTAGATACTTAGAAATGGCTGAAGGATACGTTACAAACGTGGCTTTAGATGAAAATAACGAGGTTATAGGATATAAATTCGTTCACCTTGGAAAAATGATGGAAATGATAGGAAAAGGAATGGATGCGAGCGTTGCTATGGAAAAAGCTACTGGACAATATGGTAGATTTGATGAAGCTGTAAAAGTTATCGATCCAAGACATGAATAATATATAAGGAGGACGAATAAAATGGCATTATTTGAAAGTTATGAAAGAAGAATTAATCAGATTACACCAGTACTTGAAAAGTATGGCATGAAGACTATAGAAGAAGCTAAAGCTGTTTGTGATGAAAAGGGAATAGATGTTTACAATATAGTTAAATCAACTCAGCCAATATGTTTTGAGAATGCTTGTTGGGCCTACATATTAGGGGCTGCAATAGCTATAAAAAAAGGTGCTACTAAAGCAGCTGAAGCTGCAGAAGTTTTAGGAGAAGGTCTACAAGCTTTCTGTATCCCAGGATCAGTTGCGGATGATAGAAAAGTTGGCTTAGGACATGGAAACTTAGCAGCCATGCTACTTAGAGAAGAAACTAAATGTTTTGCATTTTTAGCAGGACATGAATCTTTTGCTGCTGCAGAAGGAGCAATTAAAATTGCTGAAAAAGCTAACAAAGTTAGACAAGAACCATTAAGAGTTATATTAAACGGTCTTGGAAAAGATGCTGCTTATGTAATTTCTAGAATTAATGGTTTTACATATGTTGAAACTAAATTTGATTATTTTACCGGAAAATTAGAAGTAGTTAGAGAAGTTGCTTTCTCAAAGGGTCCAAGAGCAAAAGTTAAATGCTATGGTTCAGATGATGTTAGAGAAGGTGTTGCAATAATGCACAAAGAGGGAGTTGACGTATCAATAACTGGTAACTCAACTAATCCAACAAGATTCCAACATCCAGTTGCTGGAACATACAAAAAAGAATGTGTTGAACAAGGCAAGAAGTATTTCTCAGTTGCATCAGGTGGTGGTACTGGAAGAACTCTTCACCCAGATAACATGGCAGCAGGTCCAGCTTCATATGGTATGACAGATACTATGGGAAGAATGCACTCAGATGCTCAATTTGCTGGTTCTTCATCTGTTCCAGCTCACGTTGAAATGATGGGTCTAATTGGAATGGGGAATAACCCAATGGTAGGAGCTTCAGTTGCAGTAGCAGTTGCCATTGAGGAAGCATTAAATAAATAACAAAAATGTAATAATATCTTCATTTATAGTGTCTCTACATTAATTTTAGAGACACTATTTTATAATATTAAAAAAATTCAAAAAATTTTTAAAATTCATAGTGACAATTGCTTGTAAACATATTATAATAATAGAAACATAAAGTTTGTGATTTTAGAGAATATAATAATTGCAAATAAAAATCTAAGGAAGGAAGTGGTCTTTATGAAAACAATGGGAAAAGATACGAATTATGAAGATAGCAAAAAAGATGTCGATACTAAAAAAGTAAAAACTGAAAAGAAAGATTCTTCTAGGTTTTTATTTGACATGATAGGAAGAATAATTCCAAAAGGTTAATGATTTTTATATAAGCAACAGCAGAATGATAAACTCTGCTGTCTTTTTTTTATATAATATTAATAAAAATAGTTACAAATTTGAAAAAACGATATATAATCATATATGCAGGTTATAATACAAAATTTATTAATCTTAACGGATTAACTTCAAAATCCATATGAAGTTATGAAGGATTTGCATTCAATTTAATATGGAATTATTAACAAATTATGAAATTTTATGATGATGGATGGGAGCAAATTATATGGAAAAATTATTAAGTACTTTAGTTGAAAACAATGTAAAATATGCAGTTGAAGGAAAAGTAGCTTCATACATACCAGAGTTAAATAAAGCTGATTCTATGAGTCTTGGAATATGTGTTACGACATTAGATGGAGAAGAACATTGTGCAGGAAAATATGAAGAAAAGTTTACAATTCAAAGTATTTCTAAAGTTATCACATTAATGTTGGCTATTTTAGATAATGGTAGAGAAAACGTTTTTAAGAAAGTTGGAATGGAACCAACTGCAGATGCTTTTAATTCTATAATAAATTTAGAAACTAAAAATCCACATAGACCTTTAAATCCCATGATAAACTCAGGAGCTATTGCAACAGTTTCCTTGATTGAAGGAGAAAATAGGGACAAGATTTTTGAAAGAATTTTGAAATTTACTAGAAAAATAACAGGTAATCCGGAGATAAATATTGATGAAGATGTGTATAATTCTGAGAGAAAAACAGGAGATAGAAACAGAGCATTAGCTTATTTTATGAAAAGTACAGGAATAATAGATGGGGATGTAGAGGAAGTGCTGGATGTTTATTTCAAGCAGTGTTCTATAAAGGCAAACTGTAGAGATATATCTAGAATAGGAGCGGTACTAGCTAATAATGGCGTTTTACCTTGGAATGGAGAAAGGGTAATACCTGGTTATGTAGCCAGGATTGTCAAAACTATAATGGTTACCTGTGGAATGTATGATGCATCTGGAGATATAGCAGTAAATGTAGGTGTGCCATGTAAAAGTGGTGTAGGTGGTGGTATACTTGCTGCAGTTCCTATGAGAATGGGGATAGGTGTATTTGGACCAGCTCTTGATACTAAAGGTAATAGCATTGCAGGAGTAAAGATTTTAGAGGAGTTGTCAAAGGAATTAGACTTAAGTATATTTTAAAATAATTAATAAGTTATTTAGTTGAATTTTATATTATAAAGGGATTGTATTTGAAATTGTAAAATATCATATACAATCTCTTTTATTACAATTTATTTATATAATAATTTAAGGCTAATTCTATTGATATATAATAAATTAGAGTGATTAGCTTGCTTTTACATTATGAGTTTTATAATTTATAATAAAAGAATGATTTAGTTGACTTATTTGATGATAATATATTTAAAAAAATAGATGATGGTGAAGTAAGATGTTATAATATTAAGGTCAAAGAAAAAACACGACAGATATAAGAAAGAAACAAGGTGATACTACAGTTAAAAGTATTTTTGTTTTTATAATTAAGATTCTAATTGGTGCAGAAATCCAACTTGACAGATTGAAAAATTAATATAAATTTAGGTGAAGTTCTAGTATCAATTAGAAGGATGAAAGTAATAAAATTTTGGAAATAGACTTGATTTAAGAAAAAAAGACAAGAATATTAAGATAAGAATAGAAGATATAAATATGGAGGTAGGTTTACATGGCAAAAGAGAAGTTGTTAATACTGGATGGTAATAGTTTAATGAATAGAGCTTTTTATGCATTGCCACCATTAACAAATTCAGAAGGTTTACATACAAATGCAATATATGGATTTATTACAATGCTTTTAAAGATGAAAGAGGAAATAGAGCCCAATTATATAGTATCCACTTTTGATAGAAGTGCTCCAACGTTTAGGCATAATGAATATAAAGAATATAAAGCTGGAAGAAAAAAAATGCCGCCAGAATTGGCAGAACAGTTTCCAGTTGTTAAAGAGGTCTTAGAATTGTTTTCTATCAATATTTTCGAAATAGATGGGTTTGAGGCAGATGATTTAATAGGAACTCTTTCTACATTTTTAGAAAAAAAAGATATTGAGGTTTATATAGTGACGGGAGATAGAGATGCTCTGCAGCTTGCTTCTGATAACATTAAGGTCGTAATAACTAAAAAAGGAATTACAGAAAAAGAGATATATGATGGAAAAAGAATGATTGAAGAATATGGAGTTACTTCAGAACAGTTCATTGATGTAAAAGGGCTTATGGGAGATTCTTCTGATAATATACCAGGAGTTCCAGGTATAGGTGAGAAAACAGCTTTTAAACTTATAAAAGAGTATGGAAGCATAGAAAATGTTCTTAATAATATAGATAATATTAGTGGTAAAAAAATAAAAGAAAATTTATTACAATATAGTGAGCAGGCTATATTTAGTAAAAAATTAGCAACAATTATGAAGGATGTTCCTATTGAGATAGACTTTGATTCTATAAAATCAAAAGAAAAATATAATGCGGAAGAACTTAGAAAGCTATTTATAAAGCTTCAATTTAAATCTTTGATTGATAAGATTCAAGGAGTGTCACAAGAAGACATAAATATAGGGTCAGAAAACAGCGAAATGGAAAAAGATGCTAATTTTAAAAATATTAATGATTTAAGTGATCTTAAGGTACTTACAGAAGAAATACTATCTCAATGTAAGAACAAAGATGAAATTTTGTATGTTAACTTTAAGATAATGAATGCTAATATTTATTCTAAAAATTGCATAGAAAAAATATTTATAAGCATTAGAGAAAATAATTATGTCGTAGAATTAAAGCTTCTCATGGATGGCGATGAAAGTGAAACACTAAGACTGCTTAAAGAAATATTTGAAGATCAGGATATACAAAAGATAAGTCATGATATTAAAATTCCTTACACTATATTCTGTAAGATGGGAATAGATTTTAGAGGAATAAAATTTGATACAAAGATAGCTGCATATCTAATTGATTCTTCAAGAGGTAAATATGAACTTGAAGATATCATAGAAAGCTATCTACAAATTCTGATTAATGGTGATGAATTACAGAAACAGATTAAAGAAACAGCTATTTTGAATAAAGTATATGAATGTTTAGAGCCAAGTATAAGAGAAGCATATATGGAGGAGCTTTTATATAAAGTTGAACTTCCACTTACAGAGGTGCTAGCAGGCATAGAATACGAAGGGTTTAAAGTAGACACTGAAAAGTTAATGGAGCTTGGAGAAAAGTTTAAAATCGAAATAGATAATATGCAAAAAGAGATATATGAAATATCAGGAGAAGAGTTTAATATAAATTCTCCTAAACAATTAGGTAAGATATTGTTCGAGAAGCTTGATTTGCCTGTAATTAAAAAAACGAAAACAGGATATTCCACGAATGCAGAGGTTCTAGAAGAGCTTTCAGATAAACATCCGGTAATAGAAAAAATAATGTATTATAGACAACTAACGAAACTTCATTCAACGTATATTGAGGGATTAAAGGCAGTAGTAGATGAAGATGGTAAAATACACTCAAGCTTTAATCAAACAGTTACAACTACAGGAAGGTTGTCAAGTACAGAACCTAACTTGCAAAACATACCAATAAAATATGAAATGGGAAGAGAAATAAGAAAGGTTTTTATACCAGAGAACGATAACTCGGTTATACTTTCTGCAGACTATTCACAAATAGAACTTAGAGTGCTTGCTCACATGGCTGATGATGAGAATTTAATAGATGCTTTTATAAACCATAGTGATATCCATACTAAAACTGCATCAGAAGTATTTAATGTTCCTATAAATGAAGTTACCTCTATTCAAAGAAGTAATGCTAAGGCTGTAAATTTTGGTATAGTTTATGGTATAGGAGACTTTAGCTTAGCAAAGGATTTGAAGATATCTAGGAAGGAAGCTAAAAATTATATAGATACATATTTTGAAAGATATCCAGGCGTAAAAGAATATTTAGATGGAGCAATTGAGCAGGCAAAAGAAAAGCTTTATGTAACAACCGTTATGAATAGAAGAAGGTTTATACCAGAAATAAAGGCTTCTAATAAAATGGTAAGATCATTTGGAGAAAGGCTAGCTATGAATACTCCCATTCAAGGAAGTGCTGCAGATATCATAAAACTTGCTATGGTTAATGTGTATAATGAACTAAAAGATAGAAAGTTGAAAAGTAAATTAATACTTCAGGTTCATGATGAGTTGATATTGAATGTATATAATGATGAATTAGAGGAAGTAAAAGATATAGTGAAAAAGGAGATGGAAGAAGTTTTAGATTTAAGAGTACCACTTGAAGTTGATATCAATATAGGGAAAAATTGGTATGAAGCTAAATAAGTAGATATATAATATGTTTAGAGTAATTTATATACCAAATAAAATTACTCTAACTTAATTTTATATTAAAAGAGGGGTTATGGTATGCTTAAAATAGGACTTACTGGAGGTATTGGAAGTGGGAAGAGTACGATATCTAATATATTAAAGAAAAAGAATTTTATTGTCATAGATGCAGACATTGTGGCAAGAGATGTACTAAGGATTTATCCAGAGATATTTGAAAATATAAGAAAAGAATTTGGAGAAGAGTTTTTTGATGAAAAGAAAGAATTAAAAAGAAAAGAGTTTGGTAATTATATATTTTCCAAGGATGATAGAAGAAAAAAATATGAAGATATGATAATGCCTTTTATAAGGAAACGTATATGTGATCTTATAGAAAAGTACCAGAGAGAAGGGGTTGAAGTATGCTTTCTTGATGGAGCTACTATAATTGAAAATAATCTTCATAAGTATATGGATATTAATATACTTGTTTGGGTTGATTCAGAAACCCAATTACATAGAGTGAGTAAAAGGGATAATCTAACAGAACAGCAGGTTATTAATAGAGTTAACTCACAAATGTCCTTAGAAGATAAGAAAGAATTTGTTGATTACATAATAGATAATTCAAAAAGCTTAGATAATACTAAAAGAGAAGTGAATGAAACTTTAAAGAAAATTGGTGAAAAATATAGGGGGGTGGAGTGTCTTAAAATATAGATTGTTTAAGGCACAAAGTATATTGAAGATTATAAGACGTGTGTTACTATTTATAGTATTCGTTGTACTGATAATGAACGTTAAAAACATAGTAAAAGAATTTTTTCCATATAAATATTCAAACTATATAGTTAAATACTCACAAACATATGCTTTAGATCCCTATTTGGTTGCTGCCGTTATAAAAACTGAAAGTAATTTTCAGGAGGGAGCAAGGTCTAACAAAAATGCTTATGGTCTTATGCAAATAACTCCAGATACGGCAGAGTGGGCAGCAGAAAAGATGGAGGTCAAAAATTTTAGTGTTACTATGTTGAATGATCCGGAATTTAATATTAGAATGGGATGTTGGTACCTAAACAATCTAAGAGAAGAATTTGATGGAAATATGGAATTGGTATTAGCTGCATATAATGGTGGTAGAGGAAATGTTCAAAAATGGTTGAAAAGTTCTGATCATTCAGCTGATGGCAAGAATCTTCATTACATACCATTTAAAGAGACGGATAAGTATGTAAAAAAAGTTAAAGTTAACTATAGTGTTTACAAATATTTATATGACAAAGAAGAAAAGAAATCTATAGGAACAACTATAGATATAGCTTATCAATACTTTAAGCTTATTAATTGACCAGGCATTTGCTAGTTGACAATTATTAAAAATATAATATAATAATATATGTGAGATGCGAGAGTGGCGGAATCGGCAGACGCGCACGTTTGAGGGGCGTGTGGGAGACCGTACGGGTTCAAGTCCCGTCTTTCGCACCATTTAAAAGTGTATAATTTCTGGAATATTTGTCAAGCTTTATATTTGGAACCTACATTACAACTACGGGAGTTCAAGAGACTAGATGAGGATATGTACTTTTTAGTGAGACCTTTAACGGCATTTAAAGCGATAGAGACATCTGTGCGAACGACCCACCTATCTTCGATAGGTGTCCAAATTAAAGCAACGGTATTTTGGATTTTAATTTAATTAAGTTATTAAGCCACCTAGTATAGGTGGCTTTTGCTTTGAAGATTATGATTAATTCAAATAGCTGTATGACACGAGAAATAAGTAATTTAAGATATACTTGTTTGGAGGTAGAGATTATTGAAAATATTAATTATAAAATCAAAGGATTCATCAAGATTTTATCAAGGAAATTCATATATAAGAACGGATGGGATATTTGCGACAGAAAGATTTATACCTAATTTAGAATTTATTATTAATAATAAGCTAATAGAGAATAATGAAGCTCAAGAATCATATTTCAATTGTAAAAGTGTACGGAAAATTGAATTACCAAGTACTTATCCAATATTGATAGATGATCCTTCTGAGTATTTGCCTGAAAAATTTGAAGAGCATGACTTAGTGATAGCTTTAGGAATACATGAGGATATACTAATGGAACTCCCTAAAATTATAAAGAAAAGTGAAGGAAAAGCTTTGATAGTACCTTTAGAAAGTAGAGAATGGCTGACTAAATGGGTAAGAGAAAAGACTATAGAAGAATGTAAAAAATATAATATTCAATATGCATTTCCTAAGCCCTTTTGTTCATTAGAATTTGGTGAATTTGATGTAATAAATCAGTTTATAAATAAATATAGACTAGGAAAACCTAAATTTAGGCTTCAAATAGATAAGGAAAAAGTTATTATTAAAGCGGAAGTGTTAATTAATACACCCTGTGGAAATCTTTATGATATAGAAAAAGAATTATGTGGAAAGAAGTTGGGCGAGGAAGCTAGAGAAGTGGTTGCAAGATACTGGCATAAATTCTCTTGTCTTGGAGACGTACATATAGATCCAGAAGTAGGAGATACTATTGTTCATATAGGTGGGCATATACATTATAGTGCTATAGATACTTCTGATATAACCGAGTAGAATAATATAATATGCAAAAAGGCCAGAAAGTATTTCTGGTCTTTTTATATATAAAAATATTAGATATACTTTTAGGGTTGAAGACTATTTTTTATTTTGTCTAGATTGCTGGTTAAGTTGTTTAGCTTCTTCAAGATTAGAATTGCCTACTCCGCTAGTCATTCCAGCACCAACACTGCTGCTCATACCATTGCCAGATGTATAAGCTTGATGTGATTGTTGGTTAAGCTGTCTAGTTTCTTCTAAAGCAGAGTCGTTTACTCCGCTAGTCATATTTCCAGAGGATATATTTCCTTGTCTAGATTGTTGATTAAGCTTTTTTGCCTCTTCTAAAGCTTTGTTGTTATCCATAAAAAAATCTCCCTTCAGAAAATAAATATTTTGATTAATTAAATTCCCAGCTGTGAATCCATTAAATATGATACCCATATGAAGATATAGTATGCTATGATTTCATATGCAGTAAAAACCATAAATGGAAAATTGGTTTAATTTTATAAAATCATTTTTATTTGGATTATTTTATGTTATATTGTTCATAATGATAAAGCTTATATGTTTCAGATATAAGAAAACTGTATAATGCAAATGAAATAAAAAACCATAGTTTGTCAGATTGATCACTTTTAAAGCAATAATTGATAGTGAGGTGAGTGGAATAGTGAATATGACGAATAATATTCCTAATATGATTTTAATTGGTTCAACTTCTAGAAACAGTGGAAAAACTACTCTTGCAAGCTTAATAATAAATAAATATAAATTAAATAGACCGGTAGTAGCATTAAAAGTAACAACTATTCAAGAAAAAAACGGAAAATGTATACATGGAGGAGAAGGTTGTGGAGTGTGTTCGAGTTTAAAGGGAGATTTTGAGATAGTTGAGGAATTAAATGCAGTTAATAATAAGGATACCTCCTTGTTATTAGCCGCGGGAGCAGAGAAGGTTTACTGGTTAAAAACCTTAAAGAATAGAATGTATGAAGCATTTGAAGCATTTGCTGCGCAAATACCTGAAAATGCTCTTATAGTATGTGAATCAAATAGCTTGCGTAAAGTTGTTAATCCAGGTGTTTTTGTTATGGTGAAAAACTCCAAAGATAGTCAAATAAAAAAATCGGCAAGTGAGGTTATAGAGAAAGCTGATATAATTATAGAAAATAAATTTTGTGATAACTTTGAAAAAGAAATAGAAGAAATAGTTAATAGGGCAAGTTTAACAGTAGTGTAAAAATTTTTGTATAAATATTTGAATTATTCTCTAGTGCATTTTTGGTTCAGAATAGAATTTTACAAATTTAGTTTAAGAAATATATATATAATTTAAGTTAATATATACTAATTTTAAAGGAATCTATAAATTCATGACGAATAATATAAATAATTACATTAAGATTAAGTAATTTATAGAAGGTTCTACAAATTATGGAGTTTTTACAAAAAAACTAGAAATATCAAAAGGTGTTACAATTTGACTATAAAACGTCATAAGCTTACAATAACTGTATATGGGTATTCATGTATGATAATAGATTTAATATAGGTTATTTGATATAGATAAACAACCTATATTCTAGATTTATACATTGTTAGCAGGTATGCAATCACTTCATTGTATGGATCTAACATTCGAATTGGATATCTATATGTACATTTGTTAATAACTTAACGTAGAATGAATTTTTATGTTAAGTTATTCTTCAAAAAGAAGAAGGGGGGAAATTATCAATGGAAAAAAAGGTATTAACAGTATGCCCTTATTGCGGCGGGGGATGTCAGTTATATTTAGTTGTTGAGGATGACAAAATAGTAAGAGCTGAGCCAGCTGATGGAAGAACTAATCAGGGAAACTTATGTCTTAAGGGACTCTATGGATGGGATTATTTAAATGATCCACAACTTCTAACGGCTAGGTTGAAGAAACCTATGATAAGAAAGAATGGAGAATTGGAAGAGGTTTCTTGGAACGAGGCTATTGGATTTGTTGCCGACAAACTAACAGCTATAAAAGAAAAGTATGGTCCAGATGCTATTATGGGAACTGGTTCTGCAAGAGGACCAGGAAATGAAGCTAATTATATAATGCAAAAATTTATGAGGGCAGTAATTGGAACTAATAATGTAGACCACTGTGCTAGAGTTTGACATGCTCCTTCAGTAGCCGGTCTGGCTTACTCATTAGGAAATGGTGCTATGTCTAATTCTATACCAGAAATAGAGGATACAGATTTATTATTCATATTTGGATACAATGGTGCGGATTCTCATCCAATTGTTGCAAGAAGAATAGTTAGAGCTAAAGAAAAAGGTGCTAAAATTATTACAACTGACCCGAGAGTAACAGAAACAGTAAGAATTTCTGATTTATGGTTACAATTAAAAGGTGGTACAAATATGGCATTAGTTAATGCTTGTGCTAATGTTTTGATAAATGAAGACCTTTACAATAAAGAATATGTTGAGAAATATACTGAAGGATTTGAGGAATATAAGGCTTTAGTGGAAAAATATACTCCAGAGTATGCAGAAAAAATAACTGGAGTTAGTGCAGCGAATATTAGAAAAGCTATGAGAGAATATGCTGCAGCTAAAAACGCTTTTATTCTTTACGGAATGGGTGTTTGTCAGTTCGGACAAGCTGTTGATGTAGTAAAAGGATTAGCTTCTTTGGCATTGTTAACTGGCAATTTTGGAAGGCCTAGTGTAGGTATTGGTCCTGTACGTGGTCAAAATAATGTTCAGGGTGCTTGTGATATGGGTGCACTTCCAAATGTATTCCCAGGATATCAAGATGTTACTAAGCCTGAAATAAGAACGAAATTTGAAAAAGCATGGGGGGTTAAACTTCCTGATAAGCCAGGATATAAGTTAACAGAAGTTCCTCATGCAGTATTACACGAAGACAAGATTAAAGCTTATTACATCTTCGGAGAGGATCCTGTTCAAAGTGATCCGAATGCTTCAGAAGTAAGAGAAACTTTAGATAAATTAGAATTTGTAGTGGTTCAGGATATTTTTATGAATAAAACTGCTCTTCATGCGGATGTAATTTTACCGGCTACTGCATGGGGGGAACATGATGGTGTTTATTCAGCTGCTGATCGTGGATTTGCAAGAATTAGAAAAGCAGTAGAACCAAAGGGAGATGTGAAACCTGATTGGCAGATTATATGTGAAGTAGCTACTGCTATGGGTTACCCAATGAGCTATAATAATACAGAAGAAATTTGGGATGAAATGAGAAGTCTTACTCCAAACTTTGCTGGAGCAAGTTATGAAATGATTGATAAGTACGGAAGCATTCAATGGCCTTGTCCTACAGAAGGCCATCTAGGAACACCATACTTATATAAAGGGAATGTGTTTAGTACCCCAAATAAAAAAGGTATCTTATTTGCTGCAGATTGGAGAGCTCCTCAAGAATTAGAAGATGAAGAGTATCCACTTAGCTTATCAACGGTAAGAGAAGTTGGACATTATTCTGTAAGAACGATGACTGGAAACTGTCGTGCTCTTCAACAATTAGCAGATGAACCAGGATATGTACAAATGAGCATAGAAGATGCTGAAGACCTTGGAATAGAAGATCAAGAATTAGTAAGAATAAGTTCGCGTAGAGGAAGTGTAATAGCAAGAGCATTAGTTACAGACAGAGTTAAAAAAGGTGCTACTTATATGACTTATCAATGGTGGATAGGTGCATGTAATGAGCTTACTCTTGATAACTTAGATCCTATTTCAAAAACACCTGAATATAAATATTGTGCTGTAAAAGTTGAAAAAATTCAGGATCAGCAATGGGCAGAACAATATGTAAAAGATGAATATGATAGAATAAGAAAGCAGATGGGTGTAAAGTTTAACAAAAAACATAAAGACAAGGCTTTAATTTAATAATTTACAATCAATATTAATTCTGTATTATTAGCTATTTGTAGAGATTCATTAAGATTGGTATATAAAGTTAGGCAAAACTTGAATCAGCTGTAAGTGAAAAATTTGGCGGGTTCAAGTCTTGCTTATAAAACAATCTAAAAATATAATGTATAGGAAATAAGAAAGGAAATAAAAATGGTTGACGTAGATAATGCACTAAATATAATTTATGAAAATACAAAGGAAGCTGATTTAGAAAAAAAGGATATATTGTCTTGCCTTAATAAAGTTTTAGCAGAGAATATATATTCTCAAGACAATCTACCTCCTTTTGATAAGTCTGCAATGGATGGATATGCTATCAAAAGTGAATATACAAGAGGCTGTGGTACAGAAAAGAGTGTGAAGCTTGAAATTAGAGGAATAATAAGAGCAGGATATTATTGTGAAGATGAGTTGGAGGTTGGCCAAGCTTTTAAAATTATGACTGGAGCACCGTTACCTAAAGGAGCAGATGCTGTTATAGAAATTGAAAAGGTAAAAGTAGAAGGCAATATATTAATTATATCTGAAGAAGTAGATAAAGGTAATAATGTTATTAAGCTTGGGGAAGAAATTAAAGTTGGTGAGTTAGCACTAACTAAAGGAAGTAACATTAGACCAGTAGAAATAGGATTACTAGCATCTCTAGGATATAGTTCTATAAAAGTCTATAAAAGCCCTACAGTTGCTTTAATTATTACTGGAGATGAATTGGTTGACATAGATAGTGAACTTGAAAAGGGGAAAATTAGGAATAGTAATGAATATTCGTTAAAGGCTCTAATTAAAAATTCAGGTGCAGAGGCTTTATCCTTAGGAGTGGTTTCTGACGACAAAGATAATCTAAAAGAAAAAGTTAAGTATGCCTTAGAAAATGCAGATATAGTAATTACTTCAGGAGGAGCATCTGTTGGAGACTATGATTTTGTAGATGATGTGTTAAAGGAAATAGGCGCAGATGTAAAGTTTACTTCAGTAGCAATTAAACCTGGAAAACCGATAACTTTTGCCACTTATAAAGAAAAATTGTTTTTTGCTTTACCAGGTAATCCATCATCAATAATAACAGTTTTTGAAGGATTTGTTAAACCTGCAATTAGAAAAATTATGGGTAAGCAAGAGGAGGATATGGAAGAATTTCCTGTTATATTGGCAGAGGACTTTGAAGCCAAAATAGGAAGAAGAAAGTATGTTTATGTTGAAATTAAAGTGGATAATGGAAAATATTATGCTTATAAAGTAGGGTCTCAATGCTCTAATCATTTAATGACTATGAGCCGAGCTAATGGAATTGTTATTATACCTGAGGAATGTGGGAATGTTAAAGTTGGAGATGTTTTAAATGGAAAATTTATATTTAGATAGAAAACAAAAAACAACTATCATTTCTGTAATTGCAACTAAATCTGGTATGGGAAAGACAACTTTGATTGAAGCATTAATTAAGATTTTTAAAAGCAGAAATTATACTGTAGGGATATTAAAATATGATGTAAAAAAATTTGAAATAGATAAAGAGGGAAAGGACAGCTATAAGTTTAGTAAAGCTGGAGCTGATAATGTAATTATTGCTTCTGCTGAAAAATTAGCAATGATTCAAGTATTAAAAGAGAAAAAGACTATAGAAGAAATTGTTGATATCTTTGGAAATTTAGACATAGTGTTAATTGAGGGATTTAAAAATAATGTTTATCCTAAGATAGAAGTTCACAGAAAAGATATAGACAATAATTTGCTTTGTAGAAGGCCTGATTTTAGTGCTTTTAATTTTAAAGCTGTAGCTAGTGACGAAAAGCTAGCCGTAGATATTCCTGTTTTAAATTTGAATGATGTAGTTTCTATAGCAGATTTTATAGAAGATAACTTAATAAAAAGCAATAGTTTTTCAAGCACGGATATACATAGAAAATGATATTTTGAGGAAAAGATAACTTTTGATAAAAGATTTCCATTATGAATTAACTTTTAGAAATAGGCAGAGCAAAAATGTTCTGCCTATATAAATTATCAACAAATAGGTAGATGTCAAAATTAAGATTAATGGGGGGAGTAGAATGAAATTTAAAAAGTTATCCAAGATTCTTAAAAGCAAATCAGTGATATTAGGCAGCCATAAACTCAGGAAAGAAAAGTTTTGTGGTTCATGTAAGCTTTGCGTAAAAATTTGTGAGGAAATGAGTATAGGTGCAATAATAATGAAAAATATAGGTGTTTTTAATAAAGCAGATATAGTAAATGATCCATCGCGACAATGCATAGGTTGTATGATGTGTGTGGATGTATGTCCTAAAAATATAATTAAAAATATAGATAATGCTGGAGAAAGAGAAATATGGAACAAAAAATTTAAATTAGCAAGATGTGAAGAATGTGGAGAATACTATGCTGCAGAAGAATATATTAGATACGTATATAATAGAGCTGGAATAATTCCAGATAAATTCATATGTAAAAAGTGCAAGAGGAAATATAGTGCGAAAAATACTAAGAAGTATGTTTGTAAATTGTAATTAGCAGTTATAGATGAATGTAGCAAGCACTTAACTTATACTATAGGAATTATTAGTAATGTTTTGAATATACAAATATATTTTATAAGTTAAGTGTTGGCCTTAGTTATCTATAACTGCTAATTGGAAGCGCCTATTGACTAAAGCTATCTAAGTCTATATTGAATTTAGCTATCTTTCTGTAGATTGTGGCTTTCCCTATTTTTAGTAGACTAGCTGCTTGGATTGCATTACCATTACAATGTAGAAGGGCATCTCTTATGCACTGTTCTTCAATAACTTCTAATGGGAGAACTTCTTTTGTGGAATCAGACTTAGGAAGTGCTTTATGTGATGAGCTCTTTGTCTGTAAGTGTTTAGAAGTTATCATAGTTTCTTCACATAAATAATAAGATCTGTCAACAATATTTCTTAATTCCCTAAGGTTTCCTGCGAAACTATAGTTTTTAAGTTTTTCTATATAGGATGGATCAATATATTTTGGATTACAAGGATTTTTAGCGTTGAGTTTATTTATAAAGTATTGAGCAAAAAGTTCTATATCTTCTTTACGTTCTTCAAGAGGAATGAGTTGAAGGCTCATCACATTAAGTCTATAATACAAGTCTCCCCTAAAATTTTTATTTTCTATTTCTTCAGTTAATGTCCTGTTAGTGGCGGCTATTACTCTAACATCTATTGATTTTTCATATGTTCCACCTACGCGAGTAATCTTAAGATTATCAAGGACTCTAAGAAGTTTAGATTGTATATCTAATGGAAGTTCGCCAATTTCATCTAAAAATATTGTTCCACCTTCAGCAAGTTCAAATTTTCCGGCATAACCACCTTTAGATGCTCCAGTGAAGGCACCTTTTTCATATCCAAAAAGCTCACTTTCAACAAGTTCTCTAGGAATTGCAGCACAGTTAACCGCTACAAAGGGACCGCTTTGTCTGGAACTAAAGTTATGAATAGATTGAGCAAATACTTCCTTTCCGGTACCACTTTTTCCCTCTATAAGTATGTTACAGTTAGTTTTGGATGCTTTTTTAGCAAGTTCTATTATGCTTTTCATTTTTTCAGTTCTTGTGAGTATATCATCAAAAGTAAAGGAAGCCTTATATCCAACAACGTTATTGACCATTTTGTGAAGGTTTTTTGTATCCCTTATAGATAGAACTAAGCCTATATTTTTTCCGCGCAATCTCACCGGTATTATGTTTGTGGTGCATCTTATTTTAGTTCCATTAATTTCAAACATACATTCTTCGTTAAATTGTTTTTCACCTGTTAATAGAACTGAATTTAAAATTTCTTCTTTAAATATGGAATTTAAGTGCGTTTCGTACAATGTGTCTTCTTTTACTTCTAGTATTTTAAGTGCAGTAATATTAACTTTTTTAATCAAAAGATTTTCATCTGTAACAATTAGGCCCTCATAAACGGAATCAAAAATAGCCTGAAGTATAAAGGCAGATATGTCATATTCTAGTATGCTGTCCATATCAATTCTACACATATCACTAACTTCATCGAAGTAATCTGTCATCATATCCATAAGTAATTCCTCCTTAAAATAGTTATTATAAGATTAAATGATAAACGAAATTAACAATATCAGCTAAAATATTTAATGTATCTAAAGTATATCATTTTTTGAGAAAAAATTAAATACAATGAGTTTCAAAGTGAAAAAAATAATTTTAGTATCATTTTGAAACTAATTCGATTATCATTATGATAAAATAAATTCAAAAATTTTGATGAAATTAAATTAATATAAATATTTAGTTAAAATAGGAAAAATATTTTTAGAAGAGTCAACTTTTTATGAAAATAGTGTTATAATAATATATGTTTTAACATATATTGTTAATTTGATATAAATTATGTGGTTAGAACTCCTCGATTAAATAAGAGTTTTAGAATTGGTCTAAGGTATATAAAGTATTACTTTAGGCTAATTTTTTTGTAAAATCAATTTCTTTCTATTGAAAGTATAAAATTATTCAATACGAAAAAGTGAATGATACTATGCAGTATTTCTATCTAAGCTGCTTGAAAACTTGAGATTTACAGTAAATTGTGTTAATATTATGGTATTACATTTATATAATTTAATATGTTATTTAGTTTTAATAATTCTATGGGAGGGAATTATGAATAATAAATACTTAATAATTGATACGATGATACTTCCAGAAGTATTTGAAAAGGTTGTAAAAGTTAAAGAATTGATTAGAACTGGAAAAGTAAAAGATATATCTGAAGGTGTAAAACTAATAGGAATAAGTAGAAGTACTTACTATAAGTATAAAGATTCTGTATTTACTCTATCGGAAGGAATAGTTGGGCATAAAGTTACGCTAGGGCTAATTTTAGCGCATGAAGCAGGTACTTTATCTAAAATATTAGACAGGATAGCCTTAGATAAAGGAAATATACTAACCATTAACCAAGATATTCCAATAAATAATGCTGCAAGTGTTACTATAACATTTGATGCATCAAAGTTGGAGACAGAAATTAATACACTTGTTGAAGAATTAAAGTCTACAGAAAATGTAATTAAGGTAGATTTAATAGCAGTGGAATAAATTATTTTAGGCATAGAACCACACTTAAGTAATGATTTACTACTTAAGTGTGGTTTTATATCTACTTTAAATTTTATATTTCAAAGTAAAAATATAGGGAGTTGCTTAAAATAAAAGGAATTTATAATTTAATGTAGAATTTAAATGTTAACATGCTTTTAGAGGTGAGGTTATGTTAGAGGTTGAACTAAGGTTTGACGACATTTATATTTCGAGTATTAAAAAAGAAAATTTACTACAAATACAAAAATGGATGACAATGCAGAAGCAATTTGTAGATGATGACATGGGGTTAAAAGAATTGGAGGAAAGGTTTTTAGAAAGCTATATAAGTGAGTGTGAATTTTTTCTGAAAATAGACAAGAAAAATGAATTAATAGGTATTATAAAAGGACGAATGGAATTCAAAAATCCTAATGAGGTATGGATATGGTCTTTTTATATTGATGATAAGTATAAAAATACTACTATTAATAGTGAAACTATAAAGCAACTTTTAAACTATTTTTCGAAAGGGTATGGAATAGACATTTTTTATACAAGAATAATAAAAAATGATAGGGATAGTTTGCTCTTTTGGAAAATTATGGGATACAAACCCGTAAGAGTAGTAAAAGATTTTTATAGTATTAATGATAAATATATGGACATGTTAATTATGAAAAAACAGTAATATATAATTAATAGTAATAAATTAACCTTCAAGTAAATATTAATATATAGTAAAACATAACTTTTACAAATTAAATTTACAATTGTGAAGGTGAGGGGAAAAATTGAAATACACACGATATGATTTAAAAAGAGGTAAGGATAACAAAACCTTTTTTACTGTTATATTTTTAGTATTGATATTAGCATTTGTTTTTGGCACTATTATTTTTAAATTATTCATAAAAAGTCCCATTTCTTCAAATGCTAATACCACCGATGTAACACAAATATCAAATAGTAAAGACAAAAGTGAACCTTCAAATTCCATGTCAAATAGTCAAAGTACAAATTTTATAGCAGTACAAGGAGGTATATACAAAAGTAAAGAAAATGCTGATGCAGAAAAGGCTCTTTTATCACAATATGGCACTCCTTTTGCAGTAACTGATGGTGATAAGGTAAGGATGTTTTTAGGAATATATGCTGAGGAACAAGGGGAGAGGATTATAAAATCTCTTACAGAACAAAAAGTTGATAATTCAAAGATGTTATTTTCAGTAAATAATAAGGATTTATGTGATGCTGAAATATTAGAAATTATAAATGCAAACGTACAAATACTAAATAAGCTTGCAGAAAAAAATGTTAAAGCGATACAAACAGAAGAATTGAAAAAGTGGTGTTCAGCTTTGAAAAAAGTTGATAAGAATAGTAAAAATATTTCAGTGTTGAATGATATTAAGGAGCATGTAAATAAGTTGCCTAAAGAATTAACTAAGGAAAATGTGGAAGAAAATTATATATATATTTATGGTATATTAAAAAAGTTGAGCTCATAATAACAAAAATAAACAGTCAAAATTCTGACTGTTTATTTTCTTGCGCCAAAAACTATGTTATAAAAAATAAAATATGTAAATTATTTTAAAAAATTTTTAAACTATATTGCTACATACTTGTTTATAATTTTATTAAATGTTAAACTATATAGGATATATTATTAAGGTAGGGGATGCTTATGAGAGGGGCAGAGAAAAGCATAAGTTTCTTGTGGTTTGTTATATTTCTTGGGGCAGTATTTGGAAGCCTTATAGGTGACATACTTGGCAGTAGCTTAGGCATTTTAAGCTTTTTGAGGAATTCCTATTCTATAGGTATGTCAACGCCTATTGTACTAAATCTAAAAATTATGGTGTTAACATTAGGTTTAAACTTTAACATCAATATAATGACTATAATTGGTATAATTATGGCTATAATACTATACAGAAGATGTTAAAGATTTATACAACTAATTTAGGAAGTGATTTGATGAAGGTTATTTTAGCGTCAGCTTCAGCTAGAAGACAGGAGCTGTTAAAAAGATTGACAAACGAGTTTGAAATAATTGTAAGTAAATTCGATGAAGGTAAGATAGCTTTTGATGGAAACTGTGGTTCTTATGTAATGAAACTTGCAGAAGGAAAGGCATTAGATGTGTATAAAGACATAAAGAATGAATCAGTTATAATAGGCTGCGATACTATTGTATCTTTTCAAGATAGAATATTAGGAAAACCTAAAGATGAAATGGAAGCTTTTAACATGTTAAGGATTTTAAGCGGCAATTGTCATCAAGTTTATTCTGGTATAGCTTTAGTAAATTCTTTATCAGGTAAAATAATAAGAGATTATGTATGCACTGACGTGAAATTTGACAAACTTTCTAATGATACAATAAAAAAATACATAGAAAAAGGGGAATATAAGGATAAAGCAGGAGCCTATGGAATACAAGGATATGGTGGAACTTTTGTTGAAGAAATTCATGGATGCTATTATAATGTCGTAGGGCTTCCTTTAAATAAACTATCAAAAATGATGGTGGAGATGGGGGTAAATTCATAAAAGGAGCATAATTTATGGAAAAATCATTAAAAATTATGGATTTGCCTACAAATGAAAGACCAAGAGAAAGGCTCTTAAGATATGGTGTGGAAGCTTTATCTAACTCTGAGCTTTTAGCTATTATCCTAAGGTCAGGTAGTAAGAAAGAAAGTATACTAAATCTTAGTAGTAGGATTATAAAGGAAAATGGAGGATTAAATGGCCTTCTGAATTGCACAATTGATGATTTTATGAGTTTGCATGGTGTTGGAAGAGCAAAAGCTACTCAGCTTATAGCATTATCAGAGCTTTCGAAAAGATTTAAATCTTATAAAGATGGAGATGAATATAGAATTGTCAAACCAGATGATGCAGCAAATCTTGTAATGGAAGATATGAGACATCTTAAACAGGAGCATTTAAAAGTAATCATGTTAAATACAAAGAATGTTGTGATATTTATAAAGGACGTTTCCGTTGGCATTCTTAATTCGTCTATAGTACATCCAAGGGAAGTATTTTGTGATGCTATTAGAAAAAATAGTGCATCTATTGTAATATGCCATAATCATCCATCTGGTGATCCTACACCAAGTAATGAAGATATAAATGTAACTCATAGATTAGAGGAATGTGGTAAACTTTTGGGTATTGATTTACTTGACCATATAGTAATTGGAAATGGAGCTTATATAAGTTTAAAGCAAAAAGGAATACTGTAAAATTGAAAGGAGAAAAAATTAAAATGGGATTTTTTGGAATATCACGTGATATGGGAATTGATTTAGGTACAGCGAATACTTTAATATATGTTAAGGGAAAAGGAATTTTACTTAGGGAGCCTTCGGTTGTTGCTATAAATAGCGATGCTAAAAAGGTTCTTGCTGTTGGTGATGAAGCAAAGCAGATGATAGGTAGAACACCAGGAAATATTGTAGCTATAAGACCTCTTAAAGATGGTGTAATAGCTGATTTTGATGTAACACAGGCAATGTTAAAGAAATTTATAGAAAAGGTAAGCCAAAAGTCAGCTTTTACTAGTCCAAGAATAGTTGTGTGTTTCCCATCAGGGGTTACTGAAGTTGAAAAGAGAGCTATAGATGAGGCTACAAAGCAGGCTGGAGCAAGAGATGTTTTACTTATGGAAGAGCCTATGGCTGCTGCTATCGGAGCTGGACTTCCTGTAAATGAGCCAACTGGAAGTATGATAGTAGACATTGGAGGAGGAACAACTGAGGTAGCTGTAATATCTCTTGGTGGGATTGTTACCAGCAAGTCTTTGAGAATTGCTGGTGATGAGCTTGATCATGCGATTATAAGTTATATAAAGAAAGAATACAATCTTGCAATTGGGGAAAGAACAGCAGAAAATGTTAAAATAGAACTAGGTTCAGCTTTTGATAATGGAGAAGAAAATGCTATGGATATTAGAGGAAGAGATTTAATATCTGGTCTTCCTAAAGTTGTAAACATTAGTGAAAGTGAAATAAGAGATGCCCTGAAAGAGCCAGTAGCAGCAATAATTGATGCTATTAAAACAACACTTGAAAAGACACCACCAGAACTTGCATCAGATATTATGGACAAAGGAATTATGCTTGCAGGTGGTGGAGCTATGCTTAGAGGATTAGACCAATTAATAAATAGAGAAACACATATGCCTGTTCATATAGCAGAATCCCCACTTGATTGTGTTGCCCTCGGTGCTGGAAAGGCATTGGATACTATTGATAAAATAGTATCTAGTAGAAAATAGAAAATAGTAATGAAATTTTTAAAGAATAAACTGGCGGTAACTATAGTAGTACTGTCAGTTACATTTTTAATTTTAATTTCACATAGCATAAAGGGAAACAATATGTCTTTTATGAGGAATGGGGTAGGTGTAACTTTTAATTCTGTACAGGGCGTAATATTTAAATTTAACAGTGGTGTAAAAAATTTTGCAGGATCTATTTTTAATTTTTCTAATATAAAAAAAGAAAACGAAGATCTAAAAAAGAAAAACAGTGAGCTTGAAAATAAAATAATTGATTACCAATCCTTGAAAAGTGAAAATGAAAGATTAAGAAAAACTCTTAATTTTAAAGAGCAAAGGGCAGAGTTTAACTATATAGGTGGAGATATAGTTGAAAAAGGTGCTAATGGAATGTTAGACCAATTTGTTATAAATAGAGGAAGTAAGGATGGAATTGGAAAAGGAATGGTAGCAGTAACTTATGAAGGATTGGTAGGACAGGTAACTTCAGTAGGAAGTAACTGGGCAATAGTTCAAACCTTAGCAAATGAAAATATAGCAGTAAGTGGAGCTGTTGAAAGTACAAATGACAATAATGGAATTGTTAAAGGATATAAGGATAGCAATAATAATTTACTTGCTAAATTATATTATCTTCCATTGGATTCAAATATTAAAAAAGGTGACGTAATTTTGACATCAGGTTTAGGAGGATTATATCCTAAAGGAATTAGGATAGGTGATGTAATTGACATTGAGGAAGATAAAGGAAAGGTTATGAAAAATGCTATAATCAAACCATATGTGGATTTTAATAAACTTGATGAAATACTTATAATTGTTCCGAAAGACAAAATGGATTATAGCGCTCAGGTGAACTGATATGAAAAAAGTATTAATTTTATTTCTTTTGTCAATTATATTTTTTATTATGGATAATGTGTTAATGCCGTTTTTTTCCATAAAAACTATTTATCCAAGTTTGCTTTTAACTTTTATGGTCTGCTATTCTGTGGCCAATGGAAAATGGGAAGGGTTGTGGCTTGGAGTTTTTGGTGGAATGTTGCAAGATATATATTTTATTAATGGATTTGGCTTAAATGCTTTAACAAACATGATTATCTGTATTATCGCTGGAGTAATAGGCGATAATATATTTAAGGAAAAAAGCCTTATACCTGTAGCTTCTTGTTTTGCTTTAAGTGTCTTTAAAGGAGTATTACTAATACTGATATTGTATTTATGTGGAATACATTCTAGTCTAAGTGATATATTTTTCACGGGAATTTACAATATGATTATTGGTGTAATAATGTATAAAAAAGTGTATAGATTTTGCCAGAAAGACTATATGCAGATAAGATGGAAGTTTTAGAGGAATGGTGGTTTTATGAAAGGTGATAATAAGAGAGAATTTACCAGATATACAGCATTAATAGTAATTATGATTATGATACTTACAGCTATTACCTCAAGATTAATTTTCCTTCAAGTGGTAAAAGGAGAAGAGTACAAAGAGCAGGCAAACAATAAATCTATAAGAGAAATACCAGATGCTGCACCTAGGGGGAAAATTATAGATAAAAATGGAGTAGCATTAGCTGAAAATATGCAAAGCTATGAGTTAGTATATAACCGTACAGACGAAAGTGATAAAGTATTTTTTGATACAATGGATAAAGTGTTTAAAATTCTAGATGATAATGGAGAAACTCAACAAGATGAACTTGAACTTAAAATAAATCCATTTAGATTTGAATTTAAGAGCAATGATGCATCAATATTAAGATCTTTAGAATTAAGATTTAAAAAAGACAGAGGATTAGATGGTGAGATTCAGCGTAATCTTGCTAAAAATAAAAAAGATAAACTATCAAAGGATGAACAAGATAAAATAGTAGATGAAGAGCTACTTAAAATGACACCAGAGGAAACCTTTAATAAGCTTGTTGATTTATATAAAATAGATAAAAAATATCCTTTAGAAAAGCAGAGAAGATTTATGTTAATAAAGGATTCATTGAAAATGCAAAGTTCTTCTCAATATAAACCTGTTGTTATTGCAAGTAACATAAAGAAGGACACTGCGTTTAAGTTTTTGCAAATGTTGAATGATCTTCCTGGAATAGATATAAACACACAACCATTAAGAACCTATCCTAATGGAGAGTTAGGTTCAGCATTTTTAGGATATATATCTAAGATTACATTAAAGGATAATACTAATGTTGAGAGAGAAAAATATGAAGCAAAAGGTTATGATATAAGTTCAGATTATATTGGCACTACAGGAATAGAGAGTGTATTTGAGGATAGACTTAAAGGATCAAAGGGTGGAAAAATTGTAAAACTTAATAAGTTAGGTAGAGTAATTGAAGAACTTGGAAGCAGAGACGCCTATCCGGGTCAGACAATTCAGCTTACAGTAGATAAAGACGTTCAAAAAGCTGCAGAGGATGCGTTAGACAAAACAATGGCAGATCTAAGAGCAAATCCTTATGCACAGACTGGTTCTAATACCACAAATGCTACAAGAGGAGCGGCTGTAGCTATAGATGTAAATACTGGAGCTGTGGTAGCTTTGGCAAGTAGGCCGGGTTATGATCCTAATTGGTTTGCAGCACCAGGAGGGTTGACTTCTGATGAATATAAGCAATTGTATCCTAATGTAGAGGAATTTGCAAAGAACTTTATTCAGCAAAGAGGGCTTACAAGTTATTATTCTGGGTTAAGTGAAGAAGACGTATTAAATAAACTTTTTCCGGTGGATAAAAGTATAAAAGACAAAACTGTAAGAAGGGATATTCATGACGTAATACCTAAACCGTTATACGATTATGCTACTCAATCACAAAGTATTCCAGGATCTACATTTAAGCCAATGACGGCTATTGCTGCACTTGAAAGCGGAGTAATAACTCCGGATTTTGGAGTAGATGATGAAGCTTACTTTGATAAGGGTACTGGTCCTGGAGGAAGAGTATATTTTACTAATGATGGACCTAATGGTTGGGTAAACTTATCAAAAGCAATAGAAAAATCAAGTAACCCTTACTTTATGACTGTAGGAAAGATGCTTAGAGAGGCCTTTGGTGATGATATATTAGCTAAATATGCATACAAGTTTGGATTAGGTGTTGATCCTAATTCAAAGGTAAAGCCATCTACAGGTATAGAAATACCAGAGTCTTTTGGACAGGTATTTAATAGCTGGTCTCTTAAAAATAGATATTCTCAAACATATTTGTGGAGTACTATGGAGAAGTTAAAATCTGGTGAAGATGATAGGGGAAATAAATATTCTTCTTTAGACTTGTATGATAATGATGCGGATTCAGACAAGATTAAAACAGCAAAAAGCGATCTAAAAAAGGCAATACAGGACTCTATAAAAGAAGGAGATAAAGCCTTTGATAAATCTAATTATAAAAAGTTGATTAGTAACTTAATACAATTAGATCCTCAATATAGTGGCAAAAATATAAGTGACAAAGAAATAAGTTCTATGATAAATACTATTTATTATACAGCAGTTTCTGATGCAAACAGCCAGATTAGAGCGCCTTTTAATATAGAAGATGCATCTATAGGGCAAGGTATAAACCAATTTACACCTGTTCAATTGGCAAACTATATTGCAACTATTGCTAATGGTGGAACAAGATATAGTGTTCATCTTGTAGATAAATTTTTGGATGCCAATGGTAAGGCAATTGAAGAGGTTAAGCCAGAGGTTGTAGAAAAGACAGACGTTAAACCTGAAACGATAGAAGCAGTTAAAGCTGGAATGGCTGCTGTTAACGAAAAAGGTACTGCAGCAGAAGCCTTTAAGGGTTTCCCGATGCAAACAGCAGGAAAAACTGGTACAGCTACTATATCTCTTGAACAAGAGAGTTTTGGAAGAACAGATACTGCGATGTATGTTGGATTTGCACCTTTAGATCAGCCGAAGATAGCAGTTTGCGTTATGATACTTGATGGTGGTCACGGAAGTGGAGCTGCTTATGTAGCAAGGGATATTTATGAAGCTTATTTCCACATTAACAATCAGCAAAGTAATACCCAAAATAGTGGTCAATAAGAATTGAAAATTAAGGGCTATTATTTAGTTCTTAATTTTCAATTTTTTAAAATTAAATAAGTTTTTAGAAGGATTTAAATTTATTATGTTGAAATATTAGATAAGGTGACTTATTGGAGGTCTAATATGTTGAACGATAGTATAGTTATTAAAGGAAATAGAGATGGAATAAATGCAATTATAAATATGAATAAGTTTAAAGATTTTGATCAAATGCTCGAAACTTTAATTGGGAGGCTATCAGCAGGAAAAAAGTTCTACAAAGGATGTACTCTAAAGATAACCACAGAATTTAAGTATATAAATGAAAGGGAATTCCGTAAATTAAAGGATGTTTTATTTGAAGAGTTTTTAATAAAAGATTGTATACTTGAAGAGAAGGGTGAAAAAACTAGTAAAGTTTTTAATGGAATTTATGAAGGACGTACAAAGTTTTTAAGAAATACTATAAGAAGTGGACAAGTAATAGATTACCCAGGGAATGTGGTTATTATTGGAGATGTTAATGCTGGTGCGGAAATATATGCAGGAGGTAACATAATAGTGCTTGGAGCTTTAAGAGGACATGTACATGCAGGGTATGGGGGAAACTCCAAAGCCATAGTTGCAGCATTTTATTTACAACCTAAAATACTGCAGATTGCAGATATAATGACCAGATCACCGGAGGATAACGTTAAACCTCCCTATCCGGAAGTTGCTAAAGTTAAAGGCGATACAATAATTGTAGAACCATATTTGCCTAATAAATTTATTTAATGTGGAGGTAATGCAAATGGGAGAAGCTATTGTAGTAACATCAGGTAAAGGTGGAGTAGGTAAAACCACTACTACAGCTAATATTGGAACAGCACTTGCAGCCATTGGTAAAAGTGTAGTAGTAGTAGATGGTGATACAGGACTCAGAAATCTAGATGTATTAATGGGTCTCGAAAATAGAATTGTTTTTACACTTTTGGATGTAGTAGAAAATAAATGTAGACTAAAACAGGCCCTTATAAGAGATAAGAGATTTTCCAATTTATATTTGTTACCAACAGCTCAAACTAGGGATAAAGATGATGTGACCGTAGAGCAAATGTTAGGTTTAGTAAGTGAGTTAAAGAAAGAATTTGACTATGTTATAATTGATTGTCCTGCAGGAATTGAGCAGGGATTTGAAAATGCTGTAACTGGAGCTGACAGAGCTTTAATTGTTGTTAATCCAGAAGTAACGTCTGTTAGAGATTCGGATAGAGTTATTGGGAAATTAGATGCCAAAGGATTAGAAAATCATCAGTTAATTGTAAATAGAATAAATTATCAAATGACCAAGAAGGGTGATATGTTAGATGTAAATGATATTCTAGATAGTTTGGCAATAAAGTTAATAGGAGTAGTACCGGATGATAGAAGTATAACGGTTGCTACTAATAAAGGTGAACCAATAGTATTGGATAACAAGGCTTTGGCAGGACAAGCATTTAGAAATATAGCAAAAAGAATAGTTGGTGAAGATGTCCCGTTTATGGATTTGGATACGGAAAGCGATGGTATATTTTCATCAATAAAGAAAATGTTTAAAATTAAATAGGGAGGTTAGAAAATGGATTTATTTAAAGTATTTTCATCTAAATCTTCCTCAAAGGATATGGCAAAAGAAAGGCTAAAGCTAATTCTTATTCATGATAGGGCTAATATATCACCAGAGTTATTAAATTCTATAAAAGAAGATATATTGCAGGTCATCTCGAAGTACTTTGAAATTGATAATGGAGAAATAGATGTAAAGATGACTAAACTGGAGGAAATTCCAGGAGAATCGCCAGCCTTAATTGCAAGTATACCTATTAAGAAAATGAAGGAAGCTAGATAGGCTATGTATAAATTATACATAGCTTTTTTTTTTCTATATGGTATAATCATATTTGTAGTGGAGGGATAAACTAGTATGCTAAATAAAATAATTATTAGTAGAAAACTTTTAAGAGAATTAGATTTTACTATTATAATATCTGTCATACTTATTGTAGCATTTGGAGCATCGAACATATACAGCGCTACTCATTCAAGATTTGGAATAAGTCTTATGAGAACTCAACTTACTTGGTTAATTATAGGTTTAGCTCTTACCTATTTTATTTTAATATTTGATTATTCAGTAATTAAGGGATATGCCCATATAATATATTGGTTCGGTGTGTTTTTACTTATATTGAACCGTTTGCCTATATTTAAATCTACTGTTAATGGAGCCTCATCTTGGATGAAGATAGGACCTTTACCTGCATTTCAACCTTCTGAGTTTGCAAAATTAGGTTTAATAATAATGCTTGCAAAGCTATTAGACGACATGGATGGAAATATAAATGATGTAAAAAACTTCTTTAAGCTTACAGCTTATGCTGTACTACCTATGCTTTTAATAGTAGTCCAACCAGATATGGGAATGACTATGGTGTGTTTTTTTATTGTACTAGGAATATTTTTTATATCAGGCTTAAATTTGAAAGTAATAGGTGGGGGGCTCTTAGGAGTTGTTGCGCTTATTGCAGTTTTTTGGAATTCGCCTTTTATGGAAGAATATTGGAAATTGAGATTAACATCATTCTTGAACCCGCAGAAAGATCAGCTTGGTGCAGGTTTGCAGCTTTTAGAATCATTAAAGGGCATAGGATCAGGTGGAATTTGGGGAAAAGGATTTTTGAAAGGTACACAAATTTCTGGTGGGTTTATTCCATTTGCAGAAACAGATTTTATTTTTTCAGTAGTAGGTGAGGAATGGGGAATGGTTGGAGCTATAGTTTTGCTAATATTATACGGATTAATTCTTTATAAATTTGTAAAAATTGCCAGTAGCTCTAAAGATAGATTTGGTTCTATAATCTGTATTGGTGTAATATCGGCAATGCTGTTTTCGATATTGCAAAATATAGGAATGACAATAGGCATAATGCCTATATCAGGTATAACACTACCTTTTATGAGTTATGGAGGTAGCTCTATGTTAACGAGTTTTATGGCTTTAGGGCTTGTGTTAAATGTAGGGATGAGAAGAAAGAAGATTAATTTTTAGGGGGGGACATATTATGAAAATTGCTTTTATAGCACATGATAAAAAGAAAGATGATATGATAGAATTTGTAAAAAGATATAAAGAAGTATTTGAAGGTCATGAATTATTTGGGACAGGTACCACTGGTGGTCTCATAACGGAGATAACTGGATTGCAGGTTCACAGATTTTTATCAGGTCCTCTAGGAGGAGATCAACAAATAGGTGCAAAGGTAGCGCAGGGAGAGATGGATTTTATAATTTTTTTAAGAGATCCACTTACTTCTCAGCCACATGAACCAGATGTTAATGCGTTATTAAGAATATGCGATGTTCATTGTGTACCACTTGCCACTAATATTGGGTCAGCCGAAGTTTTTGTAAAAGCATTAAAAAGTTATCAAAACCTTAAATAAAGACATTAAGAAAATCCTATCGGTAATTTAACTGATAGGATTTTTATATATCATAAAATTATAGATTTTAAAATATATATAATATATCAGAGCACTTATATGAAATGATAGTGTAAATAAAACTAGGGGGAAATTTTATTTATGGGAAACTACAATTCAGAATACGAAAGCTATTATAACTCTTTAAAAAAAAATAACGGTGCAAGATACACTCCTGCCTATAATAGGGGATTTAGACATAGTGCCATAGAGAGGTCTAAAGGTAATTATTGGATTTCTAGAATAACAAGGGATTTAATAGGAGTATTTATTTTATTTGTTTTTGTAATTAGTTGCAAATTAGTAGTTAATCCTAAAACACAAGAAGTATACAATTATTCGAAAGAAGTACTGAACCAAAATTATGATTACAAAGATTTAAAGATAAATTATAAAAATATAGATTTGAAAAAAATTCAAGATAAAATTACTAATACTATTGAAGAGATAAAAAGTAAAATTACAGGCAATGAAACCTTTGATAATAGGATTAAAAATGAATTTATACTTCCAGTAGTTGGAGTAGAAACATCACCTTTTGGATATAGAGAAGACCCCATATCCAAGGATAAGAAGTTTCATGCAGGAGTAGATATTGATGCTAAAGTAGACACAGATGTAAAAGCTGCTTTTGATGGCAGGGTGAAATTTTGCGGTGAAGACAAAGAGTTAGGAAAGTATATACTAATAGACCATGGAAATGGAATAGAAACTAAATATGGACATTTAAATAAAATACTTGTTGCAAAGGAAGATGCGGTTAAAAAAAGTCAGATTATAGCCAAAAGTGGCAATACAGGCAAATCTACTGGACCGCATCTTCATTTTGAGCTTTTATATATGGGAGAAAATAAAAATCCCGATGAATATTTTGATATAGCCCGAAAATAATTTATAGAGGTAGTTATGTGATTAAAGTAAATAGATATTTTATTCCTTATATAATATTTTTAATTGTTATAGGTTATAAGGGACAACTTATTTATTCTTTTTTTATTGTTCTAATTCATGAAGTTGTTCATTATTTATTTGCTAGATATTACAAATTTTCCGGCTTCGACATAGAGCTTATAATTGTTGGAGCAGTAATAAAGTTAAAGGATCTTGATGAGGCATCTCCTAAGGAAGATTTAATTATATCAGCGGCAGGTCCTATGGCAAATTTGATACTGAGTGTTCTGTTCTTTGTTTTGTATAAAAAATTTCCTTATTGGGAGTTTCTTATGCTATTTGAAGGAAATCTAGCTATAGGAGTTTTTAATCTTATTCCTGCATTTCCACTAGATGGAGGAAGAATATTAAGAGATATATTAAATTTTAAGTTTATGTATAAAAACTCTAATAGAATAATGATAAATGTAAGTATTTTTATTGGCCTTACATTTATGTTTTGTTATACAATCTTATTTTTTAAGGGAATTAATAATTTTAATATAGGAGTAATAGGTATATTTATTATAATATCATCACTTAAGGAAAGGGAAAGGGTAGCATATATAATTATGGGAGACATTATAAAAAAGAAATATAAATTTATGAGTAGAGGGTATATAGAAAACAAGAATATATCCATATATTACAAGAAGGATTTGCTGAGTGCTATGGCATTATTTGATAAAAATAAATATAATGTATTTACTGTTTTAGATGTAGAAATGAGAGTTATGGATATAATTTATGAAGGGGAAATAATAAATGCACTAAAGGTTCATGGTAATATTACTATAGAGGAATTTATGAAAATAGAAAATGATGAAACATAAAAATTATATTTTAATTTTATAATTTGTTGTGTTAGAATAAAGAAATGTGATGAACACAAGAGGAGGATTTTTGATGAATAAAGTTACTGATGATATATTATTTAAAGTAGAAAAGCCTGCCCGCTATGTTGGTGGAGAACTAAACTCTTATAATAAAGATAAAAATGAAATAGATATACGCTTTGCATTTTGCTTTCCAGATGTTTATGAGGTAGGAATGTCACATCTAGGTATGAAAATTCTTTATCATGTTCTGAATGAAAGAAAGGATACTTATTGTGAAAGAGTCTTTGCTCCATGGCCAGACATGGAAAAATTAATGAGGGAAAGTGAGATACCTCTCTATGGCTTAGAAAGCAAGGACCCCATAAAGGAGTTTGATTTTATTGCATTTACCCTTCAGTATGAAATGAGCTATACTAATATATTGAATATGTTAAATTTATCGGGTGTAGCCATTAGATCATCAGAAAGAGGAGAAAGTGATCCAATAGTAATGTGTGGAGGACCGTGCGCATATAATCCTGAACCTCTCTATGATATAGCAGATTTTTTTGCCATAGGTGAAGGTGAGGAGCAAATGGAAGAAATCATGGATCTTTATAAAAAGTATAAAGGCAGAAAGAAAGAGTTCCTAAGAGAAGTATCACATATAGAAGGTATCTATGTACCATCACTTTATTCAGTAGAATATAAAGAAGATGGTACAATAAAGGAATTCAAACCCCTATATGAGGATGTACCTTCAGTTGTTAAAAAGAGAATAATAAAGAATTTTAACGATGTAGTTTATCCTACGAATTTAATTGTTCCATATACAGAAATAGTTCACGACAGGATAACTTTAGAAACCTTCAGAGGTTGTACTAGAGGGTGTAGATTTTGTCAGGCAGGAATGATTTATAGACCTGTAAGAGAAAAAAGAACAGATAAGCTTTTAGAAACATTAGAGCAATTAATAAAAAATACAGGATATCCAGAAGTATCCCTAACATCATTAAGTATTTGTGATTATTCAGATTTACAAAGCTTAATTCATAAATTTATGGAAAAGTATGAGAAGGAAAAGGTAGGAATATCTCTTCCATCATTGAGGATAGATTCTTTTTCTGTTGAATTAATAAATGAAATACAGAAAGTTAGAAAAACAGGATTAACTTTTGCACCAGAAGCTGGTTCACAAAGAATGAGAGATGTTATTAATAAGGGTGTAACTGAACAGAATTTAATGGATTCAGTAAAAAGTGCTTTTGAATGTGGATGGTCAACAATAAAGCTATATTTTATGATAGGATTACCTTATGAAACTATTGAGGATGTAATAGGAATAGCAGATTTGGCAGAAAAAGTAAAGGATCAATATTTTAGAATTCCAAAAGACAAGAGAAAAAAAGGACTAAGAATTAATGTAAGCACTGCTATATTTGTACCTAAAGCATTCACTCCGTTTCAGTGGGTACCACAAATAAGAATGGAAAATGTAAGAGAAGAGATAAAAGCACTAAGAGGCGCTATAAAAAGCAAAAGTATCTCTTATAATTGGCATGAGACTCCTGTAAGTTACTTAGAAGCTATATTTGCAAGAGGAGATAGAAAAATTTGTGATGTTTTAATAAAGGCATTTGAAAAGGGTGCCAAATTTGATGGATGGTCAGAGTATTTCAATAATGATGCATGGATGGCTGCTTTTGAAGAATGCGGTGTAGATGGAGATTTCTATGCCTATAGAGAGAGAAGTTATGATGAAATATTTCCATGGGATTTCCTAGATATAGGAGTTTCTAAGGAATTTTTAATTAAGGAAAATGAAAGAGCAAAGAAAGCAGAGTTAACACCAGATTGTAGATTAGGTTGTACGAATTGTGGTGTAAATACTAAACTGGAAGGGAAGTGCTTTGAAGGTGCGATATCTAGTAAAATTCAGTAAAGAGGATACTATAAAATTTGTAGCTCACTTAGATCTTATGCGAACAATCCAAAGAATGCTTAAAAGATCAGGACTGCCAGTTCAGTATTCACAAGGATTTAATCCACATATAAATATGTCATTAGCACAGCCACTTGCTGTGGGGGTCTATTCTTGTGGCGATTATATGGATATAGCTTTTGAAGAGGAAGTAAATGAAGATATAATAAAAGAAAAATTAAAAGCCAGTGCACCTGCTGGGATAAAAGTTTTTGAAGTAGTAAAAATAAAGGAAGAACAAAATAAAAAAGTATTTAAGTCTATGGCGGCAATTGATGCTGCAAAATACATTATGAGAATAAAATATGAGAATGTGGAATTTTTGGAGGAAGATTTAGAAAAGCTGCTTAGTATGAAAGAATGGAATACCATAAAGAAAAGTAAAAGTGGAGAAAGTGAAGTTAATATAAAATCCATGATTAAGAACTTTAAATATGAAATAGTTGACAATGCTTTAATAATACAAACTACTGTTTCTTGTGGAAGTAAGGAAAACTTATCTGCAGAGCTTTTATCCGCATTTATCCAAGAAAACACCAGAGCAGCAAAAACTGATTCTTTTGTAGATATAAAAAGAGAAGAGATGTATGCTGCAGTGAAAAGCAAATTAATTCCTCTATATAAGTATGTTGAAATGATATAATGTGGTGATATTAGTGAAAAAAATATTTATTGAAAGAAAAAAAGAACTTTTAAGAATTGCGGTAAAGGAAAAGGATGAGTTAAAGGAATGTTTTATTGAAGAAGAAACAGGAGAGCCTTACCCAGGAGAAATATACAAAGGTATAGTTAAAAACATTGTACCAGCCATAAAATGCGCTTTTATTGATATTGGACATAAGAAAAATGTATATATGTATCTAGATGAGAAATTTAAAAACACGAAATTAAAAAAAGGTGAAGAATTGTTAGTGCAGGTAATAAAGGAAGACCTGGGATCAAAAGGTGCAAAAGTTACCAATGCAATAAGCTTACCAGGAACCTATTGTGTCTTGGAAACATTTAGTAAAGATATAAGTTTTTCGAAAAAAATAAAAGAAAGAAGTATAAAGGATTCAATAGCTGCGGAATTAATAAAACCTGAAGATGTAGGAATAAAAATAAGAACAAATGGAGCGGAAGTTTCTATAAGCAAAATAAATGATGAAATAAAAGATTTATATACACTATATAAGGATATGCTTGACAAGGCTAATTATACTACTAAGCTTGGGATTGTATTTGATGATGGAGGAATTTTAGGAAGAGTTCTAAGAGATAAACTAAGCGGAAACAATTTTAAAGTATATGTTGATAATAAAGAAGATTATAGATATATTTCAAATTTTTTAAGTGGCGTAATTAATACAAAAACAAATATGATACTCCATGAAGAAGGCAGGTCTTTATTTAGTTATTACGGAATAGAACGAGAGCTATTAAGCCTTAAAAATAATAAAGTACCATTAAAGTGTGGAGGTTATATAATTATTGATAAAACAGAAGCAATGTATGTTATCGATGTTAACTCTGGAAAGAATGTAAGAAATAGTTCTATAGAAAAAACAGCATTTTTTACAAATTATCAGGCTGCTGAAGAAATATCTAAACAAATTAGACTTAGAAATTTAAGTGGTATTATAGTAATTGATTTTATTGATATGGATAATGGTGAGAATAAGAAAAAAGTTTTATATAAACTTCAAGAAGGCTTTTTAGATGACAAGAATAAAACAGTAGTATATAACTTCACAGATTTAAATCTGGTTCAAATAGCAAGAAGAAGATCAGGAAAGTGTATATATGAATACATAGAAGAGGATTGTAAAACTTGCGAAGGTAAAGGCAAAAGAGTAAAATTTGACTACTTATGTATGCTTATAGACAATGAAATAATTCGAATAGATGAACAAAGAGACATACATGACATACATATAGAGTTAGATGAGATTTATGCAAAAGATGTTCAGGGAGATATAATAGGTTTTGTAAAAAGTATAGATGCCCTAGACAAAAATATTTATGTAACTTACAGAATCAATGAACATTTTAAGGTAGAGCCGTTAATTTTTCATAGTCAGATAGAAAGTTTAGAGAAATATAAGATATACGATAGCGGTAGTATATGATCTTTATAAAAAGTTCTTTACAAGTTATTGCATATGTGTTAGAATGGCTTTTGTAGACCGCACAGAGAAGGTTATGTAAATCATGAACAGCTTTTTTGTTTATGTACCTTAATTGGCGAGACTGGATTGAGGAGGTGTTTTGATGTACGCAGTTTTAGTTACTGGAGGAAAACAATACAGAGTTGCACAAGGAGACGTTATATACGTTGAAAAGTTGAACGCTGAAGTTGATACAACAGTTGAACTTGATAATGTTCTTGTAGTAAGCAAGGAGAGTGGAGAGTTAGTTGTTGGAAAACCTGTAGTTGAAGGAGCTAAAGTTACAGCTAAAGTTTTAGCTCAAGGAAAAGGCAAGAAAATAGTTGTTTTCAAGTATAAGAGAAAGAAAGACTACAGAAAGAAACAAGGTCACAGACAACCATACACAAAACTTCAAATAGAAGCAATTAATGCATAATTATTATGATTAGTGTAAGGTTTTTAAAAAATCAAAATGACATAGTTTTTATGGAAGCTAAAGGCCATGCCGAGTTTGATGAATACGGAAAAGATATAGTTTGTAGTGCAGTTTCTGTATTAGCGATAGCTGTGTCTAATGGGATAACAGAGGTTTTACACTTTAAACCCATAGTTTCTGTAAATGAAGATGGATTTTTAAGCATAAATATTAAAAGTTTACCTTCAGATCAGATTAAAGCATGTCAAGTTCTAATGGAGACCTTGTTGTTGGGATTAAAAGGTATTGAAAATAATTACGGTGAATATATAAAAGTAGAAGTAGAGGAGGTGTAGTAGAATGATACTAATGAACCTTCAGTTATTTGCTCATAAAAAAGGGGTAGGTAGCTCAAGAAATGGTAGAGACAGTGAATCAAAAAGACTTGGTACTAAGTGTGCTGATGGACAATTTGTTCTAGCTGGAAACATACTTGTTAGACAGAGAGGAACAAGAATCCATCCAGGAAACAACGTAGGTAAGGGTAGTGATGACACTCTTTTCGCTAAAATCGACGGAGTAGTTAAATACGAAAGAGTTGGAAAAGATAAGAAAAAAGCTAGTGTGTACCCTGTAGTTGTTGAAGAAGCAATAGCAGAATAGTTTAAAATAAAGCACCCTATTTAAGGGTGCTTTTTTAAAGCTTTCAGAGAGTGGATTAATAATGAATTTGTTGAACAAAATCCCACGTAATTTAATAATTTTAGTAAATTTTATGGTATTATATAAAAGTAGCAGAACTTGAGGTTAGCTTTTAATACTTTAATAAAATGATTGAAAATTCATATTAGATTTTTCATAAAAGATTATATTAAAAAAGTGATATTTAGCTAACAATATATTTAACGAGTAAAACATATGAACTTGAAAGAAACAGCGTAAGCGTTCATATATATTATAATTATTGATTTAATTTATACTTAATCACATAAGTATAGAAGGTTTAATAGAAACTATAGGGTTCTTATTGAAAGTTTATATCGATGAAGATAAATAAATTTTTTATGATGGAATCTCGTGTATGAAAAGGAGTGAATAATTTATGTTTGTAGATACAGCCAAGATATTTGTTAAGTCAGGCGATGGAGGAAATGGGTCAATCTCCTTCAGAAGAGAGAAGTACATACCTTTAGGTGGACCAGATGGAGGAGATGGAGGAGACGGAGGAAATGTTATTTTAGTAGCAGATCCTCACATTACAACTCTTTTAGACTTTACATATAGAAAAAAGTATGCAGCAGAAAGAGGAGGACATGGAGAAGGTTCTAAATGTTTTGGTAAAGATGGAGAGGATTTATATATAAAAGTTCCTATGGGAACAGTAGTAAGAGATATAGCTACAGACAAGATAATGACTGACATGGCACATGCAGGAGATCAGTATGTGGTAGCTAAAGGTGGAAGAGGCGGAAGAGGAAATGTAAGATTTACGACATCTACTAGACAGGCACCAGATTTTGCGGAACCTGGCATGCCTGGAGAAGAAAGATGGATATCCTTAGAACTTAAAATCCTTGCAGATGTTGGACTTTTAGGATTTCCCAATGTAGGTAAATCAACTTTGCTTTCAGTAGTAACAAAGGCGAAACCGAAGATTGCTAATTACCATTTTACTACTTTGAATCCTAATCTTGGAGTGGTTAATATTCAAGGAATTCCAAGTTTTGTAATTGCTGACATCCCTGGAATAATAGAAGGAGCTTCAGAAGGTGTAGGACTTGGAATAAAGTTCTTAAGACATATAGAAAGAACAAGAGTTTTAATACATGTTGTAGACATATCTGGAATAGAGGGAAGAGATCCCTTTGAAGATTTTCTGAAGATAAATGAAGAACTTAAGAAATACAGTATTAAACTTTGGGATAGACCACAAATAATTGCAGCAAACAAAAGTGATATGCTTTATGATGAAGAAATATTCGAAGATTTTAAGAAAAAGGTTGGAGAACTGGGATATGACAAGGTATTTAGAATATCCGCAGCAACTAAACAAGGTGTAGAAGATCTTATGAAGGAAGCTGCAAGAATACTGAGTACTATTCCTATTACTGATATAGAAATAAGCGAAGAAGATAAATTTGTACCTGAAGAAAAGAAATTTACTTATTCTATACGTGAAGAAGATGAAGGTATATTTGTTGTAGAAGGAAGCTTTGTAGATAGATTGCTAGCTAGTGTAAATGTAAATGATCCAGATGCATTAAGATATTTCCATAAGGTTTTAGCAAACAAGGGAGTTATTCAAGAGCTTGTAGATATGGGAATTCAAGATGGAGATTTGGTTAGACTTAATGATTTTGAATTTGAATTTTTATTATAATTAGGGAGGGAAAACATGATTACAAGCAAACAGAGAAGTTACTTAAGATCTCTTGCTAATACAATGAATCCTATATTTCAAGTTGGCAAAGATGGAATAGAGAAGAATTTTTTAAAGCAAATAGATGAGGCGTTAGAGGCTAGGGAACTTATAAAAATATCTATATTAAATAATAGTGACTATGGCACTAGAGAAGCTTCAGATGAGATCTGTAGCGAATTAGGCTGTGAGGGAATTCAAAGTATAGGAAATAAAATTGTACTTTATAGAAGATCAAAGAAAAATCCTAGAATAGAGTTACCATAATAAAGTTGGAGAGATTGTATATGATTAAAAAAGCTATCTTTGGTGGAACTTTTGATCCTATTCATAACGGACATCTATATATAGCCTACGAGGCCTTATATAAACTTGGATTGGATAACATAATATTTATGCCATCAGGTAATCCTCCGCACAAATTAGGAAGGAATATAACCGATGGATTTTTAAGATATGAAATGGTAAGGATGGCTATAAGAGAAGAAAAGCGATTTGAGATAAGTGATTATGAATTAAGAAATACTGATTTAAGTTATACTTATAAAACATTAAAATATTTTAATAGTATTGAACAGAATACTATGTGGTATTTTCTTACTGGTGTAGATTGTTTAATGGATATTGAAAGTTGGAAAAATTCTGAGGAAATTTTCAAACTTTGTAAATTTGTAGTATTTAACAGACCAGGCTATAGTATGAAAAATATACAAGAGAAAAAAAGCGAAATCGAAAGAAAATATTTAAATGAAATTATATTTTTAGATGTTCCTCTTTTGGATATTTCATCTACCAATATAAGGAAATCTATAAAACAAGAAAAAAATGTAAATTATCTATTGCCAGAAGGAGTTTATAATACTGTTAAGGCATTAAAACTTTATAAGTAAAAGACTATAACAAATAATAAATTTGCTATAGTATACTTATGAAATCTGTAATTATTTGTTTTGGAGTGAATTAGGGATGTGGAGTGAAGAAAAAATACAGGATTACTTAAAGAAAAACCTTAGATATAAAAGATATGAGCATAGTCTAGGTGTAAAGGACACAGCAGTAAAATTAGCAGAAACATATAAATTAAATATTGAAAAGGCGAAAATAGCGGGATTGGTACACGATTGTGCAAAAAATATGAATGATGAACAAATTTTAGAGATTGCATTGAAACATGATATAAAAATAAATGATGTGTGTAAAGAGAGTCCGCAATTACTTCATGGAGCAGTAGGCGCTGTATTAGCTAAAGAAATAATGGGAATTGATGATAAAGAAATATTAGATGCAATTACCTATCATACTACAGGAAGAAAAAATATGAGTATGATTGACAAAGTTATATATATAGCTGATTATATAGAACCTTTAAGAAACTTTCCGGGAGTAGAAGAATTAAGAGAAGTAGCTTTTAAGGATATAGATAAAGCTTTGCTAAAATCTTTTGATAATACTATAAAGTTTGTTATTGATAGAAAGCAACTGTTGCATTTTGATACTATTGAAGCAAGAAATCATTTAATTTCTATAAAATAATTAAAAAATATTATGCACAAAATGAATGGTTTTGGTATAATAATAGTGTTTGGATAAACATATAACAAAGTGGTAGTAATTTAAATTATTGCCAATATATTAGGAGGGTTTAACATTATGGAAAAGAAAATAATAAGCACAACAAATGCTCCAGGAGCAGTAGGACCTTATTCACAAGCAGTTAAAGCTGGAAATTTAATATTTACATCAGGACAAATTCCACTTGATCCAGCAACTGGAGAATTAGTTGGCGGAGACGTAAAAAAAGCTGCTGAAAGATCATTAGAAAATGTAAAAGCTATTCTTGAAGCTGCGGGATCATCACTTGATAAAGTTGTTAAAACAACTGTATTTGTAAAAAATATGAGTGACTTTGCTGCTGTCAACGAAGTTTATGCAAAATACTTCCAAAAAGATATGCCTGCAAGATCATGTGTTGAAGTAAAACTTCCAAAAGATGCTTTAGTTGAAATAGAAGTAATAGCATTAGCAGAATAGTTAGAGTGGGGCTGTTGCACCTATAGATATCCACGGCCGACACTTAACTTATTCCCCGGTATGTGTTACCAAACTTCAGCACGATAAAAATTTTTATATGTGCTTTCAGTTTTGGTAACATATCCCTGCGTATAAGTTAAATGTCTGGCTTGGTTATCTATACGGTGAAACAGCCCCATATCAATTAGTTAGGAGGCATTATGAAGGAAAATAAGCTTATTTTTAAGGTTTCAGAGGAAACAGCGGGTAAAAAGCTTAGAGAATATTTAAGGGCTGTAGAAAAGCTTTCAGGAAGGCTTATAAGTGGGGCTGCAAGAGATGGAAGGATAACTGTAAATGGAACTAGAGTAAAGTTAAACTATGTAGTTAAGTTAAATGACGAGATAGGTTTTGATGTAACAAAAGAAGAAAGTCAAAACATAGATCCAGAGCCAATTCCTATTGATGTGATTTATGAAGATAGTGATATTATTGTTGTAAATAAACAACCAGGTATAGTGGTACATCCTACCAAAAGCTATCCTAACGGTACATTGGCTAATGGGCTTCTGTATTATTTCAAAGAAAAAGATGAAAAGTGCATAGTAAGGCTTGTAAGTAGATTGGATATGGATACGTCGGGTCTTATTATAATAGCTAAAAATCAATTTTCTCATATGGCTTTAGCAAGGGACATGGGAAATGAAAATTTTGAAAAAAGCTATTTGGCAATTGTTCATGGAAACATTGACAAAAAAGAAGGAACTATAAATTTGCCTATTTATAGAGTAGGTGGCGATACTATAAAAAGAATTATAGATGAAAGAGGACAAGAAAGTATAACTCATTTCTCGGTTTTAGAAAGTTGCCGTAAAGGTGATTTGGTAAAGCTTACATTAGAAACGGGTAGGACGCATCAAATAAGAGTACACTTAACGTATTTGGGATATCCATTATATGGAGATAGTTTATATGGTATAGGAAATGAGGATGACTACATAAAAAGACAGGCGCTTCATGCGTATAAGCTAAAGTTTCCTCATCCAAGGACTGGAGAAATATTAGAATTAGAGGCAGATATGCCAGAAGATATGAAAGAACTCTTAAATAAAATAAAGAGCTGATGACAAGTAAAATGCTAAAGTCATCGGCTCTTATTGTTATAAATTTAGTTTCTACTAAATAATTTTAACTTTTTTAAAACAAATATGATTGCAGCCAAAGCTACAATGCCAGCAGGTATAATATATTGAGGTTTCGAGAAGTTACTTTGCAATGTGTTAGATTGAAATACTTGTTTCAATTCGTGGTCGGTTCCGCTGATTAACTTTAAGCTTCCAATATTTTTGTTATCCAAAGATATAGTTGCTTCATCAATTATATCCCCTTGCTTAAAAAATTTATCTGCTGAGATTTTATCATTTATATTAAATTTAGTAGTAGGGTTGCTGCCTTTTTCTTTAACATAATAGAAATCTGAAGCTGCAAGTAATGGTATATTTAAACCATTGTCTTTATAAGTTGTCACTAGATCTCCTTTAGCAAACAAACGAACTGATTGAAAGTTATTAAATCCATAGTTAAATAAAGCAGCTGCATCAGGGAAAAATGTTTTTTCTTTATCATGAACTAAAGCGACTATAAGTGTCTGTCCGTTTCTAGTAGCACAGGATACATAAGAATGCTGAGATTGTATAGTATATCCTGTCTTTCCGCCTTGACAGCCTTCATAATAATAACTAGAAGATTTTTGTATCAGCTTATTTTCATTCCATAAGGGACGTTCAGAAGAACTTTTATTTGTGGTTGGAATTTTATAAAAGCTAGTAGTGGCAATTTGGGTATACTCAGGGTGTTTAGATAGTTCTTTCATTATAAGTGCTAAATCATTAGCTGACGTTTTATGTTTTTCATCATATAAACCACTAGGGTTAACGAAATTTGTATTTTTGCATCCTAATTCTAAAGCTCTCTTATTCATTTCCCCAGCAAACTTATCTATAGAGCCACTTATATGTTCAGCAAGGGCTTCCGCGCAATCGTTACCAGAACAAAGTAATAATCCATATAATAAGTCTTTTACTTTTATTTGTTCACCTTCAAATAAATAAATTTTACTTCCATCAACAACTGGGGGGTTTTTACCTACTGTAACGACATCATCTAACTTGGTTCTTTCTAAGGTTAAAAGAGCAGTCATAAGCTTAGTAGTAGATGCAGGTGGGTATGCTCCATAAGCATTTTTTGCATACAAAATTTCACCAGATAAGGCATCCATTAGAACTACACTATCTGCAGAAACTGTTGGTGGGGCATCTTTTGCATTGACTTTATAGTTAATATTAGAAAAAATTACTATAAAACATATTAAAAACGTTATTAACTTCTTCATTTTAGCCTCCTAAAACATTGTTAATCATAATTATATCAAAAAAAGGCTTTTTATGCGACAGAATTTTTATAAAGCTGTCAATAATTTAGTATATAAAGAAAATATTGTGTAGAGGAGTGGAGACAAGAATGAGAGATAAGAAAAAAATTATTGGTTCTATTGCAATATTAGTTATATTTATAATTTTTTTATCTGTAGGCTACTATATATCAAAACCATCTAAACAATTTAACAGTAAAGAAGTATTTAATGAAACAACTTCTGTAGAGAGCAAAGATGTTAAAGATACTAAAGAAATTACCGTGTATATAAATGGAGAGATAAAAAATCCTGGAGTATATAAACTTAAGAATGATAGTAGGCTGGATGAATTAATAAAAATATCAGGTGGATTTCTGGAAAGTGCAGATAAATCAAAACTTAATTTAGCAAAAAAGTTAAAGGATGAGGACTACATATATGTAGAGAAAAAGTTAGAAGGTAATCCTAATGGTACCGCTAATACACATATAGGAACTTCAAATCAGGATGCAAAAATAAATATAAATACGGCATCCAAGGATGAATTAAAAAACATACCAGGAATAGGGGATGTTACAGCACAAAAAATTATTGACTATAGAGAAAAAAATAGTAGATTTTCAAGTATTGAGGATTTAAAAAAAGTTGGTAGAATAGGAGATAAAACATTAGAAAAAATAAAAGAAAAAGCAGATATAAGGTAAATTATATAGGAACATGTCTTTAATGTTTAAAAAGTACATAAAGTATTATATAATAAAAGTTGAGAAATTTTGGTGGGAGGTGTCAATATGGCTCAAAAAAGACTTACAGAATTAAGTAAAACTTCAGGATGAGCAGCAAAAATAGGGCCGGAGACCCTGTCAAAAATATTAGGTAAGTTACCTAAAATGGAAGATAAAAATTTAATAGTAGGAATAGAGACTTCTGATGATGCTGCTGTTTATAAATTAAATGATGAAATGGCAGTTATACAAACACTAGATTTTTTTACTCCAGTGGTTGATGATCCTTATACTTTCGGACAAATCGCCGCGGCGAATTCTATAAGTGATGTATATGCAATGGGGGGAAAACCGACAGTAGCTTTAAATATAGTATGTTTTCCTAATTGTTTATCTATAGATGTTTTAGGAGAAATATTAAGAGGCGGAGCAGATAAGGTCATTGAAGCAGGGGCAGTAGTTATTGGCGGCCATACTGTAGAAGATGATGAGCCAAAGTATGGATTATCTGTAATGGGAATAGTTCATCCAGATAAAATTCTTAAAAATTTTGGATCGAAAGTTGGAGAGGATATTATTATAACCAAACCTTTAGGAACTGGAATAATAAATACTGCTATAAAGGGTGAAATAGCATCAAAAAAGGCTTATGATGAAGCCGTGAAGGTTATGGCTACATTAAATAAATATGCAGGAGAAATAATTGTAAATTACAATATTTCAGCTTGTACTGATGTAACTGGTTTTGGACTTATGGGTCATGGATATGAAATGGCTAAAGCTTCAGGAGTTACTTTAAAATTATATAAGGATAAAATACCATATATAAAAGAAGCAAAAGAATATGCAGAAATGGGTCTTGTACCTGCTGGTGCTTATAATAATAGAAGGTACATAGATGGTAAGCTTGAATTTATAAATACTCCAGAATGGATGAAAGATATATTATTTGATCCTCAAACATCAGGAGGCCTTCTAGTAACGTGCTCAAAAGATGAAAGTTCTAAAATAATGGAGGAACTTTCTAAGTTGGAATTACCATCAGCAATTATTGGTGAGGTAATGCCTAATCAAGGAGAAATCTATATAGTAGTAGAATAAATCTAAGAGGTGGGGAAAGTGGAAAAAAGTCAGTTATTACGTAATCTTCCTAAGATAGATGAACTTCTAAAAGAACCTATAGTAAATAATGAGCTGAATTCTACAATGAGAACGATTGTTGTTGAAGCATTAAGAGAGACAATAGATAAGTATAGAGAGTTTATATTGAGTAATAATATAGAGGAGTATTCAAAAGAAGATATATTAAAAAGTTTTTTAGAACTTTTAGAGCAAAGGAATAGTTCAAGGTTTAGAAAAGTTATAAATGCTGCAGGAGTGATTATACATACTAATTTAGGAAGATCACTGCTTGCAAAAAAGGCATTAGATAATGTTGTAAATGTAGTTGATAACTATAATAACTTAGAATATGATTTGAAAAAGGGACAAAGAGGTTCAAGGTATAGTCATGTCGAAGAACTTATTAAGAAAGTAACAGGAGCAGAAGCGGCTATGGTTGTAAATAATAACGCAGCTGCGGTTATGCTAGTTCTAAATACTTTGTGTAAAGATAAGGAAGCGATTGTTTCCAGAGGGCAGCTAGTTGAAATAGGAGGTTCTTTTAGAATTCCAGACGTTATGAACTTTAGTGGAGCAAAACTTGTAGAGATTGGAACAACAAATAGAACTCATTTATACGACTATGATAATAATATAAATGAAAATACTGGTGTTTTATTAAAAGTTCATACATCTAATTTTAAAATTTTAGGATTTACAGAGGATGTGTCCTTGGAAGAGTTAGTTCAACTAGGGGGTGAAAAGAAAATACCAGTAGTTGAAGATATAGGAAGCGGCACATTAATAGATTTTTCAAAATATGGATTTACACATGAGCCCACAGTTCAAGAAAGTATTAAAAAAGGTGTAGATGTAGTTACTTTTAGTGGAGATAAGATGCTTGGAGGACCACAGGCAGGCATAGTTATAGGTAAGAAAGAATATATAGACAAAATGAAAAGAAATCAACTTACTAGGGCGTTAAGAATAGATAAGATGACACTTGCTGCATTAGAGGGAACCCTTAAGTATTATTTAGATGAAAGAGAAGCTATAGAAAATATACCTACATTGCATATGATATTAAGTCAAAAAAGCGAGCATAAGAAAAGAGCACAAAAACTTAAGAAGAAGCTTCAAGGTAGAGTAAAAAATTTTAAGTTTACCTTACAAGAAGATTATTCTATGGTAGGCGGAGGTTCAATGCCTACAGAGAAAATCCAAACATATGTTATAAAGGCAGAAAGTAATAAATTTTCTCCACAGGAATTGGAAAAAAGACTAAGAGAAAATAAAATTCCTGTAATAATTAGAATTTCAAATAATGAAGTTATTTTAGATGTAAGAACTATTTTTGATAAAGACTTTGATGTAATAGCAGATGCTTTTGGATTACTAGATTAAAAGAGAGGTGGTAAGCTTATGAAACATATTATAATTGGAACAGCAGGGCATATAGATCATGGAAAGACCACTCTTATAAAGGCCTTAACTGGTAGAGAAACAGATACTCTTAGAGAAGAAAAGGAAAGAGGAATATCTATAAATCTTGGATTTACTTTTTTTGATTTGCCATCAGGTAAGAGGGCAGGAATTATAGATGTACCAGGACATGAAAAGTTTATTAAAAACATGTTAGCAGGGATAAGTAGTATAGATATAGTTCTTTTAGTAATAGCTGCAGATGAAGGAATAATGCCTCAAACAAGAGAACATTTTGAGATTCTTCAATTACTGGACGTTAAAAAAGGAATTATTGTTCTTACTAAATCAGATCTAGTAGATGAAGAATGGTTATCAATGATAAGAGAAGAGATAAAAAATGAGTTTAAGGGAACTTTTTTAGAAAATGCCCCAATTCATTCAGTATCCTCTAAGACTGGTATTGGATTAGATGATTTGATAGAAGATATAGATAAGTTTACGGAAGAAGTAGAAGCTAAAGACATACAAGGGCACTTTAGACTCCCAGTAGATAGAGTATTTACGATAAGCGGATTTGGAACAGTAGTGACAGGGACTGTCATAAGTGGATCAGTTAAAGAAGGACAAATAATAGAAGTTTATCCAGCAAAGCTTGCATCTAAAGTAAGAGGAATTCAAGTACATGATCAGCCTGTAAAAGTTGCTGAGGCTGGACAGAGATGTGCTATAAATATAGCAAACGTAAGGGTAAATGATGTTAAAAGGGGAGATGTAATATCCGTTGAAAATTTAATGGAACCATCTCTAATGATTGATTGCAAATTATATTATTTAAAAAGCGCATCAAGGACCTTAGAAAATAGACAAAGAGTGAGGCTTTATCATGGGACAAGTGAAATTATATGCAGAGTAGTGCTGTTAAATAAAGAGCAGGTGAAGCCAGGAGAAGAAGTATATGTACAATTAAGATTAGAGAAACCATTAACTGCTCAAAGAAATGATAGATATGTAATACGAAGCTACTCACCTATGAATACCATAGGGGGTGGATCTATAATTGAGCCACTTGCTAAAAAAGCAAAACAATTTGATAAGGAGTATATTGAAGAGCTAAAGCTAAAAGAAAGTGGAAAAACTGAAAGTATACTGGAAAATACTATTAAAAACTTAAGTAAGGAATACCCAAGAACTGTAGATATATTAAAAGCATTGGGAAAAAACGAAGAAAGTATTGAGGAAAAGCTAGAGAAATTAATAAATGAAGACAAAATAGTGAAATTTGAAAGTGGAGATAAAGCAATATATGTTCATAGAGAGTTTATTAATGAAAAAATAGCTGAAATAGTGAATATACTCGATAAATACCATAAGGAAAACCCACTTAAATGGGGGATATCTAAAGAAGAAATAAAAAATAAAGTCTTTGGAAAATCCGTGAAGCAGAAAACCTATGATCAGATGATGGATTTATTAGTAAATGAACAAGTATTACTTACTCATGGTAATTTGATTTTACTTCCGGAATTTAAAATAATATATACTAAAGAACAAAAAGCAATAAGAGAAAACATTATAAAGTCTTTCAATATTGCTAAATTTTCACCTCCAAAATATAGCGAACTTCAGATAAAAGAGAAGGATACTAAGAACTTTAAAATGGTATTTGATTCTATAGTGGATGAGGGGGTTTTAGTAAAAGTATCAGAAGATTGCTTCTTTTTATTGGAAGATTATATCAAAATTAAAGAATTAGTTATAAATCTTATAACTAATAATGGAAGTATGACTTTAGCAGAATTAAGAGATGTGCTAAATACAAGTAGAAAATATGCTATGGCACTTGTAGAGCATTTTGATAGCATAAAGTTAACTAAAAGATTAGAGGATAAGAGAGTGCTTTATTAATATTAGTATCACCAAATATAATACAATCGATTACATAAGGTGATAGATGAGAGGCGCCAAAAGCGTTGACATAATAAATTATATAATTTATAATACTCTATGTAATTAGATATGGGAGTAGATAGGTGCTGGTGTGCCTGCCGGTCTTCAAAACCGTTCTGCCGTGCTAAGACCACGACGGGTGGGTTCGATTCCCACATATTCCCGCCATAGTGATATCAAGCCTTGAGAGGATTTGTATAATTTTCTCAAGGATTTTTGATGCTATGGATCAGGGAATGGTCGCTGGTGTAATGGTTGCCGATAGATGGGGCAGAAGGACAGTCGTTGAGTTTAACCTTGTGCTATATGGATTAGCTAGTGCACTATCTGGGGTTGCTCCTAACTATTTAAACTAAAGGACGGACTCTTGATGAAATTAATTTACTAAAATGATATAAAGCTTTGAAGGAATCTATATATAATTAAAAAGGGACTGTAGCACTATAAAGAAATGCACCAGAAAGTTAACTTTTGGCGGTTCTTCTCTATAGTACCACAGCCCCTTAATGTTACTATTTTTCTAAATCAGCATCTCTGAATATAAAGAATCCAAGATTTGATACATGAACATCTTTAAGTTTCTTATTCATACAAACTACTTCAGTGTATTCAAAAATTGGCATGATTGGCATATCTTCCATTAACATATCTTCAGCTTGATGAAGCATAGCAGTTCTTTTTTGAGAATCTGCTTCATGTTTTGCAGCAGTAATTAATTCATCGTATTTTGGATTGTTATATCCACAGTAATTGTTACCATTAGTAGTAGTAAAGATATCAAGGAAAGTCATAGGGTCATTGTAGTCAGCAATCCAGCCATCTCTGTTTACAACAAAGTTATGCTTGTTAGCTTCGGTTAACTGAACTTTTCTTTCAAGATTTCTTAAAGTTATGTCGATACCTAGATTTTTCTTCCACATATCCTGAACTGCCACAGCTATACTTTGATGCATTTGTAATGTGTTATATATTATTTCAAGTTTAGGGAAGCCTTTACCATCTGGGTATCCAGCTTCAGCTAGAAGCTTTTTAGCTTCTTCTACATTAGCAGTTTTATTCAAGTATTCCTTAGTCTTAAACTTAGTACCTTTTTCATCAGTTACACCACTTGGTACAAAACCTGTAGCAGGAATCTCTCCACCTTTTGAAACATCTTTAGTTATAGCTGTTCTATCTATAGCAAGTGATAAAGCTTTTCTAACTCTAACATCCTTTAAAGCTTTTGCTGCATCAGGATTAACATTTGCAGCATTTGCTGATATGTTAAAGTCATAGTAATATGTTCCAAGATAAGGATATGACTTAGCCGTACCATCCTTTAATAAATTAGGAATTTCCTGTACAGGTGGTTTATCAATCATATCGATTTGTCCTGTTTTGAATGCTGCGAAGTAGCTGCTTTCTTGGTCTAAAACCTTAAATTGAATTCCATCTAGTTTAACACTCTTTGTATTCCAATAGTTAGGGTTCTTCACAAAGTTTATGCTATCTTTCATTTTAAGCTCTTTCATCATAAAAGGACCATTAGATACGTAAGTTTCTGGTTTTGTTGCCCAGTCTTTTGGGTGACTTTCAACTATATCTTTTCTTACAGGCATATAAGTTGGAAATGCCATTAAAGATAAAAAGTAAGGTGTAGCTCCTTCAAGAGTAACATCTAATGTATAATCATCTGTTGCTTTAACACCAACCTCATCAGCAGTGGCTTTTTTTGTTGCTTTTTCATCTTTACTTTGATTGTATGCTTCTCCATTTTTTAAGTAGAAAAGTTGGAAGGCATATTCAGAAGCAGTATCAGGGTTTAGGGCTCTTTTCCAAGCGTATTCGAAGTCAGATGCTTTAACTGGTTTACCATCTGACCATTTTGCATCTTTTCTTAGATGAAAAGTGTAATGTAATCCATCCTTTGAAACATCCCATTTTTCAGCAACACCAGGAATAACTTTCTCATCTTTATCAAGGTTAGTCAAACCCTCAAAAGCATTAACTATAACATGAGATCCTTCTACAGAGTTGTTTAAACCTGGATCAATGGTTTTAGGATCAGCACCGATGTTAACTTTTATAACTTTGTTTCCGGATGCTGTTGTAGACCCGTTTGAACTGCTTGATCCACAGCCTGCAAAAACTGAAGCAGACAATGCAATAGCAGCAGCTAAAGTAATTAATTTAAATTTTTTATTTTTTAGCATTTATAAGACCCCCTTTAAATTATTTATTTAATATAATAAGCAAAAATTAAAACAATATCGGAATTAATTTTTACTTATGAGCTACTTTTAGGTTTTTAGCTTAATATAAATGACAAGCAACACAGTGGTCGCCACCTAAATCCTTTAACTCAGGTTCTGATTCCTCACATATAGGTTTTGCATATCTACATCTTCCTTTAAACCTACAGCCAGGAGGAGGATTAATTGGAGAAGGAGTTTCGCCTTCAAGCATAATTCTTTTGTTTTTTTCTGCAGCGTCTGGATCTGGAACAGGAATAGCAGAAAGTAAAGCTTGAGTATATGGATGCAATGGTTTTTTATAAAGTTCATTACTAGGTGATAATTCTACCATTTTGCCTAAATACATAACTCCAATTTTCGTAGAAATATGTTTAACCATTGATAGATCGTGAGCGATAAACAAATAAGTAAGACCCAAATCTGACTGTAAATCCTCAAGCATATTTACTACCTGTGCCTGGATAGAAACATCAAGGGCAGATATAGGCTCATCACATACAATAAATTTAGGTTCAACTGCTAATGCTCTTGCGATGCCTATTCTTTGTCTTTGACCACCAGAAAATTCATGAGGATACCTGTTTGCATGTTCTGAATTTAATCCAACTTTACTTAAAAGATATTTTACTCTTTCTTTTGATTCTTTTTTTCCCATAAGCTTATGAATATCAATAGCCTCACCAATAATATCACCTACAGTCATTCTTGCATCTAAGGATGCGTAGGGATCTTGAAATATCATTTGCATTTTTCGCCTATAGGGCATAATTTCTTTTGAATTAAGTTTTGCGATATCTTTTCCATCAAAAATTATTTCACCAGCAGTTGGCTCATATAATTTTATAATCGTTCTTCCTGTAGTGGTTTTCCCACATCCGGATTCTCCTACAAGACCTAGTGTCTCACCTTCATTTATGTTGAAAGAAACATCATCTACAGCCTTTACAAAACTATGGTTATTTCCTAAAAAGCTTTTTTGGGCGACAAAATATTTTTTTAAATTTCGTATTTCTAATAAAGGTTTATTCTGTGACATTTATTGCTACCCCTTTCATATTTGATATAGTTTTCGGTGCTTGGGGGTGGCTTAGCCAACAAGCGGAATAATGACCATCTTTAATTTCAAATTGTTGTGGTCTTTCGGTTAAACAAATTTTCATTGTATGCTCACATCTTGGAGCAAAAGGGCATCCAACAGGAGGTTTTAAAAGATCAGGAGGAGTTCCTTCAATTGGTTTCAGTCTTTCCTTAATATCTTCTTTAGGATTTGGTATACTTCTTAAGAGCCCCCAAGTATAAGGATGTTTTGGATTATAAAAGATATCTCTCGAAGCTCCACTTTCTACTACAGTTCCACCATACATTACATAAATTCTGCTACATACATTTGCTACTACACCTAAGTCGTGAGTTATAAGTATAATAGACATATCTATTTTGGACTTTAAATCTTTCATTAATTCCAAAATTTGTGCCTGAATAGTAACATCTAATGCAGTAGTTGGTTCATCAGCTATTAAAAGTTTAGGAGCGCATACAAGAGACATGGCAATCATAGCTCTTTGTCTCATACCGCCTGAAAACTCATGAGGATACTGCTTCATCCTTTTTTCAGGACTAGGAATTCCAACTAGTCTCAACATTTCTACAGCTTTATTAAAGGCTTCACCTTTACTCATTTTTTTATGTTTTATAAGTGGCTCCATTAATTGATTACCTATAGTAAAAACTGGATTTAGGGAAGTCATAGGATCTTGAAATATCATTCCAATTTCATTTCCTCTTATTTTCTCCATTTCTTTTTCATTTGCTTTAGATAAATCTTTTCCATCAAATAAAGTTTGTCCTTCTTTTATCTTACCGTTATCAGGTAAAAGCCTCATAAGAGACATCATAGTGATACTTTTACCACTGCCTGATTCTCCAACTATACCTATGGCCTCTCCTTTATTTAAATAAAGAGAGATTCCTCTAACAGATTTTACTTCACCTGCGTAAGTATAAAATGATGTTTGCAAACCATTAATTTGCAACAATTTCTCCATAGTAAAATCCTCCTATTATTTTTTCATCTTAGGATCTAGTGCATCTCTTAGACCGTCACCTAATAAATTAAATGCAAGTATTGTTATACATATAGCTAATGCTGGAAAGAATAATTGAGTAGGATATAACTGATATCCGTCTAATGCTTCCGAAGCAAGTGTTCCCCAAGATGCTTGAGGTGCTGAAACTCCAAGGCCTATGAAGCTTAAAAAAGATTCAGTAAATATAGCATCAGGAACTGACATCATTAGAGTTATAATTATTGGTCCCATACAGTTAGGAATCAAGTGCTTTAAAAGAATTCTAATAGAAGAGGCACCTAAAGTTTTGGCAGCTAATACAAATTCCTGCTGCTTCAATGCTAAAATTTGACCTCTTACAATTCTAGCCATGGTCAGCCAGTAGGATACTGCAAGAGCTATTATTATACTCTTTAAGCCAGCTCCGAAGATAACCATAAATAATATTACGTATATGGTCATAGGTATAGAATATATAACATCAACTATTCGCATCATTATTTCATCGACTTTTCCCCCAAAATAGCCAGCTATTCCTCCGTATAAAACACCTATAATTATATTAAGTAAGCTAGCGGCATAACCAACAGTTAAAGATATTCTAGCACCATAAATAAGTCTTATTAATACGTCTCTGCCAAATTTATCAGTGCCTAACCAGTGTTTACTACTTGGTGTTTGATTTGCAATTGCTAGGTCTTGTGAATAATAATTATATTTTGAAAAATATGGTCCCAATATTGCAAGTATTGTTATAAGAACGACAACAATCAATCCAATCATTGCAATCTTATTTTGCTTGAGTCGCCTCCATACATCTTGCCAATAACTCAGACTAGGTCTTACTATTTCTTCAGAATTTTTTTCGCTTTTAGAAGCTTTTTCAAATAAGTCTTTAGAAAATTCCATTATTTATCCTCCTATGCGTCAATCTTTATTCTAGGGTCTATAGCTACATAAAGTAAATCTACTATTAAGTTACATAATATAAGGAAGGTGCTGTAAAAAATAGTTACACCTAATGTAGTAGTATAATCTCTATTGCCAATGCTTTGAACAAATTCTCTGCCTAATCCAGGTATACCAAATAGAGTTTCTATAACAAAGCTACCTGTGAGTACTGAAGCAAATATAGGACCTAAATAGGTAACAATAGGAATTAAAGAATTTTTAAGAGTATGCTTATATATTATCTTGCCTTTAGACAATCCTTTAGCTTTTGCTACCTTAATATAGTCTTGTCTAATTACTTCTAATAAACTTGATCTAGAAAGTCTAGCAATAAATGCAGTTGAATATCCACCAAGTGCTATAGCTGGTAATATGTAATATTTAGGACCATCAAAACCAACAGCCGGTAGCCATCCAAGTTTGACTGCAAAAAAATAAATAAAAATAGTTGCCATAACAAAACTTGGTATAGTTACACCTAAAGTGGATATAAACATACACAGGTTGTCCTGCCACTTTCCTTGGTTAAGAGCAGCTATTAATCCCATAAATATTCCTAAGATTACTGCAAAAGCTATAGAACATAATCCAAGTTTAGCTGATGCTGGAAAAGAATAGCTTATTACTTCATTTACGGTTCTACCTTCATATTTCATTGAAGGACCAAGGTCTCCGTGAAGAGTGACATTTTTTAAGTAGGTAGTATATTGTTCGCCAAGGCTTTTATTAAGTCCGAATTTTTCTTCCAAATTAGCTTTCACACTTTCAGGAAGTTTTTTGTCTGAATCAAATGGTCCTCCAGGCATTGCGTGCATAAGAAAAAAAGTGGCAGTTATTACTACCCAAATTGTTACGATGCTAGAAAATAATCTTTTGAAAATGTACTTTAGCATTTTTTACCCCCCAATTTTTATGTTTTGCCTATGAAGTTTTTAACGTCTTAAACAAATATTAATTTACTATTTATTTTAAATATATTAAATATAAAAATAAAATATACTTATCTGTAATACAAGATGCATTAGTCAGAATATTTAGTAAAAAGAAAAAAATTTGTAGTAGTTATTCTGTTTTCAATGAGCAAATTCATACGGTTATTTTTTTAGATAATGTTATCATATAGCTAAAAGTGTGTCAATCAGTAGAGAATGATAATAAATACAAGATAGGGATTTTAAAAAAATTTTTTGACAAATTTTTTGAAAAAAGAATGAAATATGTTGAATTGATGTCTAATTTTCGAAAACAAAAAACACAAAAGGTTCTTCCTGTGCATACAGTGACACAAAAATTATTACAATTATAGTAAATAAAACTAATGATTAATATTCTACAAAAAATAAAAAAATTTAAAATTAGTAAAGTAAATACCAAATTGTTCATTTTATTTTAAAGTCTATTAATATTAAGACGAATATTAAATAGGGAGATAAATCCATATAGACATTATGGATTTATGGATTAATTTTATAATTTTTAATTATAATTATATTTTTAATATGATGTAGAAAGGTGAAAATATATGGTTCAATGGTATGGAAGTTCATGGAGTGAAATAGTAAAAAGCTTAGAAAGCAATATTTACTCTGGGTTAGATGAGGATGAAATAGATATTAAGAGAGAAAAATATGGTACAAACAAAATCATTATACCTCAAACTAGAAGTTTGCATTCCATAGTTGTTAATCAAATAAAAGAACCTTGGATGCTAATATTGATTTTATCCTTAGGAGTTTTTTTATACTTTAACCAATTCATGTTAGCTAGCATGGTTCTATTTATAATTATATTAAGTGTGGGATTTACATCTTTAGATGAACATGAAAGTGAGAAAAGCATAAAGGAATTAGAAAGTTTAAATAATGGATTAGCAAGAGTCGTAAGAGATGGTAGAACTTTAAAAGTTCCGTTTAAGGAATTAGTTGTAGGTGATATCGTTATAGTTGGCAAAGGGGAAGGTGTACCTGCTGATCTAAGAGTAATAGAAAGTGAAGAATTAAAAGTTAGTGAAATTTCTGTAACTGGTGAAAAATTTTTGGTAGAAAAATATGAAACAAAAATAGAAGATAAAGAAATATCTTTATCAGATATGAAAAATATCCTTTTTAAATCTTCAGTTGTTGTAAATGGGAGTGGTACAGGGATAGTTATAGCAACAGGAATGGACACACAGATAGCGAATGTAGTTAAAATTTTTTTTGCTCAAGTAGATACTAGCATTCCTATAGGAAAGAGAATTCATGGGATAGTAAATTATTTTAGTTTATTTTCTGTTGCAGTGGTAGTATTGAATGTGGCATTGAAGGTAGGGTCTAAAGAAAACATTAATCAAATAATTTTTTCCTCTTCTGAGTTTATATCGGGAACAATTCCGCAAGGACTTATAATTATTATAAGTATATTTTATATGTTTTTATTTAGAAAAATGAAAAAAAATTTTATTGAATTTAAGGACTTATCTGTCTTAGAAAAGTTATCTTCAGTATCGGTTATTTGTACTGATAAAGTGGGTGCATTTGCAAAAAATAAAATGGAGGTTGCAAAAATCTTTACTAATGGAAACTTTATAGAGATTGTTAGCGACACAGTAAATTCAAAGTCAAAAGAAGCCAATAGCGAAAACTTGGAAAGAATAATGCGAATTGGATTGCTTTGCAATGATACACAAATGGAGACAGGAAAGGTAAATAACCCTAAAGAAGATCTAACAGAACTAGCAATTGTTAAATTTGCTATGATAAACGGATTGGATAAGAGGAAATCGGATAAACACAATAAGAGAGTCTCATATATTCCTTTTGATAACGAGAGAAAAATAATGACTACAATAAATTCGTTAGAAGGAAATTATAGAGCAAATATTAAAGGAGCAGTAGACTCAATATTAAATAACTCTACTCATATAATGAAAAACGGTGTAGAAGTGGAGATAACGGAAGAAGAAATTAATGCAATAAGAGATGCAGGAATGAGCATGTCTGCTGAATGTCTATCGGTGGTAGGATTTGCTTATAGAAATTTCAATTATGAACCAAGTCTTAAAGAAGATATAGAGAGTCACTTGGTTTTTGTTGGTTTAGTTGGATTTGAGAATAAGCTAAAAGGTGAGGCTATAGATTCTATTGGTAGAAGTGAAAAAATGGGCATTAAGCCTGTTATTATTACAGATGATAATAAACTTACGGCATTTGCAGTAGGAAAAAAGTTGAACTTACTTTCTAAGCTTAATGAAATAATATCTGGTGTAGAAATAGACAATATGTCAAAGGATGAATTTGATAGGATAGGTGATAAAATAAAAATCTTTTCGAAGATAAGGACTAGACATAAGGTTAAGGCAATAAAGGCTTTAAAGAGTTATGGATATATTACTGCAATAACCTGCGCTAAGTTAGTTGATCTTCCTGCGCTTAGAGTATCAGATGTGGGAATTACAACTTCAACCAGTAAAATGGTTAGAAGACTATCAGACATCATACTAAAGGATATCAGTTTTATGCATATTTTAGATATTATTGAGGATTCAAGAAAGATAGTCAATCTACTGAAAAAGATTGTTATATATGTGGCGGGGTGTACTTCGGCTATGTTAACATTTAGTGTACTGTCACTTTTGTGGAAGTATAATCTGACATTAATATATATAGAAGCATTTTGGTTTCATAACATAGTAATTTTTATATCATGTTTGGCTTTAGTAGTTCAACATAAGAATGAAAAATCTTATTGTAATGGATATAAGATAGATAAAAGCATTTTAAAAGAAAATTTAGTATTTACAATCTTCAATGGATTGTTAATTGGAGGTGGAGCTTTTATACCTTTAATTTTAAATTATAATGGAGATACAAGACTTGCTCAAATTTTATCTTTTACTGTATTAAATCTATGCGCAGTGCTTTTTACATTTAGTTTTTCGCAGAAAAAGATATTCCAAAGCAAACTTTCGAACTTAGTATTAGCAATAAATTTATTTTTACAGTTAGGATTGTTGGTAATAGCTGGAGGATTAAAGGTGATATTAAATGTAGAATATTGGAAAACTGCGTCAATAATTCTAATTGTATATTTAATATTTTCTATATTTAATAAACTGAATAAAGAAGAGTATGATTAAATCGCCTATTATTTGGATAATATTATAATAGGTGGTGATATAAATGAAAAGGCCTCTTATTTATTATTTTGTTTCTGTATTTATAGGATGTCTATCTTCATTATTGCTATATGAAAATGCCTTAATAGGTGCAGTAATTACTGCATCTTTTTTTGCCGTCTTATTCTTTACTCTGAATAAAAATTTTTTTATACTCAACATGCTCTTTTTAATAGTAGGCGCATTGAGTTTCGTATTATATTTTAATATAAAGATTTATAACCCAATAGAGCTTAGGATAACTGAAAATAAAGGATACTATTGTTTAGCGGAATATAAAGGGAGAAAAATATTAGTAAATGGAAAGGTTAATAAAATTGAGGAGGGAAAATTATTAAAGGTTTATGGTAAATTTGAAAATAACAAGGATTATACTAGTGGAATTGTAGGAACTTATAAAATAGATAAGTATGAAGTTTGTAATAAGGACATGTTGTATTATCTATATGAAATAAAAAGAAATATATATTTACAGTTTAAACAAAAGCTTGGAGAAGATAAATCATCTGTAATAATGGCACTTTGTTATGGCGATGCAGGTTATTTAACTAAGAGCCAAAAAAACGATTTTAAGAAATTAGGTGTATTTCATGCTATCAGTGTATCTGGATTTCATATGGCTATTATCTATAAGGTATTAGAATTTACTATAGGATTAAAATTTGCAGTTGTAACTTCTTTTTTATATCTAATTTTTACAGGAATGCAGGCATCTACTGCAAGGGCTTTTATAATGATATTGGCATTTAAATCTTCAAAGTTGGTTTTTAAAAATTATGACAGCCTTTCATCTTTGGGATTAGCTGGGGTCATACTTCTTATAATGAAACCATACTACATAATGGATATTGGTTTTATGTTATCTTTCTTAGCTACATTAGGGATACTACTGTATTATAAAAAGACATTAAGAATATTATATAGATTGCCAAAAGCTTTGAATGAAAGTTTAAGTATAACTTTAAGCTCTCAAATATTCTCAGTGCCATATACAGCGTTTAACATACAAAACTTTAGTGGTGGTTTTATATTGGGAAATATATTGTTATTACCTATGTATTCTGCAATTGTGATACTTGGAAACCTAGCGTTATTAATGTGTTCTATACCTGTGATATTTGATATTTTTTCCAAATTACTAAATTTTGTATTAACAGCAACAGAAGGTGCGAATTACTTGATTTTAAAGATTTGTCCACCAATAACTCATTTAACATATTTAGATGGATTTGCACTCATGGCAATTTATTTAGGATTCCTATTATATGTACATGGTCATGTAAGATTTAAATATTTTCCTGTATTTGTACTAGTTCTAATGATGTGGCAAAATTATAGTTTTCTGCCATATATATATTATGTTCCTCTTTCACAGGGGGAAGGTATAATTGTAGAATATAAAATGAATAAGACTATGATATGCAATTATGATCAATCTTCAGCTAAGGAGATAATTGAATTAAAAGAAAAAATGAATATAGATAAAATTATTACTAATCCTAAGCAAAAGTTAAAAATCGATATTGGCAGCAGCTTACATTTAAATATTACACCTTACGGAGAAAGAAAATTTTTTAATATCAATATTAATGAAGGTCAAAGTGAATTTATACCTGTAAATAGTAATAATAAAGATAATTCAGCAACTAAAGCCTTAAATCAAAGGCCGGAAAATAATTTTTTTACGAACAAAGAACATAATATAGAAGAGAATTTATCATTGTATGTTATAATATTTAGAAAGATAATTAAAGTTTATTAATGATGAGGTGTATTTTAGTGATAGATATAGTAACTTTTCAAGAAAATATAAAGAAAAATATTATAAGCAATTGTTATGTATTTTGTGGAAATGATGAACAAACTATAAAGGATAGTATAATATCATTAGTAAGCAAGTTTGTAGATAAAGAATTTATAGACTTAAATTATATGCAATTTGATGGGAATTCATTGGAAAATTTTGAACCTGTAATAAATGCTTGTCAAACGCTTCCTTTCATGAGCGATAAAAAAGTAGTTTTGGTATATAGGGCGTCTTTTATAGAAGACGATAAAGGAGATAATGGCAAGATTTCTGGAGATAAAGATTTTAATAAAATTAGTGAATATATTGGAGAAGTGCCAAGTCACTGCATATTAATACTTTATGATGTTTTTAAAGGAAAAAGGGATAAGCCAGGTAAGAGAATAAATAAACTAAGCAAGAATGCATGTGTAGTGAAAGCTGATAAGCTAAGAGGACAACAGTTAGAAAATAAGATAAAAAGCTTATTTGATGTTAGAAATAAGCAAATAGGAAGAATTGAACTGAAAGCTTTTTGTAGTTTAATGGATGAAAATAACTTAAGCGTAATTGAAAACGAAGTCGAAAAACTTTGCTGTTTTACAAATGAGCAAGAAATAACTAAGGAAGATATTAAGGAGTTATTTTTAAAAAGTAATGATGATGACATTTTTGATTTAGTTAATCCTATTTCAAATAAGAGATTAAATGAGTCTCTTGAAGTCTTAAATGAGCTTATATATAGAGGAGAAAAGATAAACTATATATTGAGCATGATAGAGAGGCAATTTAATTTGTTATTTAAAGTAAAAATTGGAATAGAGGCCAGGAAGAGTAAGACGGATATTATGAAAGAAATTAATACTAGATCAGACTATGCTTATGATATGTTTGTATCTCAAAGTAAAAAATTTACATTAAAGCAACTACATCGTGCTATTGAATTATGTATAAAAGCTGAACAAAAAATGAAAAGTTCATCTGTGGATGAAAAAACAGAATTGGAATTGCTTATTATAAATGCTATAGCAGGATAAAATTAAGCAAAATAAATAACCGGTTGTAAAAACCGGTTTATTTATTAAGCGTTTATGCTGTTTAATTTTGCTGCTAATCTTGATTTAGTTCTTGCTGACTTGTTTTTATGTATTATTCCTTTTGATGCAGCCATATCTAGAGACTTAACAGCAGCTACAAAAGTAGTTTTTGCTTCATCAGCGTTTCCACTTTGTACAGCAGCTAAATATTTCTTTATAGTAGTCTTTAATGCTGATTTAATCATTTTGTTTCTAAGAGTTTTTACTTCTGTAACTTTTATTCTCTTTTGTGCTGATTTTATATTTGCCATTCTTTCACCCCCTTATAATTTTATAGGGCCTCAACAGCTTGGGGAAATTTGCTAGTGAGTCTCGTTTATTCAACAAATGATATTATACCATTAAAGTTTAAGCACTTCAAGTACTTTTTCAGAGTATACTTGACAATGATAACTGTATGGTAAGAAGTAAGAATATGAATAAAAAATAGGGATAACCTAAATAAGATAGAATTAAAATGCTTGGAGGGATGAAACGTATGTTTATTATAAGAACAGATTTAGCAGTTGAGGCAAAAGAGATATATGAAAAGCAGAATAATGGAAATATGCAGGGCGTAGAAGTAGAAGAAGATAAGAAGGGAGAGATAAAAGTAACTACTGTCAAGATAACGAATGATATTGGAGAAAGGATGATGAGAAAGCCTAAAGGTACATATATTACTATTGATATGCCAAAGCTTATTCATTATGATGCAGATACAATGGATGAAGTAAGTAAAATTCTTGGTGAAAACTTATCTGATATGGTAAAGCTTGATGATAGTATGACTGCGCTTGTAGTTGGACTAGGAAACTGGAATATAACTCCTGACGCATTAGGACCTAAAGTAGTCTCAAAGCTTATGGTGACAAGACATTTAAAGCAGCTTATACCGGATCAGATTGATGAGGGTATAAGGCCAGTATGTGCTATAGCACCAGGAGTTTTAGGACTTACGGGTATTGAAACAGGAGAAATTATAAAAGGTGTTGTAGATAAGATAAAACCTAACTTGATAATATGTATTGATGCTTTAGCATCGAGAAAATTAGAAAGAGTAAATTCAACTATCCAGCTTGGAAATACTGGAATATCGCCAGGGTCTGGAGTAGGAAATAGAAGGATGGAATTAAGTCAGCAGACTTTGGGAATACCTGTTATAGCAATAGGAGTTCCAACAGTTGTAGATGCTGCTACAATGGCAAATGATACTATAGATTTAGTATTAGATCAAATGATAAATCAGACTCAAAAGGGCGGAGAATTTTATAGTATGCTAAAGTCTATAGATAAAGAAGAAAAACAAAAGATGATTACAGAGGTTTTAGATCCTTATGTTGGGAATCTTATGGTTACTCCAAAAGAGGTGGATTTAGTCATAGATTCAGTATCAAAGGTAATAGCTAATGGAATAAATATAGCTCTTCAACCGGCTCTAGATTTAGACGATATAAATAGATTTTTAAGTTAAGTTATAAATTTTACCCCCCTCTCATATAATTTAATATCGCGAAAGCGTAAAAATTAATTTACGTGAGATGGGGGGGCTTAACTTTGAAGTTTTTTCAAAAAAGTTTAAATCTAAATTATAAAAAGATGAACGCTAAGGGTAAATTTGGGGCAAAAACTTCTGCTTTGATACTGTCGATACTTACAATTGCGATTCCAGCCTCTGTAGCAAGAGCAAATTCCTATAGCAATAATGTTAATCGAAATATGGTTTTTGTTCAAATACTGAATTATACTTTACCCGTTGTAAAATCTACATCTTTTAATGAGGAGGATATGGCTGAAAATGGAGTTACAATTCAACAGCTAGCCTTAGGAATGGCAGGGTTAAATTTGAAAAATCCTATGTCAGTAATAGGTAGAGAAGTATCTTTTATTGATACAGAAGGTTCAGAGGGTAAGGAAAACGTAAATATAGATTTTAATCATTTTAAATTGGATGATAAACAAATAGCTAAGAACACTGATAAAACGGATTCAGAATCAAATGATGATTTAAATCTAAAGAATAAAGAGGTAAGCGTACGCGATCCAAAACTTAAAAAAACTTTAAATACAAGTAAGCCTGAAGTTTTAATATATCACACTCATACCACGGAAAGCTATAAGCCGGGCAATGCGATAAGTTCTGATACTAGTCAAAATGTTTGTGCAGTAGGTGATGCTTTGGTAAGTGAGCTTCAATCAGGGTATGGAATATCAGCTATTAATGACAAGACTGTACATGATGCTGAGGCTTATACACAAAGTTATGCTAGATCTGTAGTTACGTTAGATAAGTATTTAAAGCAGTATAAAGATTTCAAACTAATAATAGATTTACATAGAGATTCGGTAGATAACAATAAAAAGATAGTTACAACTAAAATGAATGGAGAAAATGTTGCTAGAATAAGTATTGTAATGGCAAGAAAGAATCCTCATTTTGATAAAAATATGGAATTAGCAAATAAGATAAAAGAAAGTTGTGATAAGAATTTTCCAGGATTTTTTAGAGAAATGATATATTACAATTATGGAACTAGATATTTTAATCAAGATAGAAGTAATAATGCGATTTTGGTAGAAGTAGGAGCGGATGTAAACACTACTGATGAAGCGAAAGCATCTGCAAAGTATTTAGCTAGAGCGATAGCTGAAAGTATCGATAAATAATATAATAAAATATACTACAATTGAATAAAAGTGTAAAAAAGAGTACATCCTTATTGATATAGAAACATGATGAAATTATGAGTTCTTATCAGGGGGTGTCTTTTTTATGAAAGGAAAAATTAAGGGAATTATACTAATTTTATCGATATGCATAATGATAGTATTCTATGGTTTTATAGTAATAAGTGGAGATCTGCCTAAATTTATAAAGGATAGATCTGGGTTTAAGATAAATTATAGCATATCTCCCTTCGACTTTAGAATGGATATAAACGAATATTCTTTATACATCAATAGTAAAGTTGTTGATAATATGAAAAATGGTTCTATAAAATTAGTTAATGACATAGAAAATAAGGTCCATAATAATGCATCGGGGATTATAAACAAAACTTCTGAAGCATTTAAAGGTATGGAAGAAAAAATAAACAGTGCTTTGCATAATAAAGTCAAGTAATATACTTTTCACTATACTAACCTTGTGTTATAATTTACTATGATTATTTATAAGTTACCAAGGGTATAAGAAAGATTTGCAGTATGATGCAAATCTTTTAAATTGTTAATATTAGTAATGGAGGGTAAAATAGTATGCAGAGCGAAAGACAAAAGCGTATAAGAAATTTTTCTATTGTTGCTCATATAGATCATGGTAAATCAACACTTGCAGATAGATTGATTGAAAAAACAGGTACCCTTACCGAAAGAGAGATGGATGAGCAGGTACTTGACAACATGGAGTTAGAGAAAGAAAGAGGAATAACAATTAAATCGCAGGCGGTAAGACTTGTATATAAGAGAGCAGATGGAGAGGAATATGTGTTAAATCTTATAGATACCCCTGGACATGTCGATTTTAATTATGAGGTTTCTAGAAGCTTGGCAGCTTGTGAAGGAGCAATACTTGTAGTAGATGCTACACAGGGCATACAAGCACAAACTTTAGCCAATTGCTATTTAGCATTAGATCATAATCTGGAAATTGTTCCTGTAATAAATAAGATAGATTTAGCTAGTGCTAGACCAGAAGAGGTTAAAAAAGAGATAGAGGATATAATAGGTATAGAAGCAGAAGATGCACCTCTTGTTTCAGCGAAAACAGGAATTAATATAGAGGATGTGCTTGAAGCTATAGTTGAAAAAGTTCCGGCACCAGAGGGAGACGAAGAAGCTCCTCTAAAAGCTCTTATATTTGATTCATATTATGACAGTTACAAAGGAGTTGTATGTCATATAAGAGTTAAAGAAGGGACAATAAAACCAGGTACAGAAATAAAGCTTATATCAACAGATAAAGTGTATGAAGTTACAGAAACGGGTGTATTTGTTCCACGCTATATGCCAGTTACTGAACTTAGAGCTGGAGATGTTGGATATTTTACAGCATCTATAAAAAATGTCAGAGATGCTCGTGTAGGAGATACTGTGACAGAAGCTAAAAGACCAGCAGAAGAGGCGCTTGAAGGTTATAGACCAGCAGTTCCTATGGTGTTCAGTGGTATTTACCCTGTAGACGGAGCAAAATATAATGAATTAAAAGAAGCATTAGAAAAGCTCCAAGTGAATGATGCAGCTTTATCTTTTGAACCAGAAACGTCCATAGCATTGGGTTTTGGATTTAGATGTGGTTTCTTAGGTCTTCTTCATATGGATGTAATACAAGAAAGAGTAGAAAGAGAGTTTAATTTAGATATCATAACTACAGCTCCATCTGTTGTATATAAGATAATAAAGAATGATGGTACATTGATTGAACTTACAAATCCTACAAATCTTCCAGAGCCTTCAGAAATAAAGTACATGGAAGAACCAATAGTAAAGGCATCTATTATAACACCGTCGGATTATGTTGGATCAGTTATGGATTTAGCTCAAAGTAGACGGGGAACTTTTAAGGATATGCAATATCTAGATACTACAAGAGTATCTTTAAATTATGAAATTCCACTAAATGAAATAATATACGATTTCTTTGATGTATTAAAATCAAGAACAAGAGGATATGCATCACTAGATTATGAGTTAGCAGGATATGCACAAGCAAAGCTTGTAAAGCTTGATATACTTCTAAATGGAGATATTGTAGATGCATTATCAATGATAGTTCCTGAAGAAAGAGCGTATGCAAGAGGAAGAGGAATTGCAGAAAAATTAAAGGAAATTATTCCAAGACAGCTATTTGAAATACCTATTCAAGCGGCAGTTGGTGGAAAGGTTATTGCAAGAGAAACCGTTAAGGCTATGAGAAAAGACGTTTTAGCAAAATGTTATGGTGGAGACATATCAAGAAAGAAAAAGCTTCTTGAGAAACAAAAGGAAGGAAAGAAAAGAATGAGACAGGTTGGAAGTGTAGAAGTTCCACAGGAAGCATTTATGGCTGTTCTTAAAACAGAAGAATAAAATAATACATCTCAAAATTTTTATATTGTGGAGGGATTCAATAATGTTAAAAAACAAAGAAATATCATTATATATCCATATTCCCTTTTGCAAGCAAAAGTGCCTATATTGTGATTTTCCCTCATTCTGTGGCAAAGAAAAACTTATGATTGAATATTCTAAGGCTTTAGCTAAAGATATAGAAAGTATTAAAGATAGAGTGATAAAGACAATATTTATAGGTGGGGGAACTCCCACCTATTTATCTTTAGAAGGATGGTTTAATATAAAGAAATCTATTGAAAAACTTATAAAGGCTGAAGATTTAGAATTTACAGTAGAGGGTAATCCAGGAACCTTTACAGAAGAAAAATTAAGATTTTTAAGAGAAATGGGAGTTAACAGATTAAGCATAGGACTTCAAGCATGGCAAAATCATTTGTTAGATAACTTGGGAAGAATACACAATATTAATGAATTTATAGATGCATACCAGCTTTCTAGAAAGTTAGGTTTTGATAATATAAACATAGATTTAATGTTTGGAATTCCAGACCAAAATATGAAAGATTTTAAAGAAACATTGAAGAATGTTGTAAATTTAAAGCCTGAGCATATTTCTTGTTATAGTCTCATTATTGAGGAAAATACACCTTTTTGTAAAATGTATGAGGAAGAGAAAATTAATTTACCAGAGGAAGAAATTGAAAGGGAAATGTACCGATATGCAATTGATTTTTTAGGGAAAAATGGATATTACCAGTATGAAATATCTAATTTTGCAAAGATGGAAAGAGAATGTGAACATAATTTGGTATATTGGAATTTAGAAGAATATGTAGGGTGTGGAGCTGGAGCACATTCATATGCTGATGGCTTAAGGTATAGAAAAACAGAAATTATAGAAGAATATATTAATGATATTAATACTAATAGAGAGTTAAAGCTTGATGTGCATAAAAACTCTATTAAAGATGATATGGAGGAATTCATGTTTATGGGACTTAGAAAAATAGAAGGAGTCTCTAAAAATGAATTTAATAAAAGATTTAGAAAAGACATTTTTTCAGTATATGAAGGGGTTCTAAAAAAGTATATAGGTAATGGTATGATGGTTAGAGAGGGTGACAAATTATTTTTAAGTAGAAGAGGAATAGAAGTTTCTAACAGCATTATGTGTGATTTTATTTTATGATAATATAAGCTTTAAGCTTTATTTTAAAAGAAGAAATAGTACCTATATACAACAGTATATAGGTATGACTAGATATCGTAAGAAAAATGGAGAAATTATAGGGATTATCCTATAAAATTTTACTAAATTATTTTATTTGATTCTATAATGCAATTTATGCAATGTTGACAAATAAAATTATGAGTGATATTTTTTAATCATAGTGATTAGCACTCAACAGCAATGAGTGCTAATAAAGAGGTGATATTGTGGAAATGGATGAAAGAAAAATAAGAATACTCCAGGCTATAATTAATGATTATATAAGTACTGCAGAGCCTGTAGGATCCAGAACCATAGCTAAAAAGTATGACCTAGGTATAAGTTCTGCTACTATAAGGAATGAGATGGCTGATCTTGAGGAAATGGGATATCTTGAACAACCTCATAGTTCAGCTGGTAGGAAACCTTCGAATAAAGGATATAGATTATATGTGGATAAGTTAATGAAAATTCATGAGCTAACTCCAGAGGAAGAATATATTATAAAAAATCAAATTTTAGTTAATGCATTATTTGAGGTAAATACAATAATAAAACATACAACAATGCTTTTATCCGAACTCACTAACCTTACATCCATTGTAAAAACACCTTCAGTAAGTAAGAGTTATATAAAATATATACAGCTAGTAAGTATAGATTCTAGTAATATATTATTAGTAATAATTACAGATAGTGGTATAATAAAAAACAATGTTATAAGAGTTGGAAAAGTCGTAAGTGCTGACGTATTAGCTAGATTAAGTAATATATTAAATGCGAGATTAAAGAATTTAAATTGTGAGCAAATAAACTTAGAGGTTATAAATAATCTAAAGAGAGATTTAGAGGGTCATGAGGACATATTCAATGCTATTATTCCCGTTTTACATGAAAGCTTAAGTAACAACGATAGTTCAGAAATATATATGGAAGGCACAACCAATATATTTAATTATCCAGAGTATAAGGATATAGATAAGGCCCGTGAATTTTTATCATTGTTAGATAATAAGAGTAAAGTGAGTGGTTTGCTAAATAACTCCTCAAATATTTCAATTAAAATAGGTGCAGAGAATTTTACTGAGGGTGCAGAAGATTGCAGTGTCATTTCAGCTGTATATAACGTGAAAGATAGGCCAATTGGTGAAATAGGAGTAATTGGGCCAACGAGAATGCCGTATTCAAAAGTAATTCCAGTACTAGCAAATGTTGTTAGGGAATTAAATTTTATTTTAACCAATCTGTATGATGGTGACAAATAGACTTAAAGTATAAATTTAAAACACTAGATAGGAGGAAAGGCATAAATGTTCAATGAAAAAGAGAAAAAAGTAGAAGAAAATGAAGAAATTGATTTGCTAGAGAAGGAAGAAGATTTGCAGGAAAGCAGTGATGTGAAAGAAAACCAAAGCGAAGAAGATCTGAGCAAAGAAAATAAGGATACTTCAGAAGAAGAAAATTTAGAACAAGAAGATACATTAGAAGAGCTAGAAAAATCAGTAAAGGACTTAAAATATGAGAATAAAAAGCTATCAGATGAAAATTCTAAATTAAATAGTGAACTCGAGGCTTTAAAAGACAGACTTGTAAGAACAACATCGGAGTATGATAACTTTAGAAAAAGAAGTGCAAAGGAAAAAGAAGGTATTTATACAGATGCATGTGAAGATGTATTAAAAGAAATGCTTCCTGTATTTGACAATCTAGAAAGAGCAATATCAGTAGAAGGAAGTATAGAAGATCTTAAAAAGGGTATAGAAATGACAATAAGGCAATTTGGTAATGCATTAGAAAAGCTAAATGTTGAAGAAATTTCAACAGAAGGCGAGTTTGATCCTCATCTACATAATGCTGTTATGCATATAGATGATGAACAATATGGGGTAAATTCAATAGTTGAAGTCTTTCAAAAAGGGTATAAAAAAGGTGAGAAGGTTTTGAGATATAGTATGGTCAAGGTTGCTAATTAAAATATAACTTTATATTTATTAAAGTTAAAAAATTATAGATAAATGAAAATACCTTAAATATAAATTTGAAAATATAATTACATTTAATACTAGGAGGTAATTAAGAATGGCAAAAGTAATAGGTATCGATTTAGGAACAACTAACTCATGTGTAGCGGTTATGGAAGGTGGAGATCCAGTAGTTATACCAAATGCTGAAGGTGCGAGAACTACTCCATCAGTAGTATCATTTCAAGCAAATGGAGAGAGATTAGTAGGACAGGTTGCAAAAAGACAATCAATTACAAATCCAGATAAAACAATAATATCTATAAAAAGACATATGGGAACAAACCATAAGGTAAATATAGATGGAAAAGAATATACACCACAAGAAATATCAGCAATGGTACTTCAAAAAATAAAGGTTGATGCTGAAGCTTATCTTGGTGAAACTGTTTCACAAGCAGTAATAACAGTTCCAGCTTATTTTAATGATAGCCAAAGACAGGCAACAAAAGATGCTGGGAAAATTGCTGGGCTTGAAGTATTAAGAATTATAAATGAACCAACAGCAGCATCACTTGCTTATGGTATTGATAAAATGGATCAAAATCATAATATATTAGTATATGACCTTGGTGGTGGTACTTTTGATGTATCAGTATTAGAACTTGGTGATGGATTATTTGAAGTTAAAGCTACAAATGGTGATACAAAACTTGGTGGAGATGACTTCGACCAAAAAATTATGGACTATATAGCAGAAACTTTCAAAGCTGAAAATGGAATAGACTTAAGAAACGATAAAATGGCTCTTCAAAGATTAAAAGAAGCTGCAGAAAAAGCTAAAATAGAGTTATCATCTTCAATGCAAACTAATATCAATCTTCCATTTATAACAGCAGATGCGACTGGTCCAAAGCATATTGATATGAATTTAACTAGAGCTAAATTTAATGAATTAACTCATGACTTAGTTCAAAGAACAATTGAACCAATGAGAAAAGCATTAAGTGATGCTGGACTTTCAATAGATCAAGTAGATAAAATTATACTTGTTGGTGGTTCTACAAGAATACCAGCAGTTCAAGAAGCTGTTAAAAACTTCACTGGAAAAGAACCTTCAAAAGGAGTTAACCCAGATGAATGTGTTGCAGTAGGTGCTGCTATTCAAGCAGGGGTTTTGACTGGTGATGTTAAGCAGGATATAGTACTTGTTGATGTTACTCCATTAACACTTGGTATTGAGACTTTAGGTGGAGTTGCTACTCCATTAATTCCAAGAAATACAGCAATACCAATTGAAAAGAGTCAGGTATTCTCAACAGCAGCAGACGGACAGACTTCTGTTGAAATTCATGTAGTTCAAGGTGAAAGACAAATGGCTGCTGATAACAAGACTCTTGGAAGATTTACACTTTCAGGAATAGCTCCAGCACCAAGAGGAATTCCACAAATAGAAGTTAAATTCAATATAGACTCTAATGGAATTGTTCATGTATCTGCTAAAGACAAAGGAACTGGAAAAGAAGCTAATATAACAATTACTGCTTCAACTAATTTAAGTGATGATGAAATAGATAAGGCAGTTAAAGAAGCTGAAAAGCATGCAGAAGAAGATAAGAAGAGAAAAGAATCAATAGAAGTTAAAAATAATGCTGATCAAACTGTTTACCAAACTGAAAAAACATTAAAAGATCTTGGTGACAAGGTATCAGCAGAAGACAAGACAAAATTAGAAGATCAGATAAAAGCTGTTAATGCAATTAAAGATGGAGATGACTTAGAAGCTATAAAGAAAGCTACAGAAGAGTTAACTCAAACATTCTACGCAATTTCATCTAAGATATACCAAGCTGCAAATCCTGAGGGAGCTGCTGGTGCTGGATTTGACCCAAATAATATGGGTGGAGCCAATACTGCTGGTGGCAATACTGGAGCAAAACAAGATGATAACGTAGTAGATGCTGATTACAAAGTTGAAGATGATAAATAATAATTTCCTCTTCACTCTTTAAGCACATGTGTGTATAATATATAGTAATGTAAGGGAGGAGTCTATACTCTTCCCTTAATTTAAGTAGTAAACTATTTTACTTTAATTAGGTGGTGAAAAATAAGGGATGGCAAAAAAAGATTATTATGAAATACTTGGACTAGAAAAAGGTGCTAGTGATGATGAAATAAAAAAGGCCTTCAGAAAAATGGCGTTAAAATACCATCCAGACAGAAACCAAGGCAGTAAAGAATCAGAAGCGAAATTTAAGGAAATAAATGAAGCTTACCAAGTTTTATCAGATCCCGAAAAGAAAGCTCAATATGACCAGTATGGAACAACTGATTTTAATGGAGGCGGATTTGAAGGAGGATTTGATTTTTCAGATTTTGGAGGTTTTGGAGGCTTTGGAGATATATTTGATTCCTTCTTTGGTGGAGGCTTCTCTGGTTCAGGAAAAAGAAGAAATGGTCCTGAAAGAGGCGCTGATCTTGAGTATTCATTGAATTTAACTTTTGAAGAAGCTGTTTTTGGAGTAGAAAAGGAAATAAGTATTACAAGAAGTGAAAGTTGTGAAAAATGTGGAGGCACTGGGGCAAAGTCTGGAAGCCACCCACAAACCTGTGATAAATGTGGTGGAACAGGTCAGGTAAGAACTCAGAGAAATACTCCTTTAGGAAGCTTTGTAAGTATGAGCACTTGTGATAAGTGCGCAGGTAAAGGAACTATAATAACTGACCCTTGTCCTGAATGTAAAGGAAAGGGTAGTGTTAGAAAACAAAGAAAAATAAAAATAAATGTACCAGCAGGTGTAGATACTGGAAATATAATACCTATAAGAGGACAAGGCGAGCATGGAAAAAACGGTGGCCCAACAGGCGATTTATATATAAATATTAGAGTATCTCCTCATGCTACTTTTAAAAGAAAAGGCTTTGATATCTATATAGACACTCATGTAAGCTTTGCTAAAGCTGCATTAGGAACAGAAATTAAGGTTCCTACAGTAGATGGAGATGTTAAATATGATGTTCCAGCAGGAACTCAACCAGGCACCATATTTAGATTAAAAGGCAAAGGGGTTCCAAAAGTTAATGGACATGGCAGAGGCGATCAGTATGTTAATGTAATAGTTGATATACCTAAAAATCTAAATCAAAAACAAAAAGAAGCTCTTGTAATGTTTATGGAAGCTAGCGGAGAAATTCCAGCTGGAGATGGTAATAAGAAATCTTTCGTTGATAAAATAAAAGATAGTTTTAAATAATAAAAATTAAGATGTGATTTTTTAGAGGACAGTGAAGGTGAGTTTTCTTCCTTCATTGTCCTCTGTCAATTGTCAACTTTCCTCTGAAAAGTGCGTCGAATAATTTTTAAGCTACGAATTAAAATGATAAAAAATGTAAAACATTAAAATATATGGAGGTTATTTATGGATAAAGAATGGATAGAGGTTACAATAGTTACTAGTAGTGAAGCTGTAGAAGCTGTTTCAGGCATATTGTACAATACTGGAGTTAAAGGAGTATCTATAGAAGATCCAGAAGATATAGAATTTAAGAAAAAACATCCTGGAGATTGGGATTATTTTGACGAAACACTACTTGATGTAAGGGATGGAGCAATAATTAAAGGATATTATAAGGAAGATGAAAAATTTGATGAATATCTAAAGTATATAGAAGACAGCGTTAATAATTTAGAGCAATTTGGTATAGATAAGGGTAAAGGTCTAATTACAGCGAATAAAGTAAATGAAGAAGACTGGGAGAACAACTGGAAAAAGTATTATAAACCTACTAAAATAGGAGAAAGAATAGTTGTAAAGCCTATTTGGGAAAATTATGATGTTAAAGAAGATGAATTGATTGTAGAGCTTGATCCAGGTATGGCTTTTGGTACAGGAACCCATGAAACTACTAGGATGTGCATTAAAGCATTGGAAAGGTATGTTAAGCCAGAATCAACAGTATTTGATATAGGAACAGGATCAGGAATTTTAGCTATTACTGCAGCAAAGCTTAAGGCTAAAGAAGTAATAGGGGTGGATTTAGACCCAGTAGCAGTAAAATCTGCACAAGAAAATGTAAAATACAATAACATAGATAACATAAAAATAATGCATGGAAATCTAATGGAAGTTGTTGAAGGAAAAGCAGATATTGTTATAGCTAATATAATTGCAGATGTAATAATATTCTTAACTGAAGGAGTTAAAAACTTTATAATACCAGGTGGATTGTTTATATCATCAGGTATTATTAAAGATAGAAAAGATGATGTAATAAAAAAGCTTGAGGAATGTGGGTTTAAAATAGAGGAAGTAAACGTAGATGGAGAATGGGTCTGCATTGTAGCTAAAAACTAGTAGAAAGAGGTTTTATGTTATGCATAAGTTTTTTGTTGCAAAGAATAGCATAATTGACGATAAAGCATATATTGAAGGAGACGACTTAAAACATATATATAAAGTTTTAAGACTTCAAGAAGGTGAAAAAGTTAGCATAAATAATTGCGAGGGTGAAGAATTTTTAGGTGTTATAGAAAAAGTAGATAAAAAAGAAGCTATCGTAAAAATTATAGAGAAATTAGAAACAAATAATGAAAGCAATATAGAAATTTATTTATTTCAAGGCCTTCCTAAATCGAGTAAAATGGATTTAATAGTACAGAAGGCTACAGAGCTTGGAGTGAAAGAAATAACACCTATAATAACAGAAAGAGTTATAGTTAAAAATGAAATAGGTGAGTTTAAAAAAATAGATAGATATATTAGAATTGCATTGGAAGCTTGTAAACAGAGCAAGAGAAGTGTGATACCCGAGGTAAAGAACCCATTGGAGTTTGATAGACTTCTAACTAAACTCAAGGAAATGGATTTAATTTTAGTACCTTATGAAAATGAAGAAGGATACGGAATAAAGAATGTAGTAAAAGATATAGCTCAAAAAGATATAAAAAAGATTGGTATAATAATTGGTCCAGAGGGTGGATTTGAGGAAAATGAAATAAATATTTTAAAGGAACTGGGAGCATATATAATTACGCTTGGTCCTAGAATACTCAGAACAGAAACTGCAGGTTTTGTATGTACATCTTTAATTATGTATGAGTTAGGAGATTTGGGAGGTCAAAGTCCTAAATTGGGCTTTAACGAGCAATTAGCTAGCAGGAGTGAGTAATTCTAATTGCTCAGTGTTCCGACTAAAAAGGAGGAATAATCTAATGAAAGTTGCTTTTACCACTTTAGGTTGTAGAGTTAATCAGTATGAGACTGAGGCTATGACTGAAAAATTTAAAAGAGAAGGTTATGAAGTAACACCTTTTGAAGAATATGCAGATGTATATGTTGTAAATACCTGCACTGTAACAAATATTGGCGATAAAAAATCTAGGCAGATGGTAAGTAGAGCGAGAAGAAAAAATGAAGATGCTATAATAGCAGTTGTTGGCTGCTATTCACAAATCGCTCCTGAAGAAGTTTCAAAAATAGAAGGTGTAGATGTAGTACTTGGAACTAGAAATAAAGGAGATATAGTATATTGGGTAAATAGGGCTAGAGAAGAAAAACAGAAAGTAATTGAAGTTAGCGATGTACTTAAAAATGATGTTTTTGAAAATTTAAATATAAATGAATATCAAGACAGAACAAGAGCATTTTTGAAAATTCAAGATGGATGTAATAGATTCTGTTCATATTGTCTAATCCCTTTTGCTAGAGGAGCAGTGTGTAGTAAAGAACCAGAAAAAGTTATCAATGAGGTAAAAGAACTTGCGGCACATGGCTTTAAGGAAATAATACTTTCAGGTATACATATAGCCTCATATGGTGTGGACTTAAAAGGTGATTATAACCTACTTAAGATACTCGAAGAAATAGATAAGGTTGAAGGGATTGAAAGAGTAAGAATCGGTTCTATTGATCCTCAATTTTTTACAGAAGGAGTTATAGATAAACTTAGTTCATTAAAAAAACTTTGTCCTCATTTTCACCTTTCACTGCAAAGTGGATGTGATGAAACACTTAAGAGAATGAACAGACGTTATACGACTAAAGAATATAGAAATATAGTTGAAGGACTAAGAAGAAGTATAAGGGATGTTTCTATAACTACGGATATAATAGTGGGATTTCCAGGCGAAGGTGAAGAAGAATTTAGTAGTACATACGAGTTTTTAAAAGACATAAAGCTTTCAAAGATGCATATATTTAAATACAGTCCAAGAAAAGGTACAAAAGCTGCAGGTATGATTGAACAAATAAATGGAAAAGTGAAAGATGAAAGAAGTAATATACTCATTGAATTAGATAAAGAATTAGAAAGTGAATTTATGAGTAAGTTTATTGGAAGAACCATGAAAGTGTTATATGAGCAGAAGCAAAATGGTTCAGATTGTCTATATGAGGGGTATACTCCTAATTATATAAAGGTAGTATCAAAAATTAACTCTAATGTGGAAGAAAAAATTATAAATACAAAATTAACTGAGGTTAAAAATGGAGTTATAGTAGGTGAATTCATTTAAAGGAAATATCTGATTAAGTTACATTAAATTTTAAATTTTTTAAAAATATTGTTTTATTTAGAAGGATATTTTCTATTAATATTGAATACTATAAAATCAAAGGAGGTGAAATTATGGAAGATTGTATTTTCTGTAAAATAGTGAAGGGTGAAATACCATGTGAAAAGGTTTATGAAGATGATAAGGTGCTAAGCTTTAAAGATATAAATCCAGGAGCTCCAAACCATGTTTTGATAATACCAAAACAACATATAAGCAATTTAAATGAAGTCACTGAAGAGGAGTCAATGCTGATAGCGCATGTGTTTTTAGTAGCAAAAGAAATTGTTAAAAAATTAGGTATTGATGATACTGGATATAGAATTGTTTCGAACTGTGGAGAAGATGGAGGGCAAACAGTACAGCATATTCATTTTCATGTATTAGGTGGTAGGTCACTTCAATGGCCTCCAGGCTAGAATACTACTGTTTTTAGTTATAGCCTGGTATATCATTCGTTGTAAGTTAATGGGATCGAATTAGTAATATTGTAAATATGAAATGAAATTGTTGACAGTTTCTAAATTAATGTTGTATAATAAACAATGTGCTATGTGACCCACATTGGCTGCATTTAATTTTTAGAATTAAATTGAGCTAGCGGAGGGAGGGATAAGATATGTCAGAAATAAGAGTTGGAGAAAACGAAACAATAGAAAGTGCATTAAGAAGATTTAAGAGAAAATGTGCTAGAGCTGGTGTTCTTTCTGAAGTTAGAAAAAGAGAACACTATGAAAAACCAAGTGTAAAGAGAAAAAAGAAATCAGAAGCTGCAAGAAAGAGAAAATTTAAATAGAACTCTTTTGTAAGAAGGTATTAATTGAACTTTTGTTAGATTGTCTTCCTTCAGCAGTTAAGCGAAGAGGAAATTTGCGAAATTGTTCGTCAAGCAGTTAGTAAAGTGGGAGTTAATAGCATAAAAGATATGGGTAAAGTAATGCCTGCAGTAATGTCTAGTATTAAGGTAGGACTGATGGTAAACTTGTAAGTCAAATTGTAAAACAATATTTGAATAAATAAAAGGTTGAGATGTTCTCAACCTTTTTTATTTTGTCATTTATTAAATTTATATCACATAAATTTAGTATGAAAGAATTTTTAGAGGTGGTAAAGTGGAGGACAAAATATATAAGACCAAACAAAGTATTGTAAAAAAACTAGATTTACCTAGAGATATAATACTGAATATGCCCAAAATTACTGTTACTGGCGACAACGAGATAGTTATAGAAAACCATAAGGGAATTGTACTCTTTGGTGAAGATCAAGTTAAAATTAATTCAGGAGTAGGGTTGATATCAATATATGGAGAAAGATTTGAAATATTGTTTATGGGTGGAAGCACCATAACAATAGGAGGGAAATTCAAATCTATAGTGTGTGAAGGAAATGAATAGATTTAAAAACCATAAAAAAGGCATAATTACCATAGAAATTCAATCCTTAATACCTGAAAGATTTGTTAATTTGATGTGGAAAAGTGATATTTATATAAAGAACATTAAGAAAAAAAGCATTACTACTATGACTATGGAAATTAATTTAAGTGATTACGATAAGATTGAAGAAATAGCTAAAAAAACAAGAACAAAAATTAAAATAACTGGAAGGAGAGGTTTGACTTTTCTTATCATTAAAATAAAGAGAAGAATAGCTTTGTCAGTAGGAATATTAGTCTTTATGGGGGTATTATATTATTTATCTACATTTATATGGAACATTGAAATAAGTGTAGACCACAATTTATCCCCCTATGAGATAAGGCAACAATTAATATCCTTTGGAGTCAAACCAGGAATAAGTAAAAGGAATATAAATGTATATGATATAGAGGAAAAGTTAATAAAAAGCAATGAAAGTATAATGTGGGTTAGAGCTAGAGTAGAAGGTGCTAAATTAAAAATAACAGCGGCAGAGAGACAATCACCACCTAACATCATTTCAGAAGATACTCCTTGCAATTTAGTAGCAAAAAAAGATGGGGAAGTGGTTAGGGTATACACTAAAGCAGGTACTTCGGTGGTGAAAAAAGGTGACATTATTAAAAAAGGACAAATATTAGTTAAGGGCGAGCAAGGAAAGGAAGGGGCTGTATACTCAGTCCATGCAGTAGGAGATGTGATATGTAGAACCTTCTATGAAGAATCTAAAAGTGTAAAAATTGATACGGTAAAAAAGGAGAGGACAGGAAATAAAATTGAAAATTTATATTTTACTATAGGTGGCAGAGATATATATTTAAAAAAATCTGTAAATAAGTTTAATAAGTATGATAAAATAGAAGATAATATATTTTTTATTAAGAGGCAAACTTACTATGAGGTAAAAGAAACTAAAATACATGGAGACTCTAAAAAAATTGTGGAAGATACCACAAATGAACTTTATTCAAAGATAACTGCGAACTTAGATAAGTCCGTTACAATCGTAGATAAAATAGTAAATTATGAGGCTGGGGATGCTTATATGATTAGAGTTTTAGTTGTGGCAGAAGAAAATATAGCAATACCAGAAAAAATTTCGGAGCAGAATGAGGAAAAGTAATGCATTAATTTACTAAAAATAAAAAGGTGGATAAGATGAAGAATATATCATTAAATGTACTTTTAAGTAAAGAAAAAGCTAATAGGGTATTAACGTTTATATTAACATTTGTTTTTATATATTCCGTATTATTTACAACATTAGTAACTAAAAGATATAACTTGAAGGAGGGAGATATTGCAAGATCAGATATCAAAGCTCCAAGAGAGGTGAAAGACCAGATATCTACTGAAGCAAGAATACAACAGGCAGTTGATTCGGTTCCAATTCAATATAGCAAAAAAACTGAAGTTAAAACTGATACAGTAAATAAAATAAATTCTTTCTTTACACGAGTATCTCAAATAAAGGATACTTCTGGAGATGAAAAAGATAAAATTCAAGCCTTAAAAAGTGGTTCTGAAATTAGTTTATCAGATGATGATTATTTGACATTGATAAAATTAAATAAAGAAGATATAAAAACATTAGAAAATTTTTTAGATAAAACGATGGTTGATCTTTATGATAATAATAACATAAGTGATAATAGTCAAAAAGATAATATAGATGATATAAAAAAGGCACAAGAGAATATATTATTTACAGTAAATTCATCAAAAATTTCCAAATCTCTTAAAGATGTAGCTGTATCTATAGCTTATTCACAAGTAGCTCCTAACTTTTTCTATGATAAGGAAAAAACTGAGGAGTTGAAGAATGAAGCTATTAAAAAGGTTCCACCAATTATGATTAAAAAGGATCAAATAATAGTAAAAGAAGGAGAGCCGATAACAAAATATCAAATAGAATTGCTGAAGGATTTAGGACTTTTAAATGATAACTCTCATTTTCAATGGTATATATATATTAGTTTAAGTATACTGATACTTTTAGTGATATCAGTAGAATGGTTTTATCTATACAAATATCATGAACAAGTCTATAATGACACAAATACACTTATGATGATAAATATACTAAGCTGTATATCTGTACTTTTAGCAAGAATATTTTCAGTAGTTTCACCATTTTTAATACCACTTGCATGTGTACCAATGCTTTTCACACTTTTGGTAAATCATAAAATATCTCTAACAATAAATGTGTTAAACTGCATATTAATAGCTGGAGCTGTGGACTTTAATATAGAAATAATCATACTAGCCACATTAAATGCTGTCGTTGGCGCAATAATATTGAAGAAAATGCAGCAGAGAAACGATATACTTTATTCTTCCTTATATATAGCCATAATTAATGTTATTTTTACTTTTTCAGTAGGATTCTTATTGAGCAATAGCATTGGAGATGTAACAAAAAGGGCATCATATGCATGTGTAGCTAGTATATTGTCTGGGGTATTGACTATAGGTCTTTTACCATTTTTAGAAAGCACTTTTGATATAGTAACTACAATAAAATTACTAGAACTTTCAAATCCTAATAATCCTTTGCTAAAAAGATTATTAATTGAAGCTCCTGGAAGTTATCACCATAGTATTTTAGTTGGTAATTTAGCGGAAGTTGCGGCAGAAGAAGTTGGAGGAAACCCTGTACTTGCAAGAGTTTCGGCTTATTATCACGATATTGGAAAAATAAAAAGACCTTATTTTTTCAAAGAAAACCAACTTGGAAATGATAATCCTCACGATAAAATTACGGCCAATTTAAGTACTCTTATAATAACTTCCCATGTTAAAGATGGGGTTGATTTATCAAGAGAATACAAAATTCCTAAGGTTATAAGAGATATAATAGAGCAGCATCATGGAAAAACACTTGTGAAATATTTTTATGTTACTGCTAAAAATTCCAGTAAAAATCCAGAATCCATAAATGAAGAGGAATTTAGATATCCAGGTCCTATACCAGAAACAAAAGAGGCAGGAATTATGATGCTTGCAGATAGTGTAGAGGCTGCAGTGAGATCTATAAGTGATCCTACTAAGTCTAAAATTGAAGAAATGGTGAATAATATTATAAGGGATAGACTTAACGAAGGTCAACTTGATAACTGCGATTTAACTTTAAAGGACATAAATAAAATTAAGCAAGCCTTTTTTAAAGTCTTAACTGGAATATATCATCAAAGAATAGAGTATCCAGAAGAGAAACCTAAAAATAGTAATGTCTAGCAAAGGAGTAAGTAAATGATTTATATAGATGATCGACAAGAAAAAATTCCTGTCAATGAAGAGCTGAAAAAAAATATAGAATCAGTAATTGAATATGCATTAAAAGAAGAAAAGGTTAATATACCTTGCGAGGTAAGTGTTATATTTGTAGATAATAATGAAATTAGAGAAATAAATAGAGAAAATAGAAATATCGATAAGGCCACAGATGTGCTTTCATTTCCAATGCTGGAATATCCAGAAAGTAGGGTGTTCAAGGAAGTATATTTAAATTATAACTTTCATCCTAGTGACTTAGATGAAGGAAACTTAGTACTTGGAGATATAGTTTTATCTTTAGAAAAAGCAGAAGAGCAGAGAATAGAGTTTAATCATTCCTTTTTAAGAGAGGCGGCATATCTTACAGTACATTCTGTGCTTCATTTACTTGGATATGACCATATGAAAGAAGAGGAAAAAAAAGTCATGAGGAAAAGAGAAGAAGAAATTCTAAAAGAATTTAGAATATTAAGGTGATATTATAGCTTTTAACTATGCTTAAAGGTGGTGTTACTATGAAGGTAAAAAAATTACTAGACAGCTTTAATTATGCAATAGAAGGAATAATATATGCAGTTAGAACTCAGAGAAATATGAGGATACATATGATAGCAGCTCTGGTTGTTCTAGCTGCTTGCTTTTTTTATGATTTATCCAAAATGGAAATTTTAGCAATAACAATTACTGTAACGATGGTCATTATGGCGGAGCTTTTAAATACTGCGATAGAGTTTGCAGTGGATGCGACTACTAATTACTATCATCCTCTTGCTAAACTTGCTAAAAATGTAGCAGCAGGAGGAGTGCTAATAACAGCTATAAATGCAATAGTTGTTGGATACGTGATATTTTGGGATAAACTAAAACATATAAATTTTATATTAATTAAAAAGATGAAAGATTCAAGCCCTTATACAATATTTATAATACTTGCAATTGTGTGTATTACTACTATAGTGGTAAAAGCGATTTTTGGTGAAGGGACTCCTCTTAAAGGAGGAATGCCTAGTGGTCATAGTGCAATAGCCTTTTCTATAGCAACGACTATAGCACTTACCACAGGACAGCTGAGTGTATTAATCTTAAGTTATTTACTTGCATTTATAGTAGCACAAAGTAGAGTAGATTCCGAAGTACACTCTATTATAGAGGTTATTGCAGGTGGAATTTTCGGAACTTTGATTACGGTACTTTTGTTTAGAATATTTAGCTAAAAAGTATTTAAGCGTATTACTATAATTTTTTAAGATTAAGAAAGCTAATGAATAAAAATATTGCAATAGATGAAAATAATGTTATAATTTATTTACAACACTTAGGGTATAATTATTTATAGCAGGTAAAAATAATTATTGCTAAGAATAAAGATAAATATATAATTAGAAAAATTAGAGAAAGTTTTACCAGAAGCTTTTACTAAAGAAGGTTTAGGAAAGTAAGGAGAGAACGTATGTTTAAATCAGGATTTGTAACAATTATAGGAAGACCTAATGTAGGAAAATCAACATTACTTAACAGAATTATGGGAGAAAAATTATCTATAGTATCTTGCAAGCCTCAAACTACTAGAAATAACATTCAGACAATACTGACAGAAGATGATTTCCAATTAGTATTTGTGGATACTCCAGGAATTCATAAACCCAAACATAAGCTTGGTGAATATATGGTTAAAATTGCTCAGGATTCTGTAAAAGAAGTTGACCTAGTACTCTTCTTGATTAACCCAGAGAATGAAGTTGGAAAAGGTGACTTATACATATTAGAACAGTTAAAAGAGTGCGGAGTTCCTATATTTTTGGTTGTAAATAAAATTGATGAAAATCCAGCAGAAAAAGTAGCAGAAACATTGAAAAGTTATTCAGAACTTTTTAATTTTAAAGAAATTATACCTATATCGGCATTAAATGGAAAAAACGTAGATAAATTAAAAAAGCTCATGGTTGAATATATGCCAGAAGGTCCTAAATATTATCCAGAGGATATGATTACAGATCAACAAGAGAGGTTTATAGTAGCAGAGACAATTAGAGAAAAGGCACTAAGACTTCTTTCTCAAGAAGTACCTCATGGTATAGCAGTGGATATTATTACGATGAAGAAAGATGAAAAAGGAATCTATCATATTGAAGGAAATATATTGTGTGAAAGAGATTCGCACAAGGGAATAATTATAGGAAAAAATGGGGCAATGCTAAAAAAAATATCTACTTATGCTAGACAAGATATCGAAAAATTTCTTGGCAACAAAATTTATTTAGAATTATGGGTCAAAGTGAAGAAAGAGTGGAGAGACAGTATAACTACATTGAAGGATTTAGGATATAAATAAAAAGTTCAAATTACTTTAACAAGACACACTATCTAGCAATTAGGGGATGATTTTCTGTCTATATTTAAAAGTAGAGCTGTAGTAATAAAAACACAGGATATAAAGGAAGCAGATAAATTGGTTTGGCTTTTTAGCGAAAAATTAGGAAAGATATCTACCATTGCAAAAGGAGCAAAAAAAAGTAGAAATAATTTATTTACAACTACTTTACAGTTTTGTTATGGAGATTATGTGGTTTATAAGGGAAAAAGTCTTTATACAATAAATGAAAGTAGAATAATAGATTCTTTTCAAGATTTGCTTAATGATTTAGATACATTAACCTATGCATCATATTTTTGCGAACTCATAGATATATGTATGCAGGATGAAGAAAGCAATAGGGAATTATTTAGACACTTAGTTACAGCATTTTATCTTATAAAAAATAAAGCTGTTGATATGGAAACCTTAGCAAGAGCCTACGAAATAAAGGTTCTGGAAGCTACTGGATATGGTTTGAATTTAGAAAAATGTTGTATGTGCAAAAAAAAGCTAAATCATTGTAACTATATAAGTTTTCAGTATTCTGGAGGGACTTGTTCAGATTGTGAAAGAGTTAATGGTACATATATAAGCAATGCGACTTACAATGCGTTAAGATATTTATCTAGAATACCATTGGAAAATGTATATAGAATCTCCTTATCAGAGGAAATAAAAAAGGAGCTTTATAAAATACTATCTTTAATTATATCTCAAAATTATTTTAGAAAACCAAAAAGTTTGGATACCCTTAGTTATCTGTTAAACTTTCAGAATAATCAAGATGAATTTTAAGTAAACTAAAATTATTAATATTATAAATCTATATACATTAATGAAAAGGAGTGAAAGAAATGAGTGAAATTACTTTAGAAAAAATAGACATAATAAGAGAAAGAACTGCAGTAAGTTACACAGAGGCCAAAGAAGCCTTAGAAATTTCTCAAGGCAACGTAGTTGATGCTTTAATATATATAGAACAAAGTAAAAAATCAACCATGGATAATATATACACTACGAAAGACGAATTTTTGGATTGGTTGAAGGACTTAGTCAATAAGGGCAATGTTAACAGAATAAGGATAAAAAAAGAAGAAAGAGTAATAGTTGATATACCAGTAAATGCTGGTATTGCAGCAACTTTGACAGCATTAGTTTGGCCTCCATTAATAGCTATTGGGATCTTAACTGCAGTTGTTACAAATGTTACAATAGAAATAACAAAAGATGATGGTACTGTAGAGGTTATAAATAAAATTATAAAAACTAGTGTAAAAGATACTGTAAAAGACACTGTGAAAGATGTAAAAGAAAAGGTAGCTGATGTAGCATCCACAGTAAAAGAAAAATTTACTCATAAAGATGAAAATAAAGAGCATAAGGTAGAAAATACTTATCAATACACAGTAAAATTTGAAGATATAGAAGATGATGTTAAAAGCAATGGAACTGTAGACTATCAAACTGTAATAAATGAAGATATGGACGATAATGGTAAAATATAGAGATAAATGTAGATAAAGATATGTAGTTTAAAAAAATTGTAATTTATATTTGCGGGTAAATTAAGGAATAAACTTGTTTACGTATAAATAAAAATAATTAATGTACTAATGAATAAGGATTTACTAAAAAGTCAGCTAACAATATTTTTTTATTGCTGACTTTTTATAATTTTAAAAAATAAGTCTAAAAAAAAATATGTACAATTTAACTGTAATGTTATAATATATAATTTACATATGATTATTAAACCAAGGATTTAATTAATATTAAAAAATTTTAAAAAAACTATATAAATTGATTATAAAAAATTCAAAAAACAACTAAATTTTTAAAAGTGATATACTACTTATTTTAATGTGTGTTATAATTGACAAGAAGAAAATATATAGTATATCAATAAAACACATAGCTAATTAAGGGGAATTTTTCACTTTAGAAAATCCCTAGGGCTATTGATTAAGAGGGAGGGTGATTATTATTAAATTATCACCAAGGCAAGAACAAATAATAAAATTAGTCAAAGAAACTGAGCCAATCACAAGTGAGCAATTAGCATCTAAGCTTAGTGTAACAAGAGCTGCTTTGAGGCCAGATCTAGCTATTCTTACTATGACGGGTATTTTAGAAGCTAAGCCAAAAGTAGGCTATGTGTATTCCCAAAAGCCCTCTCATAGCTTAGTTTATGATTATATTAGAAATATAAAAATAAAAGACATAATGTCGAAGCCAGTAGTAGTAGATGAAAATACAACTGTATATGATGCAATAGTGCATCTATTTTTAAACGACGTGGGTACATTGTTTATTGAGAATAATGGGGTACTTATTGGGGCTGTATCCAGAAAAGACTTTTTAAAGATAGCTATGGGTGGAACAGATATTCATAAAGTTCCAGTAGGTATAATAATGACAAGAATGCCTAATATTATTTTTGTGGAAAAGGAAGATACGGCATACATAGCTGCATTTAAAATTATGGAGCATGAAGTGGATAGTCTTCCAGTTGTGGAAAAAGTACTTATGGATGGAAAGGAATCTTTTAAAATTGTAGGAAAAGTTTCAAAAACTAATATTACAAAGCTATTTGTAAAAATGGGGGAGAATAGCTAAAGAAAGTGAATGGATTTTTTAAATCCGTTGACATATAAAATATAATAAAAGGGGATGTGACTTTATGGCAGGTAAAAAATATGTATACCTTTTTAATGAGGGAAATGCAAGTATGAAGAACTTGCTTGGAGGCAAAGGGGCTAACCTTGCAGAAATGACGAATTTAGGAATACCAGTACCACAAGGGTTTACAGTATCTACAGAGGCTTGTACTAGATATTATGAAGATGGAAAGAAATTGTCAGATGACATTATTGAGCAAATTTATACATCTTTAAGTAATATTGAAAAGTCGACAGGAAAAAAATTGGGCAGCGTGGAAAATCCCTTACTTGTCTCAGTAAGGTCAGGAGCAAGGGCTTCGATGCCAGGAATGATGGATACAATATTAAACTTGGGATTAAATGATAAGACTGTAGAAGGGGTATCGAAGCTTACAAACAATGAAAGATTTGCATATGACTCCTATAGAAGATTTATACAAATGTTCTCAGATGTTGTTATGGGAATTGAAAAAAGAAAATTTGAAGATATACTAGATAAAGCTAAAGAAGATAGAGGTGCAAAATTTGATACTGATTTAAGTGCTTCAGATTTAAAAGATATAGCTAGAAAATACAAGGATTTATACAAGAAAGAACTAGGAAACGAATTTCCACAGGATCCAAGAGAGCAACTGTTAGAATCTGTAACAGCTGTGTTTAGATCGTGGGATAATCCTAGGGCTATAGTTTACAGAAGACTAAATGATATACCAGGGGATTGGGGTACAGCTGTAAATGTTCAATCTATGGTATTTGGTAATATGGGAGATACATCGGGAACTGGTGTTGCATTTACAAGAAACCCTGCTACAGGAGAAAAGCTGATATTTGGAGAGTATTTAATAAATGCGCAAGGTGAAGATGTTGTTGCAGGAATTAGAACCCCTCAACCTATAAAAAGATTAAAGGAAGATCTGCCAGACTGTTATAAACAATTTATGGATATAGCGAATAGTCTTGAAAAGCATTATAAAGATATGCAAGATATGGAATTTACGATAGAGCAGGGTAAGCTATATTTCTTGCAGACAAGAAATGGTAAAAGGACAGCTCAAGCGGCATTAAAGATAGCTGTTGAGATGGTTGAAGAGGGACTTATAACAAAAGAAGAGGCAATGCTTAAGGTAGATCCTAAACAATTAGATTCACTCTTACATCCAAATTTTGACCAAAATGAGATAAAGAATGCTCAAGTGATAGCAAAAGGCTTACCAGCATCACCAGGTGCTGCTTGTGGTAAAGTTTATTTTACTGCCGAAGATGCTAAAATGCATCACGAACAAGGAGAAAAGGTAATCCTGGTAAGATTAGAAACTTCACCAGAAGATATAGAAGGTATGGTTGCTGCTGAGGGTATACTTACAGCAAGAGGTGGAATGACTTCACACGCTGCAGTTGTTGCCAGAGGAATGGGAACATGTTGCGTAGCTGGTTGTGGAGATATAAGGGTTAATGAGGATTCAAAAATATTTGAAGTCGGTGGCAAGGTATATCACGAAGGAGATTATATATCACTTGATGGCAGTACAGGAAATGTATATGGTCAAGCAATTAAAACTGTTGATCCCGAAATAAGTGGATATTTTGGAACATATATGGCATGGGCAGATGAAATTAGAACGCTAGGGGTTAGAACAAATGCTGATACTCCAAGAGATGCTAAGCAGGCTATTAAGTTTGGTGCACAAGGCATAGGACTTTGTAGAACTGAGCATATGTTCTTTGATGAGGATAGGATACCGGCGGTTAGAGAGATGATACTATCTAAAACGGAAACTCAAAGAAGAAAAGCGTTAGATAAGTTATTACCAATGCAAAGAGAAGATTTTATTGGAATATATGAGGCCATGGAAGATAGACCAGTGACTATAAGGCTTTTAGATCCACCACTTCATGAATTCTTACCACAGGAAGATGAAGATATTAGAGATCTAGCAAAAGAGATGGATATAAGCTTTGAAGAATTAAAATCCACTGTAGAATCATTACATGAATTTAATCCAATGATGGGACATAGAGGCTGTAGACTTCCAGTATCTTATCCTGAAATGGCAGAAATGCAGACTAGAGCTATAATAGAGGCAGCTTTAGATGTTAAGAAGAGAAATGGATATAATATTGTTCCAGAAATAATGATACCACTTGTTGGTGAATTAAAAGAATTAAAATTTGTAAAGGATATAGTTGTTAGAATAGCTAATGAAATCATAGAAAAACAAGGTGTAGAAATGAAATATCTTATAGGTACTATGATAGAGATACCAAGAGCAGCTCTTACAGCAGATGAAATTGCAAAAGAATCGGAATTCTTTTCCTTCGGAACAAATGATTTAACTCAAATGACTTTTGGATTCTCAAGAGATGACGCTGGCAAATTCCTAAACGATTATTATGATAATAAAATATATGAGTTTGATCCATTTGCTAAGCTAGATCAAGTTGGAGTTGGTAAACTTGTTAAAATGGGTGTAGAACTTGGCAGAAAAACAAGGCCGGATATACACCTTGGATTATGTGGAGAACATGGAGGGGATCCATCTTCTGTTGAATTTTTCCACAATGTAGGATTGGATTATGTATCTTGTTCACCGTTTAGGGTTCCGGTAGCTAGACTTGCAGCCGCACAAGCAGAGGTAAAGAATCCACGATTAAGCAAATAATAAAAGAATAATAGGCATTTAAAGCTATATACTATAAAAAATAAGGTATTGCGATTTAGAACTAATTATTAATTTTAAAAGCAATACCTTATTTTTATTTATAAAATTAATAAACTATTTTATTAAGCGAAATATGAGTAGCAAAAAAAACATTAGAGAATATAATATACTATAACAAAAGAAAAAATGAAAATAATTGGTAGAATAATTTTTTTCTATTAAAAGAACAAAATTATTAGGAGTGATAAGCATTATGTCATGTAAGACGAATCTAATTCCACCTCAATATCAACCTGAATGTGAATCAAAAAAATTAATTCAAGTTCCAAAAATTATTGGATTTGGGAAAAAACAAGAATTCGTAGTTAGAGAACTAACAATTTCACCACCAAGTCCTGCAGTTTTTCGTATTGAAGATATTGATAAAATAGTTGTAATTACAGATTTTAAATTAATACCATTAAATACGAATAATTATGGGCGTAAAGTTTGTGATAAGTTCTTTGGAAAAGTAATCATTGATGGTTATGTTGATAAGAATATAAACTATAAAACAATAACAGATTTTACAGGAACTGATGTAAATGGTCCTTTATATCACTTCACAACAAGAGTAGACTTTGCTACTTTCGTTGAGGTAGTTGCAACAGAGCCTATCAAAGAAACTGATAATGTTGAAATATTAAGCGCTTTTGTAGAAGGTGAAAAAGAAGAACTTCTAAATCCAAATTCTGTACCAGTAGGAGCTCCAAGTTGGGCAGTAACTTATAATTCAATTCTTGAAAAAATGATTATAGGTATTGAACTTAAAGTTACAAGAAGTGAGCATATTTATTGTTAAAAATATCTTGAATTGTCAAAAATAAAAATTGAATACTGATTTTAAATAATATAAATTAGATTACCTTTAAAAATTTTCTTAAGGCTGCAGATAAAAATAATTCATCTGCAGTTTTTTTACGTTTAGTAAGTCTGATGAGCAGATAGATCAGTTACATCCAAGGCAGACGCTTACCTCATACGCAGGGAGATGTTTACATTCTTCCAGCATATGAGGTAAGTGCTTGGTTTAGATATCTTATTGCAAAAGACAATCATTACAGTGGCTTTCAGCCACGATCAATAAAAGTAACTTAGCTTCAAGACAGCTTCCTAAGTTATTTTAGTATTAAATTTATTCTCTATATATTTGCCAAAGTTAATGATAAACTCTAAGTGTTCTGTATCTTTATTTGTTGCTTTTTTTAGCAAATAAAAGAAGGAGTTGTGATTGCATTTTTTTATATTGTTATAATAGTCTTTAGAAATTTTCCAAAACTTTTGAGGAAAGGCTAAATAAGCAAGTATATATTTGTATTCATCTAAATTTAGTGGACATACTTCCTCATATAAATTCAAACATTTTAAAGAAAGTTCTAAGTTCCAGATTGTATTCTCTCTTCTTAAAAGTCTTCTAAGAAAATAAGATATGTCGTGAGTAGAATAATCGATGCTACACTTATCAAAGTCTATTACCCATACATCACCATTTTCGTCGAATATTATGTTTTTATTTACATAATCTAAATGGCATAATGATTTAGTCAAATTAGCATTGTCTATTGTAGATGAGACCTGATAAGCTATTTCTGCTAATAGTGAATTGATATTAAAGTTTTGTAGAAATAGCTTTGAAAAATTGTCACCATATTTAAATGCTAAATTAGAACAGGATAGAAGTTGATGAAAATGCTTGCTTATAGAGGTACTAATATTTTCAAAGTGAGTTCTTATAGTACTGCCTTCTATAGGCTTAAAGCTTTTTCCTGATTTATGCATATAAGCTAGGTTTCTTATTGAATTAAGAATGTGATCAGTATTGTCATAATTACATTTGGTACCTTCTATCCATGGGGTAAGTATAAATAACATATCATTATATGTTATAAATCTGCCATTAGTATTTGTAGGAAGTATTCTTGGTGTATTAATATTATTTCTATATAACCATTCGATTGCTGAATAAACAAAAAGTAGATCTTCCTTTGAAAAATAAACCTTTTTAAGACAATAATTTTTATTTAAAGCAGTAACCTTATAAACTGCTCTTTGTTTATCTGTATCTTTGAATTTAATTCTAGATACTTCAGAATTTTGAAGATTATAATATGGTAATACGTATTTTTTTACACTTTCTTCAGATAATAGATCTAAACTATATTTTTTAGCCGCATAAGGCATTATTAACACTCCTTAAAAAGCTATTTCTTTATAATAATATTAATAAAATCGTTACAATATACATATTCAATAAAAAAAGGAGTTTTAGTTATATATATAGAATAAGTTATAAGGTGGTTTATTATGATTTTAAGAGAAAAGATAGAAAAAAATGAAGAACTTATACTAATACCAGAGGCAACATTTTCTGCGAATTCTAAAGGAAGAAAAATAGAAGAGCATAAAGATGAATTAAGAACTGTGTTTATGGTCGACAGAGACCGGATCATACATAGCAAGTCATTTAGAAGACTTAAACATAAAACTCAAGTATACATAAAAACATGGGGAGATCATTACAGAACAAGACTTACACATACGCTTGAGGTATCTCAAATAGCTAAAACCATAGGAAAAGGAATAGGGCTAAACGAAGATTTGATAGAGGCAATTGCTTTAGGACATGACATTGGACATGTAGCTTTTGCTCATAATGGAGAAGAGGTCTTGGACAAACTTTTACCAGGAGGTTTTAGGCATAATGAAAATAGTGTACGAGTCTTAACGAAAATTGAAGGCCAGGGAATGGGATTGAATCTTACTGAAGAAGTATTAGATGGAATATTATATCATAGTGGCTTTTCAAATTCTGATTTAGAAGCATCAACATTGGAAGGGCAAGTGGTGAGGTATAGCGATAAAATAGCTTACGTAAATCACGATATAGATGATTCAATAAGGGCAGGCTTACTAATGGAAGAAGATTTACCGCAAAATTTAATAAGTATACTAGGGAAGAGTCATGGCAGAAGGATTGATATATTAGTTAAGGATTGCATATATACTACTATAGCAAATATAAAGAAAGGAACTTGTAGGGTTTCTTTAAGTAGTGAAATGGGGAAGGCTTTATCAGAACTTAGAGATTTTATGTTTCAAAAAGTTTACAAAGGACCTGTACTTAAAACAGAAAGAGATAAAGCCAAATTTGTATTAGAACAGGTTTTTAAATATTTCCTGAAAAACCCAAATGAGATGCCCAAATTTTATATGAGCATTGTAGAAAAGGAAGGCTTATATAGAGGAGTTGCAGACTATATAGCTGGAATGAGTGATGACTATTGTTTGCTTTTATTTAACAGTATATATGTTCCTAAAATTGTTGTATATTAGGAATAATTTTTAGTATTAAATGGGTAAAATAACAAAAGTCAAGTAAAAATTGCTAAATTGATGGTAATATTAAAATTAATTTAACAATAATATTGTTCTGGAAGGATATTTAATATCTATAAAGAATATATATAATATATTAAAATAAAAATATTTGATATTACTAGGAGGAATGTTGTAATTTATGTCGAATATAGTTAATCCGGGTATATTAAATTAATAATTAGATAGGTGGGAGTATTTATTGATATCGGAAGATGTCATTCAAAGGGTAAAAGAAGAAAATGATATAGTAGACATTGTATCAGAAAGTGTAAGATTAAAAAGAGCAGGAAGAAATTATTCAGGGTTGTGTCCATTTCATCATGAAAAAACACCATCTTTTAGCGTTTCGGTGGATAAACAAATCTATAAATGTTTTGGATGTGGAGAAGCTGGAAATGTTATAACCTTTGTTATGAAAACGAAGAATTTAACTTTCCCAGAAGCTGTAAAGTTATTGGCTGATAGAGCAAATATAGATTTAGAGTTAGATGATGAAAATAAAACCCAAAAAAATAATTTTGAAAAGTTATATAAAATAAACGTAGAATCTGCTAGGTATTTTTTTTATTGTCTACAGAAAAATGAAAATGCTAAAAGGTATTTGATTAATAGGGGAATAACAGAGACTACAATAAGAAGATTTGGACTAGGATATTCTGTTGATAAATGGGATGGATTGCTGAAGCATCTGAAAGCAAAAGGATTTACTGAATTAGATATGTCTACGGCAGGACTTACAATAAAAAGTCAAAAAAATTCATATTATGATAGATTTAGAAATAGAATTATATTTCCTGTTTTCAATTATAGCGGTAAAGTTATTGGTTTTGGTGGAAGAGTTCTAGATGATTCTAAACCTAAATACCTAAACTCCCCAGAAACGTTATTATTTAAAAAAGGAATAAATCTATATGGACTGAATTTTGCTATAAAGAATAATAACTCGAGAATGTTTATAGTAGTGGAAGGCTATATGGATTGTATATCTCTCCATCAGTATGGCATAACTAATGCTGTAGCATCTCTTGGAACAGCATTAACTTTAAATCAAGCTAAGCTTATGAAAAGATATGCTGATAAAGTCATAATTTCATATGATGCAGATAGTGCAGGACAAATGGCTACATTGAGAGGGTTAGAAGTACTTAAAAAAGTAGGGTTAGAGGTTAGAGTTTTAACGGTCCCACAGGGTAAAGACCCAGATGAATTCATAAGAAATAATGGAAGAGAGGCTTTTCTAAAACTCATAGATGAAGCTTTATCACTTATAGATTATAGAATGGATAAACTTAAAGATGGAATAAATTTAAATGATTCTGATAATGTTATAAAATATGCAGAGAAGGTATTGGAAGTACTTGAAGAATTAGATCCATTAGAAAAAGAGGTCTACATAAAGAGGTTATCAGAAGAAACAAAAATTAGAGATCAGGCTTTATATGACATAATAAATAGTGAAATTCAAAAAAATGTAAATAAGTCCGAAAATATGAATATAGATAACAATTTTGGACAAAAATTATATTTAGAACCGGCATATTTAAAAGCAGAAAGAGGACTCTTAAAGCTTATGTTAAAGGATAAGAATGCATTTGAATATGCAATAAATATTATAGAAAAAGATAATTTAGTATTGGATAGTCATAAGAAGATATTTGTTTATATTGTTGAAAACATTCAATTTGATGAGAAGGAAAGGGAAAAACGCATAGAATTAAAGTGTGATGATATAGATACTTCTAAAGAATGGGTAAACATTTTAGAAACTAACTTAGTATATGGGAAATATGATTATACTAATATGATAAGCGATTTTGTAAAGAAAATTGAAAAATATAAACTTGAAGAAGAAAAAAAAGAACTTATGAATAGGATAAAGCAGTATGAATCACAGGGAAGGCTTGAGGAATCATTAAAATTAGCACAGGAACTAATTGAAATACAAAAAAAGATTGGTGGGATACAGTGATGGCTGAAGGAGGCAAAAACATGAAAGATAAAAGTGCAAAGATGCAAATAGTTAAAAAACTAATTGAAAAAGGTAAAAAAAATGGCACTTTGACTTATAAAGAAATAATGGATGAATTAGATGAAGTTGATTTAAGTCCTGAACAGATAGAAAAAATATATGAAGTACTTGAATCAATGGGAATTGAAGTTATAGGAGATATGCAGGATGTAGAAGTTGATGAAAAAGACTTAGATTTAACAATTCCAGAAGGAATTGCTATAGATGATCCTGTCAGAATGTATTTAAAAGAGATAGGAAAGGTACCGCTACTTTCCTCAGAAGAAGAAATTAATTTAGCACAAAAAATAGAAGATGGAGATCAAGGTGCTAAAAAGAAGCTAGCGGAAGCGAACCTAAGACTTGTTGTAAGTATAGCTAAAAGATATGTAGGTAGAGGTATGCTTTTCCTAGATCTTATACAAGAAGGAAATCTTGGTCTTATAAAGGCAGTAGAGAAGTTTGACTATAGGAAAGGATATAAGTTTAGTACCTATGCTACATGGTGGATAAGACAGGCAATAACAAGAGCAATAGCAGATCAAGCAAGAACAATAAGAATACCTGTTCATATGGTTGAGACTATTAATAAACTTATAAGAGTGTCAAGACAGCTTCTTCAAGAGCTTGGAAGAGAGCCACAACCTGAAGAGGTAGCCAAAATTATGGAGATGCCTGTAGATAAAGTAAGAGAAATCATGAAAATTGCTCAAGAGCCTGTATCTTTGGAGACGCCAATAGGAGAAGAGGAAGATAGCCATCTAGGAGATTTCATTCCTGATGACGAAGCTCCAGCTCCAGCTGAAGCAGCAGCCTTCACTATGCTAAAAGAACAACTTATAAATGTTCTAGATACATTGACACCAAGAGAAGAAAAAGTATTAAGATTAAGATTTGGGTTAGACGATGGAAGGGCCAGAACATTGGAAGAAGTAGGAAAAGAGTTCAATGTTACTAGAGAAAGAATAAGACAAATAGAAGCTAAAGCTTTAAGAAAGCTTAGACATCCAAGTAGAAGTAAAAAATTAAAAGATTATCTAGATTAGAAGCACCAGTTTATGGTGCTTTTCTTATGTGGACAAAAATTGATTTATTATTAAATAGTGATTATGGTATAATATATGAAGGAAGGTGATGGTGTGAAAACATATAAATCAGTTAAGGGTTCAGGTGTATATTCTATATTGGGTATAACTGTTGCATATGATGTTTTTCTAACGATACTTTTATACCTTGTTAGCTATTATGAAATTACAACATTGCTAAAGATAACAATTGTCATTTTTAATATATACCAACTTTATTATATGCTCATCAGCTGCTCTTTAAATTATTCTATAGATAATGAAAATTTATATATTGACAGCGCCTTGGGGCTTAAGAAGATCAGATTGTCCTTGGATTCAATACAAGGATATCAGAAATCTCAAGGCTACATAAAAGGGGTTAAGTTATCAGGTTATGGAAATAATAATTATGCCATTGGAAGATCTATAATAGATAAAATAGGAAGCACTTATATGTTTGTGACTTCAATGAAAAATATAATATATTTAAAGACAGAAGATACAAATTATGGACTATCTCCAGAGAAGTTCTCTGAATTTGAGGAGGAACTAAATAAAAAAGGTGTAAATGAATTAAGTTGGAGTTATAAAATAAACAAAAATGTTAATCTCTATAAGGATAAAAAATTCTTTATTCCATTCTCTATTGTTGCTGTAATTGTAAGCATCATAACTGTAACACCCCTAATACTATATGTTTACAACAAGTTACCAGGAATGATGCCTTTAAATTTTAATGCTCAATTTGTGGCGGTTAAATTTGGAACGGCCAAGCAGTTTGCATTTAAGCACATGTTTTATGGAATACTTAATATGGCTATTTTAGTTTGTATGTATTATGCGGCTTATTTTTGTGCAAAATACGATAGAAAATCAGCTTATAAATTTATGTATGTACCATTAATTTTATCTGTTGTGTTTCTTTTCATGCAGATAAGAATATTATTAACTTTTAGATAGACTACATTGAAATGGAGAATAATTTAATGGAAATTAGTTTAAGACTTAAAACAATTGCAAGTATGGTTGATTCATGTGAATGTGTAGCAGATATAGGAACGGATCATGGGTATGTACCAATATATTTAGTTAAAAATGATATATGCAGTAAGGCTATAGCTTCAGATATAAATAAGGGTCCCGTAGAAAAGGCAAAAATTAATGTTAAGCTTGAAGGTTTGGAGAATAAAATTCAATGTAGATTAGGGGGAGGACTTACTACAATTAAGTCCGAAGAAGTACAAGGAATAGTTATTGCAGGTATGGGTGGAAACTTAATAAGAGATATTATAGAAGATGGAATAGACGTATTTAAAAAAGCAAAGTTTGCAGTACTTCAACCAGTTCAAAATCCTGAAGTATTAAGAGAATACATTTATACAAAAGGATATAAAATAATTGATGAAGAGTTATGTATTGAAGACAATAAACTTTATGAGATTGTTAAAATATGCTATGATAGAAAAACAGAAGATATAGATAGTATATACTATGAGATTGGAAAAACATTAATAGAAAAAAGACATGCACTTGCAAATAGATATATTGAGATGAAGATAGAGCGTTATATAAAGATATTGGAAAATATAACAGAAGAATCAGAGAGTGCTAAAAATAGAAAGCTTGAAGTAAAAAGTAAAATTGAAAAGCTTGAGGAGATGTTAGAATGCCTTTAAAAATCATGGATATTGATAGAATAATGGAAGAACATGCACCAGCAAGATTTAAAGAAAGTTATGACAATGTAGGACTTATGATTGGGGACAAAAGCAGTGAAGTAACATCAATACTAATATCTTTAGATTGTACTTTAAATGTCATAGAAGAAGCTAAGAGAAAGAAGTGTAATCTTATACTCACTCATCATCCTTTACTTTTTAAAAAGCCCAATAATATAACAACTGATACATTATTAGGAAAGAAAATAATTGAAATTATAAAAAGTGAAATAAATGTTTATTCAAGTCATACTAACTTAGATTCTGTTGCAGGTGGAATAAATGATATTATTATGCAACTATTAGGGTTTAATAATTATAAAACTATAGAACTATCAGATGCTAGAAGAGATAATGACTTTAGTACAGGTATAGGAAGAATTGCTGTACTAGAAGAACCAATAATGTTATCTGATGTGTGTGATAGAATTAAGCAAAGCTTAGGCATTCCTTTACTTAGGTACAGTGGAAATGATATAAAAAAGGTTAAAAAGGTGGCTGTTATAAATGGCAGTGGTCAAGGATATTTTAATGCTGCTATACGATTAGGAGCGGATTGTATAATTACAGGAGATACAACCTACCATTATGTTAGTGATTTACTGGAGGAGGGTATACCTGTTATTGACGCTGGACATTTTGGAACTGAGTGGCCTGCTATGAAAATTCTAGCAAAATGGCTGAAGAACACTCTAGAAGATATGGGATTCAACAACCCTGTACATATATCTGAATTGAATAAAAATCCTTATAAATATAAATAGAAATAGGCGTACGCCTATTTCTATTTTTTTATAACATTAGCTTAATATTTCTTTAACTATAATAATATAAAATTTAAGTATCAATGTGAGAGAAACATATATTAAGATATCAAATTTTTATAGAATATGAGGAGGAAAAAGAATGAGTTTAAGTATGCTTTTGGAGATTGAAGAAAATCATAAAATAATAAAAGAAGGCATAAAAACATTAAAGAATGGCTCATGCATCTACATATTGAGAAAGCTTAAATTGGAATTTGAAAATGAAGCAGAGCTTAAAAAAGCGAAATAATTATTTTTCTATTAAGGAACGAAATATGATGTTTTACAGTAAAATACTATTTGCATTTTATTATTATATGTGATAATATAATATCTGCGAGTAAGCCAGACAATCGCTGCTGTGGTAACACAGGAGAGGAAAGTCCGAGCTCCGTAGGGCAGGGTGCTGGATAACCCCCAGTCAGGGTGACCTGAAGGAAAGTGCAACAGAGATATACCGCCGGAACTTTGTTTCGGTAAGGGTGGAAAGGCGAGGTAAGAGCTCACCAGCGCATTGGCGACTTTGCGGCTATGTAAACCCCACTTGGAGCAAGATCGAATAGGGAAGCGTTTAAGGAGTGGCCCGCTTCGCTTCCGGGTAGTATCGCTTGAGCCTATTGGTAACAATAGGCCTAGATAGATGATTGTCAAATACAGAACTCGGCTTATAGGTTTGGTCGCAGGTTATATACCCACTTTGTAGTGGGTCTTTTTGTTTTTTGTTCCTCTTTTGCTACTGCTTAATATACATCAGTGATGATGTTTAAATCTGCAAAAGTTAACAAAAACTTTAAAAAGGACGTATTAGAATCAGTTTAATAAGAGATTTAATGATTGTTTAATTACTGTAGAACTTTTGTGATAATTGTCACAAGTGGGTATGAGAAATATAAAGGCTTTTAACTAAAATTTATTAGCTGGAAGTCTTTTATTCTTTGTAGTATTATATAAAGTGATATAATTTTATATATATAGAAAGGATGTAAATTTATGAATCCAGTAGCATTTTCAATAGGAAGTTTTGAAATAAGGTGGTATGGAATAATAATAGCACTTGGAATTACTGCAGCCCTTATACTTGCAAATTTTAATTGTAAAAGAAAGAACTATAATTATGATAAACTTATAGATACTTTCTTAATAGCTTTTCCTTTTGCCATAATAGGAGCAAGAGCCTATTATGTAATATTTCAATTTAGTGATTACAGAGACAATCTGATAAATGTATTTAATATAAGGCAAGGAGGGCTTGCAATTCACGGAGGAGTTATATTTGCCTTAGCTTCGGCTTATATATATTGCAAGCGAAAAAAGTTAGATTTTTGGGAAATGGCTGATATAGCAGCCCCTTCATTAATATTAGGTCAAGCGATAGGAAGATGGGGAAACTTTTTTAATGGTGAGGCTCATGGTGGACCTGTGACTTATGATTTTATAAGTAAATTTCCAAGTTTCATACAAAAAGGTATGTACATAGATGGCACTTATTATCATCCAACTTTTCTATATGAATCTATGTGGAATCTTGTAGTTTGTCTAATTCTTATATATCTATTAAATAAAAAATTAAAGAAAGGTACTATAATTTTTACATATGTAGGATTATATTCTTTAGGAAGATTTTTTATAGAAGGAATGCGAACAGATAGCTTAATGTTCGGTATTATAAGAATGGCCCAATTGGTAAGCTTAGCGGGAATTGTATTATGCATAGGTTTCTATATATATACTTATAGAAAAAAGGTTTAGATTTATATCCATAATTAAAGGAGAAGAGATCTATGAATGCCATAGGAAGTACGTATGAAAAGTTAAAGGATAAAAATATTAGAAAATCTATGGGAATATTCTATACTCCAGATTATATAGTTGATTATATACTAAAATATACTGTTTCTGAGGCGGATGTGTTAGAGAATCCATTTGTAAAAGTTCTTGATCCCACTTGTGGCGCAGGATATTTTTTAATTAAAGCCTATAATATATTGAAAAAGAAGTTTTTAGATAATTTAGATGAGTTAAGAATTAAGTATAAGAACTGCATCTATTATATGGAAAATAAAAAATCTTTTAGCAATAATTTAGAGAAAACTATGGGAAAAGATTATTGGGTAGAAAAAAATATAGACTATCATATTATAAAGAATTGCCTATACGGGGTTGATTTAGATCCATCAGCAGTAGAACTTACAAAAAAAAATCTTTTAGGTGTATGCAAAAATAAAATTGAAATTGATGTGAATATAATTGAAGGGGATAGCTTAATAAAATGGGAAAAGTTAAATTCAAATGATGAACTCAATTCAATTATATATAAAGATTCTTCAGATATAAAAATAATTGATAAAAAAATCTCTAAGTTAAGAAAATTGTGGGATAATCAGTTTGATTATATAGTAGGTAATCCTCCATATGTAATGTTATTACAGTCTGAAATAGAAAAGGATTATTGGGATTATATTGTGAACAACTATAAAACAGTAGGATATAAGAAGAACACTTTTTATTTGCTTATGGAAAGAGTTTTAGAAAAGTTAAAATATGGAGGAAAACATGGCTTCATAATACCAGATAGGTATTTTTTAGCAAGTAGTTATGCAGAATCAAGGAGAAATTTAGTTAGTAATTTTAAAATATTAAATATAACCCGTTTTTCAGAACAAATATTTGAAGATGCTATTGTAGGAACAGTTATTTATATTATAGAAAGAAGCACATATATAGATAATGACATTGTACAACTAAAATTAGAATATATTAATGAAGATAATTTTTATAGCAGCTGTATTAAACAAAGGTATATAAGTGAAGATAAGAAATTTACAGTAAACATACTCACAAGAAATGAATATCAAGGGGTGATCAAGAAGATTAAGAGCAATTCAAAGTCTCTAAAAGAATTTTGTGATGTTCATGTTGGCATGATGGTAAAAAACAAAGGCTATTATTTGAACAAATATAAAGATAACAGTATGACAGATAAGATAGTATTAGGAAGAGATTTAGATGAGTATATAATAGATAATGATAATAGATGCTTTTGTATAAATGATATAGAAATATTTGGAGGAACTAGAGATGTTAAAAAGCACAATCTTTACCCAAAAATATTGTTAAGAAAGACAGGAAATAACTTGGTTGCAGCTATTGATGAAAAAGGATTTTTCGCAGAGCAATCAGTATACTTAGTTATTCCTTGTAGTAGCTATAAAGTTTATAATTTGTTAGGGCAAATCCAATCAACTTTAAATAACTTTTATTTTAAAGAAGCTTTAATAACTAATCCTAAGGCTTATCCTTATATACAGCATTATGATGTAGAGCAATTACCTATTAATTTGAGTTTAATGCATGATGAGGAATATGAAAAACTGATTAAAAATATAGTAGATATAAAAGAAAAAATTAAATTTTTAAAATTAAGTTTTACAGTGAAGAATAAGGGCTATGATGAAATTCTACATAGTTATAAGGAATTTAAAGATAGAAAAGTGAATTTAAATTTGGAACTGAAAGCAAGCATTAAAATGAGTAATCGTATTTTATATTCTTCTTATAAACTTACAAAAGAAGAAATAGTATTAATAGAAAGTGCGATTAATGAAAAATTATTAACTAAAAAAAATTCTAATTGTAGAATAAATGAAGAGTATACCGAATTACTTGATGAAGCTTTTGATATTTTGAGGTTAGAAGTCATAAAGCTTTTAGAAGATAGTAAAAAATATTTATCTATTAGAGACATAGAAAAAGGCTTAGAGAATGAAATGGAAAATTTTTACGATGTTATAAAAATAATTGAAAATTATAAGTATAAGAGATGCAGTGAAAATATAATAAGGAATGTACTAAATTTAAACTCGATTACCTGGAATATGTATATAAGTAATAAAAGTAAGAAAGAACTAATAAAATATAGCAAAAATGAATATGGATTGACTTCGTGGACAGAAAAAATTCATAGGATATGGTTTTTAGATAATAAAAAAGCACCTTAGCAAATTGTTATTGCTAAGGTGTTTAAATTATTCTGTTAGTTTAAGGGTTAAGCTTTTATTTTCACCATTTCTATATACATCTACCTGAACTTTGTCACCAGATTTATGTTCAGATTTAATTTTGTTTATATCATCTACAGTTTTAATGGATTTACCATCAAATTTTGTGATTATATCTCCAGTTTGAATTCCAGCATTTTCAGCAGCACTAAATTTTTGAACTTGAACTATATGAACTCCTTGAGGAACATTATAACGTGAAGCCATATCTGAAGTTACTTCCTCAGCAGATATACCAACCTTCAATATTGGCTTTAGAAGGCTATTTATTTTAGTTTTAACTGTATCTATAGGTATAGCAAAACCTATGCCTTCTACGCCATTTCCTCCGATTTTAGCACTGTTTATACCTATAACTTGACCAAGAGAGTTAACAAGAGCACCACCACTATTTCCAGGATTTATAGCTGCGTCTGTTTGTATAAAGGTCTGCTTAGAGTTACCTACACTAATTTCTCTATTCATAGCACTTACTACTCCTGTAGTTACAGAGCCTAATAATTCTTTTCCTAATGGATTTCCTATGGCTACTACAGGATCTCCTACTTGCATATCCTTAGAACTACCTAGCTCAGCAACAGCTGGCATTTTGACGCTCTTTGTAACTTTAATGATGGCTAAATCAAGACTAGAATCGTAATTTACCACTTTTGCAGGTACTTCCTGTTTATTGTTAAGAATTACGCTTACTGTATCGGCACCACTGATAACGTGGTTGTTAGTAAGAATATATCCATCCTCATTTATGATAATACCAGAACCCATACCCTCTTCTTCCTGTGAAGAAGAAAAGAAATCACCTTGAGAAGTGCTTTTTACAGATACCCCAACTACTGCAGGACCTACTTTTTTGGCTATGTCAGCAACTGAAAGAGAGCCTTTTACAGAAGACATAGGTGAAGCACTAACAGTTTTAGCACTGCTGCTTTGAGCTATACTTTGGTATAAAGGAGTGTCCTTAAAAAAGCTCGATTTAGGTAAAAGATATAATGAAGCAGCAGTAGAAGCAGTACCTCCTATTACGCTGCATAGCAATCCTACCATTACATAAGATAAAACCTTTCTTCCTTTATGTTTAGAAGGCTTTGGCGACTTTGCATTTTCATCACAGTTATAAAATTTTACATCGTTAACTTCGATAAGGTTGTTGTTATTTTCCATATCTATACTTTTTTTAGTTTCATTATCAAAATTATTCATAAGTTATTCCTCCTTAAATATATAAATTTACATAATAATTTTTAAATAGAATTACTATACAACAGTAACTTTATATTTAACTGTATAACATAATATTAATTATATTTTGTTACACTTAAGTGACAAAAATGTTAATGGTATTTAACTTTTTTGTTTAATAATTGTTAACTTAACTGAAAATTGTGATTAAGATGGCTGTTGACAAACTAAATTTATGTGTGTAGAATAATTTGGATAATTGATTAGATATTCATATAAGTTATATAAAATTTAATGGGAGGTTATTAAATGGAGCGCTCGAAAAAGTTGGCTGAGGAAGGTGTTGGAAAATTACTTTTTGAATTTTCTATTCCAGCAATAGTCGGAATGTTAGTAAACTCATTGTATATTATAATTGATAGAATATTTATAGGAAGAGTAGTAGGTGCTATGGCTATCTCAGGTGTGAGTCTTACTTTCCCGATAGGAATCTTAATTATGGGCTTTGGAATGCTAGTAGGTATTGGAGGGGCAGCCCGTATATCTATTAAATTAGGGCAACATAAAAAAGAGGATGCAGAAAAAATATTAGGAAATGCTTTTACTCTATTAATAATAGTTTCGTTAATAGTCACGTTTTTGGGAATTATGTTTATGGAGCCTATGCTTAGATCTTTTGGAGCAAGTAATAACACCATAGGTTATGCCAAAGAGTTTATAACCATTATTTTAGCTGGTGCTGTGCTTCAAAACTTAGGATTTGGATTGAATAATATAATTAGAGCTGAAGGAAATCCTAAAAAAGCAATGACAACTATGCTTATAGGATGTATATTAAATATAATTTTAGATTACATATTTATATATGTATTTAATTTTGGTATAAAAGGAGCTGCTACAGCAACGGTTATATCACAGGGATTTAATACTATTTGGGTGCTTTCATATTTTAGTGGGAAAAGTAGTTTATTGAAGCTTAGGAGAAGAAATTTCAAATTAGAAAAAGATGTAGTATTAAGTATATTTGCTATAGGAATGTCACCCTTTGCTATGCAAATTGCGGCTAGTGCTGTTAATGTCATTTTAAATAAAAGCTTGGGAGTTTATGGAGGAGATTTGGCAATTGGTGCATTTGGAATAATAAATAGTATCGCAACTATGATTCTGATGCCTATTTTTGGTATAAACCAAGGCTCTCAACCTATAATAGGATTTAATTATGGTGCTAAAAAGTATGAACGCGTAAAAAGAGCTTTAAAGCTTGCGGTAGTTGCGGCTACGGTAATTGCGACTGTTGGTACCTTAATAGTCTTTGTCTTTCCAGTAGTCCTAGTTAAAATGTTCAATAAATCTGATGTTAGTTTAACGCAAATAACTACACATGGCATAAAAATATTTATGTTAATGTTTCCGCTAGTAGGATTTCAAATAGTGAGTTCAAATTTTTTTCAAGCTATAGGTAAAGCAAAAATATCAATGTTTTTAGCTCTTTTAAGGCAGGTAATAATTTTAATTCCTATGTTACTAATTCTACCAAGTATTTTTAAATTAAATGGTGTTTGGGCAGCTGCACCTATATCAGATTTTATAGCTTCTATTTTGACAGCTGTATTTTTATCATTAGAGGTAAAGAAGCTCAAGGAAGAAAAAGAATCATTGCAGTCTGAAGATAAACAATCTAAAGAGTGTTTGGAATAACTATAAAACCCCGGAAATTTTTCTGGGGTTTTATAGTTAAGGATTACTGATTCTATCGATATCAAGAGCACTTTTTGGCTGCCTTTTTTCCATTTCTTCTTCATATTTTATATCTGGTTTTGAAAGTTTTTTATTTTGTGGTTTTGTAGCTTTTTTACTTTCTCTATGCATTAGTAGACCTCCTTTCTCTGTTTATAGAGTAACCTCTAAAAAGTCTTTTTATACTTTGTTTGGTTTGTGTTAAAATATAATAATTAAGGAAAGATTAATTAAAGGTGGTTTAAATGGTATATTTAATAGGAATAATATTTTTGACTATTTTTGCAGCGATAAACCTGACTGTAGGTTTAAGAGGATGGATAATTATAAGACAACTGCTTCCCTTTATAAATGTATACTTATATTGGATATTATTTGCGTTTATAGCCTTGTCGTTTTTTTTAGGAAGATTAGGTGGAAAATTTTTACCTTCTACTGTTGATGCAGCCTTTAATATAGTTGGAGGCTATTGGATTGCTGCATTATATTATTTTATTATTCTTGCAGTATTATTAGCTATAGTGAAAGTGTTAATAAAGTTAGCAAGTTCAGGAGTATTGTTTAGAGGATACAATGTGGAACTAATTTTAAATATGTCAATATTTATTGTAATTTTTATTATTCTAGCCTACGGTACCTATAATGCTACTCATTCGAAGATCATCAAATATGATATAGCTATAGATAAAAGAGCTGGAGATTTGAAAAACTTAAACATTGTAACTGTATCAGATATTCATCTAGGAAGCATAGTAGGGAAAAGCAGACTGAATAAAATGATTGTTGAGATTAATGGGTTAAAACCAGATATAGTATTTTTGTGTGGAGATATTGTAGATGATGATATAAGTCCATTTTTAACAGAAAACATGGGAGAAACCTTCAAACAAATTAAATCAAAATACGGAGTTTACGCAGTGCTTGGAAATCATGAATACATTGGAGGAAACATTCAGGAAATAGAGAAGGCATATAAAGAGGCTAATATTATACTTTTAAAAGATGGTGTGGAAAAAGTAAATAATAGTTTTTATGTAGTTGGAAGAGATGATGTTTCGGGTGTCAGAGTAAATGGAAAAAAGAGAGAAGATATTTCGAAACTAATCGAAAGGTGTGATAAAACTTTGCCTATAATAGTTTTGGATCATCAGCCGGTTAAAATAGAAGAAGCTAAAAGTGCAGGAGTGGATCTTCAATTTTCAGGACATACACATAAGGGACAATTTTTCCCGACAAACTTAATAACAAAAAAAATATTTAAAATAGATTATGGGTATTTAAAAGAAGATAAGTTTAATATTATCGTGACTTCAGGATTTGGTACATGGGGACCGCCTATAAGAGTGGGCAGCAATTCTGAAATTGTAAAAACTGAGGTTGATTTTAAATGATTTAATTCTAGAAAGGTATGTATATGAACGATAAAGAACATGGGTCAATTGTAATGGGAAAAGATTATGAGCAAAATATGGATATGAAAACTCGAAAAGATTATGGAAGGTTTTATACACCAGACTTTATAATTGATTATATTATAGAAAATACTATAAAAAACATAGATATAGAAAAAAATCCTTTTGTAAAAATATTAGACCCTGCATGTGGGAGTGGCTATTTTTTAGTTAGAATTTATGACTTATTAATTAAAAAATTTTTACAAAGACTTTCTTCTCTAAGACAAAAGTATTATGATTACGAATTTACAATGTGTACAGAAAATGGTGAGAAGAAGGTAAAAGGAATAGAATATTGGACCTATGAAAATTTACATTATCATATAATAAAAAATTGCATATATGGATCGGATATAGATGATAATGCAGTAGAACTCGCTAAAATAAATCTGTCTTCAAAATCCACCGATAGGTCATATTTAAGTCCAAATATAATTTGCTGTGATACTTTAATAAAGTATGAGGAAGATTATAATTGGAAAAATATCGTAAAGACAAAGAATGGGGCATATTTATGTGAATATGTGGATATTGAAGGTGTTTTAATAAATAAGGAATTAAGTTATACAGAAAATAAGAAGCTAGTAGAAATTTGTGAGTTTTGGAGCGAAAGATATGATTACATTGTAGGAAATCCGCCTTGGGTTTCGTTAAGCAGAAAGCATAAAGGTGATATAAAAAAAAAGTTAATTAGATATTATATAAGCAAATATCAGGGAAATAGTTACTTACCTAACTTGTATGAATATTTTATTAAAAGATCATTTGAACTTGCTAAAAATGGTGGAGTAATTGGATTTGTTGTACCAGATAGATTTGCAAATAATTTACAATATAAATCGCTTAGAAAGAAAATACTCGATGAATACAGTATTTTACAGCTATTTTTTGAAATAGAATTTCCAAATATAAATACTGATACTATGATTTTCATAATTGAAAAAAAATATAATCTAAACAATAAAATTAAATTAGATATATATGAAAAGAGAAAGTATATTGTTGATCAAAGAGAATACTTGGATAATGAAAATTATGAATTTTTATATGAAAAGAATGATTATTACAGGCATATAAAAAATAAGATTGAAAATGAAAGCGAATTCCTGGGAGATATAAGTTCCACATTTACAGGATTTATTGGAGATTCGAAAAAGATAACTAAAGAAAAAGTAAAGTCCTCTCAGATAGAAATAATTAAAGGTGAAAATATAAATAAATTTAATGTATCAGGCAAATGCTATTACGAGTTCTTACCAGAAAACATAAAAGGAGGTACAAAAAATATGACAAAATTAAAATCCCCTTTTAAAATATTGGTTAGAAAGACAGGAAACAAGTTAATATCTGCGATAGATAGCAGCGGATATATAATAGAACAATCGCTTTATGGGATAATAAATTTAGATAATAAATATTTACATGAATATGTTTTAGCAATCTTGAATTCAAAACTCATGGAGTGGTACTATTTAAATTTTCTTGTTACAAATTTAAATAGTACCCCACAGATTAAAAAGTATAGCTTGAACAGGATACCAATTAAAAGATGTGATTTAAGTGAGCAAAAAAAGATAGAAAAAGTAGTTAATGATATAATTGCAGCAAAAAAGTGGAATGATATAAATAGGATTCATGAACTTGAGATGGAATTAGATAATACAATATTTGACTTGTATAGGATGGATTACTCTGATAGAAAAATCATTAATTTGAAAAGTGGAGTTGATTAATATTTATATCATAATTGATGAATACCAATTAATGATCTAGATAGAACTTTATAAATTACCATACATATAAAAATGTTTAATGTTCGACACATTACGAATGTTAACTGTGAAAAAAAATGTATAATAAAGACAGACAAGAACAATATGGACGAAAAATAGCAAAATAATGTTGACTTTGTCCTTTGACGATGATAATATATGTAATGTAATAATATTAATATAATTTACTTCGTCCGTATAATCTTGATAATATGGTTCAAGAGTTTCTACCAGAGTACCGTAAATCTCTGACTATGGGTGAATCCGTTAAAACTATTTTACTAAGTGGAGTTTCTAGTTCGGATTTACTCATGATTCGAATCAGGAGCTTTTTTTATTGGAGGGAAAATAATGAACATGAAAAAAGCTAACCCTGTGGGAGAACAAAAATCATTTTTAGGCTCATTTTTTAAGTTGTCAGAAAATAATACTAATGTAAAGACAGAAATAATTGCTGGGATAACTACGTTTATTACAATGGCGTATATCATTTTTGTAAATCCAGCTATATTAATGCAATCAGGTATGAATTCTCAAGGACTTATGGGAGATGCTGCTGTTAAAGCTGGTATTTCAGCAATTAATGATCCAATTGTAGCTTCAGTATTTGGAGCAACATGTATAGCAGCTGCGATAGGTACTTTGGTAATGGGGCTTTATGCTAATTTGCCATTTGCTCAAGCACCAGGTATGGGACTTAATGCCTTCTTTACATACAGCGTATGCTTAACTTTAGGATATACATGGCAACAGGCATTGGCAGCAGTATTCGTGTCAGGTGTACTTTTTATAATAATAACAGTAACATCAATCAGAGAAAAAATAGTGGATGCACTTCCTCAAAATCTTAAACTTGCTATTTCAGGCGGTATAGGTTTGTTTATAGCTCTTATAGGATTTAAGGGTGGTGGAATTATAGTATCTAGCCCAGCGACTTTGGTTTCCTTTGGAAAGTTTACTGATCCTCACGTTATGGTAACCCTAATAGGTATTGTCATTATAGCAATATTAATGTCAAAAGGAGTTAAAGGTTCTATACTTATTGGAATAATATTAACAACTATTGTAGGAATACCATTTGGAATAACTCATCTTCAAGGAATAAAAATAATAAGTGTACCACCATCAATAGCACCTACTATGTTTGCTTTTGATTTTAAGGGCCTTTTAGGACTAGGAAAAGCAGGTATGGTTGGAGCTATTACAAGTTTAATTATGGTTGTATTAACTTTTAGTTTAGTGGATTTATTTGATACTATAGGAACATTAGTTGGAACAGCACAAAAAGCTAAGATGCTTGATAAAGATGGAAGAGTTCTACGTATGAACAAAGCTCTTTTATCAGATGCAGTAGCAACAACTGTTGGTTCAATGCTTGGAACAAGTACTGTAGTTACTTATGTAGAATCTACATCAGGTATATCAGAAGGTGGAAGAACAGGTCTTACATCTCTTACAACAGGTGTATTGTTCTTGCTCTCATTGTTCTTTGTTCAATTAGTAGGAGTAGTTCCATCTGAAGCTACAGCACCAGCGCTTGTAATTGTTGGAGTGTTGATGATGGGAGCTGTTACAAAAATAAACTTTGAGGATTTTACAGAGGCACTTCCAGCTTTCTTTACAATAGCTATTATGCCATTCAGCTATAGTATAGCAAATGGGATTGCAGCAGGAATAATTTTTTATCCTATTGTAAAGTTAGTAACAGGTAGACGAAAAGAAGTTCATCCAATAGTATATATACTAGCAGCATTATTTATAATAAGATTTGCTGTGTTAGGTGAATAATTATAGATTTTAATATATTCAGATGGGGCTTTTGCTCTATCTGATTTTTTATAAGCAAGTTTTTAGAGTATATAGGTAAATATGACCGGAACTTAATTTGTATTCAGCTATATGTTAAGTGTATAGTTTGTATATCTATAATGTATGACCTAGATGCAGATGATTAAATAATTTGTGGATATAAAGGAAAAGGTTGACATATGGTCGATGATCGTCATAAAATAAAGAATAGCAGTATTTGAGTATCTTGTATACAAGGAGATTAATTTATGAATAAGGTGTTTAAATTTTTCAAGGTTATATTAATATGTGGGGTGATATTTATATTATTTTCCTTGTGCTCAGTAATTTATTTTGGACAAAATGTCAGACCTCAAAAGTCAGATTGCATTATAGTTTTGGGTTGTAAAGTATATGGAACTACACCAAGTCCTTTCCTGACTTCTAGACTTGAACATGCTATTGAATTATATGAACAAGGTTATGGAAATTACATTATTGTATCCGGTGGGCAAGGTGCTGGAGAGAGTATATCTGAAGCTGAGTCCATGAAAAGATACCTAGTATCTAAGGGAATTAAAACAAATCATATTATAGCAGAAGATAAATCTATGACTACTATGGAAAATCTATCAAACTCAAAAAAGTTAATGGAAAGAAACAATTTTAAGACAGCTTTAATAGTATCTAATAAATATCACTTAAAACGGGCTAGTTTAATAGCACTTTATTGTAAAATTAATGCTTCATATTCTGGTGTTTTTGTTAAGGAGTATAAATCCCATGAAGTCGCAGGGTATTTGAGAGAAGTTCCTGCCCTAATAAAATTTTATCTACAGTATATATATTATAAATTTTTTTAGTTCTTAAAAAAGGAAATTGAGTGAAAATATAGAATATATAAAATTGAGGTAAAATTCAAATGACATGCTAGGAGGTATTATTATATGGAAAGACTCTATTATTGTTCAGAATGCAAAAGAGTTATAACGAATGAAGATGAGTGTACTTACTGTAATTCTAATGACGTAAAAGAGCTTATGCTAAAAACTCCTGTAAATGTTATAGGAACAAAAACTAAAGGAAAAGTACTTAAAATTAAAGACGGAAAAGTAAATCTTATTATCATGGATGAAGCCAACAGTAAATTAGTTAAAGAATATGATGTAACACAGTTGAAAAAAGTATTATAGGGTTTAAAACCCTATAATACTTTTTTAAAGAGATTGATAACACATTTAGCCATAAGTTCATGCCCATAAGGGGTTGGATGTAAACCATCCACATATAATTCTCTTGGATCTTTATCTTTGAGTTCTTCTATAAACTTATTGTGAAAATCTATATAATTTATATTTTTTTTATCTGAAAAGTTAATAATCCACTTCCTGTACTCACATAATATTAAATTTATTTTATCGTAATCTACAGCATCAGTCCACTTCCTTTCTGCTAATATCCTATCTATAGGAGGTTCTATGCCTATTATGGGAACAATCTTATTTTCGATAGCTTCATTTACTAATTGTTTAATATTTTCTTCTACTAAATGTAAGGGTCGATTTGAAATAAAGTCATTAGTTCCACCCATAATAATTACATGTGTAGGGGTGTTTTGGACAATATCTTCATAGGATCTTGAAAGCATTCCTGCAGTTGTATCTCCATTTATTCCTACATTAATTATTTCTATATTAAGTTCATTTTCTAAAAGATGTACCCAACAATCTTTTCTAAAAATAGCATATCCATAAGTCAAGCTATCTCCCATACATACAAGCTTCATAAAGAGACCTCCTTTAATTACCGTTATCACTATTATTAATTATTATAACATATAATAATTAATAGATATGATTAATTCACAATGTTCGTTACAGTACGAATTATAAACAGTAGAAAGAAAGTTAAGGCTTTATAAATGACGAATATTTAACTCAAAATAAATAAAAAACGTATTGATTTTTTGAAAGTGCTATGTTAACATGAATATACAAGAGAATAAAAAAAGTCATCCGTATAATCCTGATAATATGGTTCAGGAGTTTCTACGAGGAAACCTTAAATTTTCTATCTATGGGTGAATCTAGTGTTGTAATAGTAGCCATTAATCTAATTTATTAGGTTAATGGCTAGTCAGGTGAAGTTTTGCTACTGGATTCTCCGAGAGTCTTAGCAAAGCTTTTATTATATTTAATATTAATCGACTACTTAAGGAGGATTTTTCTATGAAAGTTGCTATTATTTTTGGCAGTAAGTCTGATACTGATAAAATGAAGGGTGCAGCGAGTGTACTAAAAGAATTCGATGTGGAATATGAGGCATATGTGCTATCAGCTCATAGAGTGCCTGAAAAACTTATGGATACAATAAAAAGAATTGAAGCTAAAGGATGTGAATGTATTATAGCAGGAGCAGGTCTTGCAGCTCATCTCCCAGGAGTTATAGCTTCTCATACAGTTCTTCCTGTTATAGGGGTTCCAATTAATGCGGCAGTTAATGGAATGGATTCTCTTCTATCAATAGTTCAAATGCCTAAATCAATACCAGTTGCAACTGTTGGAATAAATAATAGTTACAATGCAGGTATGCTTGCGGTTCAGATGCTATCATTAAAATATCCAGAAATTAAAGATAAATTAATTGAATATAGAAAAAACATGAAAGAAAAATTTATAAAGGAAAATGAAGAAGGAGTGGAATTTTAAAATGGAAAAAAGAGAAATGTTATATGAAGGAAAAGCAAAGAAAATCTATGCTACAGATGATGCAGATAAGGTAATAGTTTATTATAAAGATGATGCTACTGCTTTTAACGGAGAAAAGAAAGGACAAATCGAAGATAAAGGAACTTTAAATAACTCAATAACTTCAGCATTATTTGAATTGTTAGAAAAGAATGGTGTAAAAACTCACTTTGAAGGAAAACTAAATGAAAGAGAACAACTTTGTAAAAAGGTTGAAATTATTCCTCTTGAAGTTATAGTTAGAAATGTGGCTGCCGGAAGCATGGCTAAGAGATACGGAATAGCTGAAGGTACAGAACTTAAAACTACAGTATTTGAATTAAGCTATAAAAATGACGATTTAGGAGACCCATTAATAAATGATTACCATGCAGTTGGAATTGGACTTGCGACTTTTGAAGAATTAGATGCTATATACAAAATAGCGGCAAAAGTTAACGATATTCTAAAGGGATTTTTCTTAAAGCAGGGAATAAAACTAATAGATTTTAAAATAGAAGTTGGAAGATACAACGGAGAAATTCTTTTAGCAGATGAAATTTCACCAGATACATGTAGATTCTGGGATGTAAATACTAACGAAAAACTTGATAAGGATAGATTTAGAAGAGACTTAGGTAACGTTAAAGAAGCATATGTAGAAATATTTAATAGAATAAGTGGAAAGTAAGTTATACACTAATTAATAATTATGAAGAGAGGTAAAAATTTATATGAGCAACCTAAAAGAAAATTTTAATACTCCTTTATCATTGGATTTTGAAGAGGATAAATTTAAGGATGAGTGTGGAGTATTTGGTATATTTTCAAAGGATAATTTAGATGTAGCATCTATAACTTACTATGGATTATATGCACTTCAACATAGAGGTCAAGAAAGTGCAGGTATTGTTGTATCAGATGGAAAAGAACTAAATATGCACAAGGATATGGGATTAGTATCTGATGTATTTAGTGAGAATACATTGAAAAGTTTAAAAGGTATGTCAGCTATTGGCCATGTAAGATATTCAACTACAGGTGCTAATAATGTCAACAATGCTCAGCCTATAATTGGAAAATATAAATTAGGTTCTATTGCTATTGCTCACAATGGAAATCTTGTAAATCCAGATGTAATAAGGGAACTTTTAGAGGATGGAGGATGTGTATTTCAGACTTCAATAGATACAGAAGTAATTCTAAATCTTATAGCAAGAGGGGCAAAAAGAGGGATAGAAAGAGCTATCGTAGATGCAATTCAAGCTATAAAAGGTTCTTATGCTATTGTTATCTTAACTGAAGATAAACTAATTGGTGTACGTGACCCTAATGGAATAAGACCGTTGTGTATAGGAAAAATGAATGATAGCTATATATTAAGTTCTGAGAGCTGTGCTTTAGATTCGGTTGGTGCAGAATTCATAAGAGATGTAGAGCCAGGAGAAATTGTTATTATAGATAATGAAGGTATTAGATCTATAAATTTTGCAGAAAGAACAAAATGTGAAACTTGTTCCTTTGAGTATATATATTTTGCAAGACCAGATAGTACTATAGACGGAATAAATGTTTATGAATCAAGATTAAGAGCAGGAAGAAAACTATTTGAAGAAAACCCAGCAGAAGCAGATATAGTTATTGGTGTACCAGATTCAGGTATTGCTGCAGCTGTAGGCTATGCAGAAGCTTCGGGTATACCATATGGAATTGGGTTTATAAAAAACAAATATGTGGGAAGAACATTTATAACACCTTCACAGGAATTAAGAGAAAAGGCTGTTTCAGTAAAGCTTAATCCTTTAAAAGTAAATGTTGATGGAAAAAGAGTAGTAATTATAGATGATTCTATAGTTAGAGGAACTACAAGTAGAAGGCTTGTAGAAACTTTAAGAAAAGCTGGTGCTAAAGAAGTTCATTTTAGAGTCTCATCACCTATAGTAAAATATCCATGTTACTTTGGCATAGATACTCCATATAGAAGTGAGCTGATAGGAGCAAACTGTACGGTAGAAGAAATAAGAGAAGAAATAGGTTCAGATAGCTTAGGTTATATAAGTATGGAAGGACTTTTAAAGTCACTAAAAGAAGATAAAGGTTTTTGTTTGGGATGCTTTAGCGGAGTGTATCCTGTAGAAGCACCAATGGAAGCGGCAAAGGATAGACTAGAATAATAAAAATAGAGGTGATGTTATGGTAACCTATAAGGATTCAGGAGTTAACATAGAAGAAGGTTATGAATCAGTAAAGCTTATAAAAAATCATGCAGCAAGAACAATGATACCTGGAGTTTTAAATGGCTTAGGTAGTTTTGCAGGCATGTTTGAACTTGGACAATACAAAAATCCTGTTATAGTGTCAGGAACAGATGGAGTTGGAACAAAACTTGAAATAGCTTTTAAAATGAAAAAGTATGATACTGTAGGCATAGACTGTGTAGCTATGTGCGTAAATGACATTTTGTGCCATGGTGCAAAACCAATATTTTTTCTTGATTATATAGCTTGTGGAAAGCTTGATGCAAAAGTTGCAGCAGATTTAGTTAAAGGAGTCTCAGAAGGATGTGTTCAGTCTGGATGTGCTTTAATAGGTGGAGAAACAGCAGAAATGCCTGGTTTTTATCCAGAAGGAGAATATGATATAGCGGGATTTGCAGTAGGAGTTGTAGAAAAAGACAAAATAATTGATGGAAGTAAAATTGAAGAAGATAATGTTTTAATAGGAATAACTTCTAGTGGTCCTCATAGTAATGGGTATTCACTTATTAGAAAACTTATTCCTGATATTAATAAAGATTTTGGTGGGAAAAAGATAGGAGAAGCACTGCTTACTCCGACAAAGATTTATGTAAAGCCAATATTAGAACTACTACAAAAATTTGATATTAAAGGAATGGCTCATGTAACTGGTGGTGGATTTTACGAAAATATACCAAGAATGTTTAAGGATGATTTTACTGCTGTTATAGATAAAAACAGTTTTGAAGTTCCTGAAATACTTAAGTATATTATGAGCCTTGGAGTAGAAGAAAAACATATGTTCAACACATATAATATGGGGATTGGCTTTGTTCTATGTGTTGATAAAAAAGATGTAGAAGATGTTATTGCAGAGCTCGGTAAAATGGGGGAAAAAGCATATAAAATAGGATATGTTAAAAAAGGGGAAAAAGAAGTATGTTTAAAATAGCTGTTCTTGTATCAGGAGGCGGTACAAATCTTCAATGTATTATAGATGCTATTAATAATGGATATTTAAAGAATTGCAGCATTGAAGCAGTTATAAGTGATAGAATAGGGGTATATTCACTTGAAAGGGCAGTATCAAATGATATAAAAGTCTATGTTATTGATAAGAAAACACATAAAGGTAAGATTTCTGATGAGATACTTAAGCTTCTTCAAGATAAAGTGGATTTGATAGTTTGTGCGGGATGGCTTTCTATACTTGAAGGAGATTTAATTCCTGAGTTTAAAAATAAAATAATAAATATACATCCATCTCTAATACCAGCATTTTGTGGAGAAGGAATGTATGGAATTAAGGTGCATGAAAGTGCTATTAAGTATGGAGTAAAAGTATCTGGTTGCACAGTTCATTTTGTAGATAATGGAACAGATACGGGACCAATTATAATTCAAAAAACTGTTCCAGTATACAGCGAAGATACTCCAGATGTTTTACAGAAAAGAATTTTGGAGCAAGAACATATGGTTCTTCCAGAAGCTATAAAGCTAATATCTGAAGAAAAGATTAGAGTTGAAGGAAGAAAAGTAATCATAAAATAGTTGACAGTGGATAGTTGACGGTAAATGATGTTTTTCAAAATGAAAAACTAATTTATTACAATTTTTACATTGAAAAATAAAAATTGTAGCTAACTATCTACTGTCAACTGTTCATTGTTAACTAAAAAATTGGAGGTATGTAGAATGTTAAATTGTGCTCTTATAAGTGTTTTTAATAAAGATGGAATATTAGAGTTAGCTAATTTTTTAGCTAAAAAAGGAGTTGAGATACTTTCAACAGGTGGTACTTATAAATACTTAAAAGATAATAGAATTACAGTTACAGAGGTTTCAGATGTAACTGGATTTGAAGAAATATTAGATGGAAGAGTTAAGACTCTTCACCCAATTATACATGGTGGTATTTTAGCTATAAGAGACAATGAAAAACATATGAAAACCATAGAAAGAAAAGGAATAAAACCAATTGATATGGTGGTAGTAAATCTATATCCTTTCTTTGAAAAAGTTAAGGAAAACTTGGAGTTTGAAGAAAAAGTTGAATTTATTGACATCGGTGGACCTACTATGATAAGGGCTGCTGCTAAGAATTTTCAGGATGTTATTGTACTTACAGATGTTAATGACTACAGTGATGTTATAAATCAAATAGAGCAAGACGGAGATGTAAGTTTTAATACTAGAAGAAAGCTAGCTGGAAAGGTATTTAATCTTATGTCAGCTTATGATGGAGCTATAAGTAATTTCCTTTTAGAAGAAGAATATCCAGAGTATTTAACTCTTTCTTATAAAAAATCAATGAATTTGAGATATGGAGAAAATCCACACCAAAGTGCTGCCTATTATACTTCAACAGTAGAAAAGGGTTCTTTGAAGGACTTTGAACAATTAAACGGAAAAGAGCTTTCCTATAATAATATAAAAGATATGGATATAGCCTGGAAGGTTGTTAGTGAATTTGAGGAAATTGCTTGCTGTGCAGTAAAACATAATACTCCGTGTGGAGTGGCTATTGCGGAAACCGTATATGATTCATATATTAAAGCGTACGAATGTGATAACACTTCAATTTTTGGTGGTATTGTAGCTATAAATAAAAAAATTGATAAATGTACAGCAGAGGAACTAGTTAAAATTTTCTTAGAGATTGTAATAGCTCCAGATTTTGATGAAGACGCTTTAGAGGTATTAAAAGAAAAGAAAAATCTAAGAGTTATTAAGTGTGATGTAAAACCTCAAAGCAAATCAGAACTCGCTAAAGTTGATGGAGGAATACTTGTACAATCTGTTGATAATAAATTGGCTAATGAACTAAAAGTAGTAACAGAAAAAACTCCAACAGAAAAAGAAATGAACGACTTAATATTTGGAATGAAAGTTTGTAAATATGTAAAATCCAATGCCATAGTTGTAGTCAAAGATGGGGCTGCCAAAGGAATAGGTGGCGGACAGGTTAATAGAATATGGCCTACTATAGATGCTTTAAATAGAGCTGGAGATGGAGTAGTATTAGCATCAGATGCTTTCTTCCCATTTAATGATATAGTTCAAGAGGCTGCAAAACATGGAATAAAATCTATAATTCAGCCAGGTGGTGCTATGAGGGATCAAGATTCTATAGATGAATGTAATAAAAATGGTATATCTATGGTATTTACAGCAATAAGACACTTTAAGCACTAGAAAAAATTTTAATAAGAATTAAATTTAGAGGTGGAGTATGAAAATATTAATAGTTGGATCTGGTGGACGTGAACATGCGATTGCTTGGAAAGTAGCTCAAAAAGACAGTGTAGAAAAGGTATATTGTGCCCCAGGAAATGGTGGAACTGCTGTAGAAAATAAATGTGAAAATGTAAATATAGAAGATATAAATAAACTTGCAGATTTTGCAGCTGAAAATAATATAGACCTTACTATTGTAGGGCCAGAAGTTCCTCTTATGAATGGTATAGTAGATAAGTTCAAATCTTTAGGTTTAAAGGCTTTTGGACCATGTGCTGATGCAGCCATGCTTGAAGGAAGCAAAGCATACTCTAAAGATTTTATGAAAAAATACAATGTAAAAACTGCAGCATATGAAGTCTTTGAAAACAAAGATGAAGTGTTAAAATATCTAAAGTCTTGTGAATATCCTACAGTAATTAAAGCAGATGGATTGGCAGCAGGAAAAGGTGTTGTCATATGTGAAAACTATGAGCAAGCGGAAGAAACTGTAATAGAATTTATGGTTAACGATATTTTTAAAGGTTCAGGAAAGAAACTAGTGGTTGAAGAATTTTTGGAAGGACCAGAAGCATCCATACTCTCAATAACAGATGGAGAGATAATACTTCCATTTATCTCAGCTAAGGATCATAAACAAATTTTTGATGGTGGTAAAGGACCTAATACAGGTGGAATGGGAGCTATATGTCCAAATCCATACTGTACAGAAGAAGTTTTAGAGGCTTTCAAAAAAGACATAATGGAACCTACTTTAAAAGGCATTAAGGAAGAAAAGCTAGATTTTGCAGGGATAATATTCTTTGGAGTTATGATAACTAAAAAAGGGCCGTATTTACTTGAATATAATATGAGATTTGGAGATCCAGAAACTCAAGCTGTTCTTCCTATGATGAAAAGTGATCTAGTGGATTTAATACTTGCTTCGTTAGATAAGAAACTATCAAGTTTTGATTTAGCATGGAATACAGGAGCATCATGTTGTGTAGTTGCAGCTTCTGCAGGTTATCCAGGAAAATATGAAACAGGATTTGAAATTACAGGCATAGATAAGACAAATAGGGTTTTTGCTGCTGGAGTTAAATATGAGGATAACACTTTAAAAACTAGTGGTGGAAGAGTCTTGTGTACTGAAGCGTTAGGGGATACTATAGAAGATGCAATTGAAAGAGCATATGAAGATTTAAAGAATATAAACTTTAATGGTATATACTATAGAAAAGATATAGGAAGACTATAATATATTTTTAGGGCATGTATTGTGAAAACAGTGCATGCCCTAAAAAAATATGATTAATATTACATAGTTGTAAAATAAAGTAAAATATTTTATAATAAAATTATAAAAATTCAAAGCTTGTTCAAAACTATATGGTAGAAAAAAAATAAAAATAATAGTAAAATGTGTTATGTATATTTGTTTAAGTGGAAAAAATTATTATGTATAATTTACTTATTCGTAGAAAATACTTATGTATTTGGAGGTAAAAATGAGAAATGAAAGAAGAAACAACAAGCAGAAGAAAAGGAAGAAGTTTTCAGTTAAGCTATTTATAATATTCATAATTTATGAATTTATAATAGCTGCTATTGTAGCGCCGCTATTAGTTTTTTATGGTCCTTTTGAAAATGTAAAAAGGACTGTAGTGGGAACTGCAATGGCAACCTTTACACATCAATACATTGCTACTACTTTTTTATCAAATGATGAGATAAATAAGCTAATAAAAAGTGATCAAAGTGGTGGAGCAAGCGAAAATGAATCGGAAAATTTAAGTAAAATTGAAGTTAGTCATACTAGTGACAAAGATATAGAGAGATATGATATACCAAATAAAAAATTTGATGGATACATATTAGAAATTAAGGATCCAACTAGAATAAAAATAGGGTATACAAAAAAGCTTGGTGAGGTAGGTCAGCGAACAAGTGAAATAGCAGAGGAGAATGGTGCTGTAGCTGCTATAAATGGAGGAGGCTTTACAGATAGATCCTCAACAAATGGGAAGTTGTGGGCTGGAACGGGAGCTTATCCTGAGGGAATTGTTATATCTGATGGAAAATTGGTATACAGCGATGTTAAGTCTAATAATACTAGAATTAATGTTACTGCATTCACAAAGGATGGAAAGTTAATTGTTGGAGATCATACTATAAATGATTTAAGAAAAGAAAATGTAGTTGAAGCTGTTTCTTTTAGAAACACCCTTGTGGTTAACGGTAAGCCAACGGTAGTTGATGATGAAGGATTAAATCCTAGAACAGCCATAGGTCAAAAGGCAGATGGAACGATTATAATGTTAGTTATAGATGGTAGAACAGGTTTAAAGCCTGGAGCATCCTTAAAAGAAATGCAAAATATACTTATCCAACAAGGAGCATATAATGCAAGCAACCTTGATGGAGGTTCCTCATCAACAATGTATTTAGATGGAGAAGTTATAAATAATCCTTGTGACTGGAATGGTGAGAGAACTGTAGCTACAGCATTATATGTAAAACCTTAGAGGAGAGTGTAGTGATGAATAAAATAAAAAGATTAATTATATGGAGTTTGATTCCAATAATATTAGAGCTAATAGGACTTTTATACTTTAATAATTTTTATCTAAATGATGAAACTACTTTTAATACTAAAAAAGTTGATTTAGCTTCTAAAAAGAGTCCTAATAAGATCAATGCAAAAATACCAGAAAACGCAGAAAATATATCTGTATCATATAATGGAAATTATATTTCTTACTGTGAGGATGGTGTATTAAATGTAATAGATACTTCTAATAACAAAAGTAAAGAGATAAAAATTGATGATGGAAAACTTTCTTATTACAAATGGCTTCCAGATAAGGATATAATACTTATAGGAGAAAAATATATAAATTACTCTGGAGATAGTTATCTAAAATTTGAATCTTATAATGCAAAGAAAGATGAAAAAAGTTTTCTAAGTGACGAAAAAAATAAAGAAATGAAAATATCACTTTCAGATGAAAAATATGAGGTTTTAGATATAGCTGTATCAACTGCTACTAATGTAACCTATATTAAAGTTGGTAAAGAGGGTGCTAAAAGTAGGTTATATCGTATAAATGTAATGGCTCAAGTAGAGGAAACTAAGTATCTTGAATGTAAATTAGGAAAAATAGCTGCACAAAATAAAGAAGATAGAATAATTTATGAAGATATGACTTATAATAGAATAAGAGCGGTGGGAATGAAAAATCCTATTGCTACAGGAGAGAATGCTACGCATTATCTTTTAAATACAGATAGTGAAGACAGAATTTATATTGGAAATGGAACAAATGGAAAAATTAAAAAGATATTTATTATTAATTTAAAAAGTTCTAAAGAGAATGTTAAAACCATAACTTTACCGCAAATGGTAGATAAAAGTAATATATATATAGGAAGGGATGGTAAGGTACTTGTTGATGATATCTCGAAATCTATAGTAACCGAGATGACTTCCGGTAAAGAAACTAAGTACACTGGTAAATTGATTGGAGTATACAGTTATGGTGTTATATCAGCTGATGGCAAAAAGATAATAGGTAGCTTATTTTAAGGTATTTAACGATTACTCATAAAAATTTTAAAATTAGGAGTAAAAATGCATAATTTAATTCAATACATTTGCGGATACTCCTAATTTTATGAATTAAATAAATTTATTAATGCCAATTTGTAAAAATAATAATAATATACTGAAAATACAAACAATTTTTTTAAATGAATAAAAAAGAGTTATTATTGACAATAAATACGTAAATATACGCAGATTTTGATGAAAAATTAATAAAAATTTAAAAGAATATTATGAATAAAGTATAGTTAGAGTCCTGCAGACGTTGATTTTACTTATTTAGATTAAAAACAACTAAAATGTAAATAAAATATTCGGAATATTGCGAAAAATAAATAGTTCGCTTTAAAATATGCTATAATTACAATAGTTAAAAAATTCATTATTTTTTTATGTTATTTTATATTTGAAAGGAGTGTTTCAAAAAATGGCTAGTAACAAGTCTATTTTTAGAACCAAATCACTTGAGGCCATGTTAGCCCAAACAAAAGGCAAAGGACTCAAAAAAGTATTGGGAGCATTTGAGCTCACAATGCTAGGTATCGGTGCAATCATAGGTACAGGTATTTTCGTACTTACAGGGGTTGCTGCAGCAGATTATGCAGGACCAGGACTTATGTTATCATTTATATTTTGTGGTATCACATGTGCTTTCGTAGCACTATGCTATGCTGAACTCGCTGCTATGATTCCGGTTGCAGGTAGTGCGTATACCTTCGGGTATGTCGGGTTAGGTGAGATATGGGCATGGATTATAGGTTGGGACTTAATCCTAGAATATGTAGTTGCAGTTGCAGCAGTTGCAGTAGGATGGTCCGGTTACATTTGTTCATTGTTAAAAGCAGGTGGAATAGTTGTTCCAGCATCATTAAGTAATGCCCCAGGACAAAACGGTGGTATAGTAAATCTGCCAGCAGTATTAATTCTAGCAGTTATTACATTACTTCTAATCAAAGGTGTTAGTGAAAGTGCTAAGCTAAATAACATACTTGTTATAATTAAGTTAGCTGTTGTAATCCTATTCATAGTTGTTGGTGTTGGACATGTTAAACCAGCTAACTGGAATCCATTCTTACCATATGGTGTTAATGGTATATTCAAAGGAGCAGCTATAATATTCTTTGCTTACCTTGGATTTGACGCAGTTACAACTGCAGCAGAAGAAGTTAAGAATCCTCAGAGAGATTTGCCAATAGGTATACTTGGATCATTAGCAATATGTACAGTATTGTATATAATAGTATCAGGTATATTAACTGGTATGGTTCCTTACGCTCAATACCATAACAATGCAGCTCCAGTTGCATATGCATTAGCAGCTGTAGGAATAAATTGGGGTTCAGCGTTAGTATCTGTTGGTGCAGTTTGTGGTATATCTTCAGTATTACTTGTTATGACATTTGGAGCAACTCGTATACTATATTCGCTTTCAAGAGATGGACTGTTACCAACTGTATTTGCAGATGTTCATCCTAAGTTTGGAACACCTATAAAGAGTACTATACTTGTTGGTGTATGTACAATGATTCTTTCAGGATTCGTTCAAATAGGAAGACTTGCTGAAATGACAAACATAGGAACACTTGCAGCATTCTGCGTAGTTTGTGCTTCAGTTATGGTTCTTAGAAAGAAAAGACCAGACGTTGAAAGACCATTTAGTTGTCCTGCAGTTCCAGTAGTTCCTATCATCGGAATTATATTCTGCTTATACTTAGTATATTCATTACCTAACTTTACAAAAATGGTATTTGTAATTTGGCTTCTTATAGGATTTGTAATATACTTTGGATTTGGAAAATCTCATAGTACAATGAACTTTGAAGATACTTCAAGTACAAAATAAATTAATACTTAAATAAAAGATCATCTTTATAGTTGATATAAAGATGATCTTTTATTTTTTGGTGCGTCCAGCGAAGCTAAAGTATAATTGCTGAAGAAAGTAAGTTATTATAATGGACTTTATTTATGTCTTAAAACAATGATTTTGAAAAATAAAAACTATTCAGTTAAAAGAAATACTTTATTTAAAATATATCTAATAATACTTTGAAAAAGTTATTTTGTAATTAGAATTTTTTCATCTATCCATAGATTATAAAAAAAATAATAGAAATAATTCCCTGTTTACGTTTCAGTATTTACAGTAATGTATTGATATGACTGATTTTATAGCATACATAATATATAAATTTCATAAACATTGGGAAAATAAAGAAAAATAAAACTTTTAAAGGGTTGAAAAAAATCCATGCTATTATATAAGTAATTCAATTCAATCAAATTTTTTAAAATTTTTTAAATTTTATATTTATTAATTAAGGGGAGGAATGACTAAAATGTCAAACTCAAAGTCAATTTTTAGAACTAAGCCTATTGAAGAGCTGTTAGCTCAGGCTTCGGGAAAAGGATCGCTTAAAAAAGTGTTGGGAGCATTTGAACTCACGATGCTTGGTATTGGTGCAATTATAGGTACAGGTATCTTCGTACTTACAGGAGTTGCTGCAGCAGATTATGCAGGTCCGGCACTTATTCTTTCATTTATTGTTTCGGGTATTACCTGTACATTCGCAGCTTTATGTTATGCAGAACTTGCAGCAATGATTCCAATTGCAGGTAGTGCTTATACATATGGTTATGTCGGACTTGGTGAGATTTGGGCATGGATTATAGGATGGGATTTAATACTTGAGTATACCGTTGCTGTTGCTGCAGTTGCAGTAGGATGGTCAGGTTATGTTGTAGAACTTTTGAAAGCAGCAGGGATTAATATTCCAGCAGCGCTATGTAATCCTCCAGGACAGAATGGTGGAGTAGTAAATCTTCCATCGATAATAATACTAGCAGTTATAATGTCTTTGCTTATTAAAGGTGTTAGTGAAAGTGCTAAGTTAAACAATATACTCGTTATAGTTAAATTAGCATGTGTTATTTTATTCATAGTAGTAGCAGTTGGACATGTTAAACCAGCTAACTGGAATCCATTTTTCCCATATGGTGTTAATGGTGTGTTCACAGGAGCAGCAATTATATTCTTTGCATATGTAGGATTTGACGCTGTTGCAACAGCAGCAGAAGAAGTTAAGAATCCTCAAAGAGACTTACCAATAGGTATAGTAGCGTCTCTTTTAGTATGTACAGCATTGTATATTATAGTTTCAGCTATATTAACGGGAGTTCTTCCTTATAGTGTATACAAAAACAATGCAGCACCAGTTGCTTACGCATTATCCCAAATAGGTATTTCTTGGGGATCAGCCTTAGTATCAGTTGGAGCAGTAGCAGGAATTACATCAGTTTTACTTGTTATGACTTATGGAGCAACTCGTATATTGTTCTCCTTGTCAAGAGATGGGCTATTACCAAAGGTATTCTCAGATGTTCACCCGGTTTTTGGGACTCCAATAAAGAGTACTGTATTAATAGGTGTTTTGACCATGATTTTATCAGGATTTTTACAGATAGGTAAATTGGCAGAGATGACTAATATAGGTACATTAAGTGCATTTGCTATAGTTTCAATATCAGTTATAGTTCTTAGAAATAAAAGACCTGACATTAAAAGAGAGTTTAAGTGTCCAGGAGTTCCAGTTACTCCGTTAATATCAGTAGTATTTTGTGTATTTTTAATTTTTAAATTACCAACTTTCACAAAATTAGTATTCGTAGTTTGGCTTCTTATAGGATTTGTAATATATTTTGGATATGGTAGAAGTCATAGTGTAATGAACATAGAAAAGAAAGTATCTTAATCTTAAAAAAATGTAATCGTTTATAACATGGGGATGTTGTCTATATAGTGCAACATCCCCATATTTTTAATTATTCAGGTTTTTTAAAATAATAGAGTCTTCCATCTTCGATGGAATATTCAATAAGTTTATTGGCGAGCAAATAGGAAACAAAAGCTGAAACTCCACCAAAATTTAAGTAGTATTGATAAAAATTAAAGCTTAAATCGTTTAAGATAACTAAATTCTCCAATATATCTTCGCGGGTCATAGGTTGGTCTAGCAAATCTAATATTTGTTTTATGTAGTTACTTATATTTTCTAAATTTTTATCTGCTAAAACTTTAATTTGTTCACTATTTAATATTTCTTCAGCATGGCTTATTACAAAATAATCTGCATCAATCTCTTTTATTGTATTTAAAGTGTTTATGCTTTCATTTATATCATAAAGGTAAGGAAAAGAGTATTTTTCTAGTATTTCATTACTAAATATAGAATCACCAAGAAAGCATACTTTTTCAGAAGTTATTATTCCTATTTGTTCAATAGAATGTCCTTTTAAAGAAACTATTTCAAATTTTTCATCTCCAATTTTATTAGTACCATAATTTAGAACAAAATCTACGGTTAAAGGTTTATTACTTTTATCGATACCTTTAATAGGGGATGAAGAAGATAACATTGACGCTTGAAGTTCTTGATTCTCCATGAATAGCTTTTCTTTTAATGAAGTATATACTAGGCAACCTGAGTAATTCTTCTGAAAATATGTATTTCCTCCGCTGTGGTCAAGATGATTATGTGTATTAATTATATATTTAGGATGAAGATTATTTTCTATAAGTAGTTCATCAATTTTTTTAGCATCAGAATTATTGCTTCCAGTGTCAATTATAAGACAATTCTTATTTTTAAAGACAAATATACCTGAATTTGTTACAGAATCTATGTAATAGGTATTCCCTTTAATTTTATGTAATGACATGAAATAACCTCCTTAAATCTAAAATCATAAAATAATAATATCATTATAAAAGTATAAGTTCAAATTAGGCTTCTAATATAGATACTTACGGCC
>NZ_JAEEGC010000036.1 GCF_019207025.1 Clostridium thailandense | reverse complement strand
AGTTAAAGCCACTCCACACATTTTCTTTGTTGGACTTGACATTAACTTTATATCTGAATGAAGTGCACATAGACGTCCCATAGCATCTGCAACATTTGCTGCTGGCAGTTCACTAAAGGCTTTCACTAATTCTTTATCTGGAAGTTCTCTCTTTAAAAATACTCTATTTCCTACTGGCATATTAATTTTCTCCTTTTTCTTCTAAAATTATTTCTTATAATTAATTTTTAATTAGTCTTCAAATGTTTCAGCTGTATCCCAATCTATTGCTTTAACAGGCCATGTTGGTTGTTTTCCTTCGTACACTTCATGGATACCAATAGCAGAATGAAGTGATGCTCTGTCAGTTGCTTCCTTTGTAGCTGCACCAATGTGTGGTGATACAACAACATTTTCTAAATATAATATTGGGTTTTTAGCATCAACTGGTTCTTGCTGAAGAACGTCTAATCCTGCACCAGCAATAACTTTATTTTTACATGCTTCATAAAGCTGAGCTTCATTTACAATGGCACCTCTAGCAGCATTAATAAGGAATGCTGTTGGTTTCATCATTTCAAATTGTTTTTTCCCAACAAATTCTCTTGTTACTTTAGTAGTTGGACAATGAACAGAAACAAAATCACTTTCCTTGTAAATTCTTTCAATATCTCTTACTACTTCTACATCTTCTGGGAAATCAGCTCTCTTTTTATATGGGTCATATGCAAGAACTTTCATATTAAAACCATGCATACATTTTTTAGCTACAATAGAACCGATATTACCGCATCCAATAATACCAACAGTCTTTCCATCAAGTTCATTCTTAGGTGTTCTTAGTTTAGCTTTATAGTAATCTTCAATAAAATCTCTTCTTACTACTGTATAATTTCTTGAACAGTAAAGCATGTACATCATTGTTACTTCTGCAACAGACATACTATTTGCTGTTGGACAGTAAAGAACTTGTACATTATGATCCTTTGCTGCTTGTAAATCAACAGTATCAAAACCAGCTCCATGTCTTACAATAACTTTTAATTTATCAGCTGCTTCAAATACCTCTCTAGTTATCTTAGAAAGACGAACTACCATAGCATCTATGCCTTTAATATCTCTAATAATATCTTCAGTTTCCATACCACTTCCTGTAATAAGCTCATGTCCTCTGCTTTCTAGGTAATCTCTACCTTCCTGCATAATTTCTTGTGGTAATAAAATTTTATATCCCATTTTAATATCCTCCTGCAATTTTAAAATTTTGTCTTTACTATTTTAGTTTTCATATATATAATCTGGTGAACAATACATAATATAGCCATCTTTAATAGTCATTTCTGGTTTAAGCAATTTTTTAGCTAAGAAGGTAGAACCCTTCCAGTCCCTATATAATTGCTCTTTATCTATAATGTCAAAGATAGCAACATCTGCATATGCGCCTTCTGATAGTGAGCCAATTTCATTTTCCATGCCCATAAGCCTTGCTGGTCTTTCTGTTGTCATCATAATCACTTCATTTAAGCTTATACCCATACATAGATATCTGGACATTAGATTGGGAAGTGAAAAGATAGGTCTTCTATACATGCTGCCTAAAACTAGGTCAGTGCTGCACATGTCAGCTATAAAACCTTGCTCCATAGCCTTTGTCATTACTTCAAAGTCACCATGTTTTCTACCTTCAGCAGTATCAAATATAATTCCTCTTTTTCTAGCTTCTATTACACAATCATATAGCTTTCCATTTTCATCTATAATTGTGTTTTTTACTCCTTGATAAACATGCTGGAATATATCACCTGGTCTAAGTATTTCTAATACTTCAGAAGTTGGAACAGGAATATTTGTGCAATGTACTTCTACTGGACATCCAATTTTATTTGCAATGTCAACTGTAGCAATTAATGGCTGAATTCCAAGCCCTTCTGCTAATTCTTCACTCTGTCTAATCTTGAGTCCTAAAATATTATCCTTATTTTCTTTGTACATTCTGTCCATTTTTTCAGCATTAAAATACTTAGGATTGATGCATTCATGATAACTTGTAGTAACAAGCCCAGCTGAACACACTTGTAAAAAGCTCTTTATTCTAACTTTACTGCGGGCAATAACTGCCTGTCTGAAGATTGGATAATTAGCAACACCAGCTGAAAAATCAATGGCACTAGTTACACCTGTTGGTATATAAGCAGTATCTGGATACATACCTATTTCTGTACCATCTTGAAACATGTGAGCATGGGAATCGATAAGCCCTGGAAATACATACTTTCCCTTTGCATCAATTACATGCTTTGCTCCTTCTCCCTCTTCATACTTAGTTATTTTACCGCCGTATATTGCTATCGGTTTTACTTCATCTACATCATTTTTAGGATCAATCACATGTCCATTTATAATTAATAAATCTAACATTTATTTTCTCCTTATCTTATTTAAATTTTATTTACCAAAGTCCAATTATTTTCCAATAAGGTAAACCTATACATATGAATATGACTAATGCTACGCCAACCATTATTGTTCCTACTCTCCAGAAATCCTTTTGAGTACAGTATCCTGTTGCAAAGGTATAAATTCCTGCTCCATTTCCATAGTGTGTCAATAGCGAACCATATCCCGCAAAGAAGGCAAGTAGTAATGCAACTACCATAATCGGTGCTTTTGTAGTTAAGGCTAATGCAAATAGCACAGGATAGAAAGATGCAACAAAAGCACTGTTTGACACAAAGAAATATCTAACCGCTAAACTGATTATAAGTAAAATAAATACAGCTGCCATTCCATTTAACTGAGACAGCTTCAGGTATCCTTTTAGTATTCCTGCAAGCCAATTATAAAAGCCTTGTGATGCCAATGTATTTGCAACACCATAAAACGCACCATACCAAACAAATGTATTCCATGCACCCTTTTGTGCCATAACATCATTCCAGTCAAGAATTTTAAATAACAGTGTAAGTGACAAAAATACAAAAGCTACAACCTGCATACTTAAATTCGCAAATTTAACTTTAGGTCCAAACATCCAACCTAGAACAGCCAATATAAACAATACAGTCAATATTTTTTCATTATTTTTCATAGGCCCTAATTCCTCAAGCCCTTTTTTCATCATTGGTTTGATATCTCCAAGATTTTTTAATTCTGGTTTATAAACCATATAAACTACAATAGGACCAAGTAATAAAACTAATCCAGCTGGAACAATTCCTGCTTTAAACCAAGTCATCCAATCTAAATTAACCTTCAACATTTTCTGTGCAAGAGATGCTGTTATTGCATTTGTTGCCATACCTGTTAAGAACAGCACTGCTGTGGACATAGATACAACATACGTAAGCATTGTTAAATATGCACCAAGTTTACGTGGATCTTTTTCAGGCGTAGAATCTACACCCTCTGCAATATTCCTGAAAATTGGATAATCAATTGAAGTACGTGATGAATTTGAGCCTGTAGCCGGACTTAATATTAGATCTACTATCATTAACATATATCCTAATCCTAATGAGGTTTTTCCAAACCTTGTAAGCAAATTATAAGCAATTCTTTTACCAAGACCAGTTTTAACAAATGCTGCACATACAATCATTACTGCGAGCATAAACCATGCCATATCAGCTGCGTAACCTGAATAAACTATTTTAGGATTAATGAACATTGATATAAGACCTATAGTAATCAGTGTAATAATTGGTTCTGAAAACGGTCTAACTACTAGGCCTAATAAAAGGGCCACATACAATGCTACAGTATGCCATGTTTCAGCCTTTAGTCCTGCTGGTGCCGGTACCATCCAGAGTGCTAAAGGTATTAAAATAACAGGCAGCAGTTTTAATAAAGTTTTTTTATCCATTTCTTTTCCCCCTTGTATGTTCGGTTTTTCTAATTTCTCTTTGGTTTAACCTAAGTATTTATTTTAAAAATCACTCCTATTTTCAGATTTCCATTAAATCATTTAATTTTTATTTGGCGCCAAAAATTTTCATTAATGAATTTTACATTTTATAATACAGCAAGTTTGATGCCAAACATTTTATGAAATCTTAAAAACATAAAATCAAATTTTTTTACACACTCATTTCATAGTGAATTTCCGCTTAACCTCTGCATTCGATTACATAAAAGTCGAAAATACTATTTTTCATATGATATAAATTTCATTTTAATAAAAAGCTTGTATTTAAACAATTTATAATATATACTTTCAAAGTGAAATAGTTATCATTTCAATTATATTTCATTTTGAAATATAACAATTACAATCTAGTATACTTAGATAGATAGTATTAGGGGTGACACATAAATGAATAAAGATATTATAATTTTATCTGCATCTACAGATTTTACCCAAAAATTTAGCAAGCTATTAAAAAATAGAAAATTAGATTATCCAATCTTTGAATGCACTGGAGATAAGACTATTGAAATAGCAAGGCAATTTGTTGATGAAGGCACTAAAATAATTATTGCTCGAGGAAGAAATCTAGAGCTTTTACGCCAAAATATAAATACTATTTTGATAGATGTCCGTTATACCTATGAAGATATGTATTTTTCATTAAAAAATGCCAAACAGCATTCAGACAAAATCGCTTATATAGGCTTTAATTTAGCTTATGATGTAGCAGCAAAATTCAAAAGCATTTCAAAAGAGAACTTTTTACTTATAGATCCCCAGCCTGTATCGGACATTGATGAAATCGTTAAGAAGTATTCGACTAATGGCATTAAGGTATTTATTGGAGGTATTACCGTAGCAAATGCCGCTAAAAAATATGGAGTAAAGAATGTAATGATAGAAGTTGATGAAACCTCTCTTGAAATAGCATTAAATGAAGCAATATCTTTGCTTAACTATGAATTAGAACGAAGAAAAAATTATGAAACTATTAAACAAGTTTTGAATTCTACAACTGAAGGTATTATTGGTATCGATCAATATTCTCAGATTAGCTATATAAATGATAGAGCTAAAAAGTTCTTAAGCGATGAAAATAACAATCTTTTAATAGATGAAATAGTTAATCTACCAATAATCAATAATACAATAAAGCAAGGCACTGCTAAGTATAATGAACTGCTTGAGATAGGAAATAACTCATTGGTATTAAGTAGCCGCCCATTAAAAATTGATAATAAAGTTTTCGGAGCAGTGGCAAGCATACAAAAATCAGATTACGTTCAAAATGCTGAGAAAGAAATACGTAAAAAGTTAAATCCAAAAGGTCACATAGCTAAAAAAAATTTTAGTGATATAATAGGTGAAAGTAAAGTACTAACCACCACAATAGAAAAGGCAAAGAAATTTGCAAAATCCAGCAGCACTATTTTAATAACTGGTCCTTCAGGAGCAGGTAAAGAAATTTTTGCTCAAAGTATTCATAACTACAGTGATAGACGAAATGAACCCTTTGTTGCTATAAACTGCGCAGCTCTTCCAAAGAGTATATTAGAAAGTGAGCTCTTTGGATATGTTAAGGGAGCCTTTACAGGGGCAAGACCTGAAGGAAAAGCAGGAATATTTGAATTAGCACATAACGGTACTGTATTTTTAGATGAAGTTGGCGAAACCTCACAAGATATACAGGCAAAGCTGCTAAGAGTTATTCAAGAAAAGGAAATTATCAGAATTGGTGATGACAAGGTCATACCTGTTGATGTAAGAATAATTAGTGCTACCAATAAAAACCTATTAGAAAGAATTGAAAAAAATAAGTTTAGAGAGGATTTGTATTATCGTCTGTGTGTTTTAGAATTAAAACTTCCTTCTCTAGAGGAAAGAAAAGAGGATATCCCTCTTCTAATTAAACATTTTATTTCAAATAATGCACCAAATATTAAAATTACAAAAGAAGCTCTTATGCTTCTTAGCGATTTACCCTACAACGGAAATATAAGACATCTTCAAAATATTGTAGAAAGACTTATTGTAATGTGTGAAAATAACATTATTGATAATTACTTGGTTTCTCAGGTTTTAGATTTAAAACCCACTGATTCAGAAAAAAGATTTCTTCAACCATTTTCTGAAGAGCAAGACGATGAAACACCAGAACTTATAAAAATAGAAAACCAATTGATAAAAGATGCCCTAAAAAAATACAATGGCAATAAAACTAAGGTAGCAAAGGAACTTGGAATGAGTTATACAACTCTATGGCGCAGACTCAAGAAAATGTAGTAGATAACTATACATTGGAGCTGTTGCACTTAAGTGTGACAGCCCCATCTAACATTACTAATGTATAATTGATGTCTAAAATAACAGCGTTATTACCTATATGAATCTCTTCTGCATATTCAGATGCTGAAATATGGCCATCTGGATATTTCATAGAAGTTCTTTCTTACGAGCATCAAACAACCTACCTGCAAATATTTTTTCTTCCTCTGTCATAGTTTACCTTCTAAGAAACAATATATTTAACTAATTACTATCCTCCAAAAATTAGATTGAATTTCTCAGATCAGAAATGACCATGGGAATAGTATCAAGTAAATAGTCAATGTCAGCTTCACTGTTGTGTTCATTAAGTGTAATCCTCAAGGTACTATATGCAAGGGATTCGGACGCTCCTGTTGCAAGAAGTATACGTGATGGCTTTACTGAACCTGCACTGCATGCACTTGCCGAGCTGGCATAAATGCCTTCCTTGCTTAAAGATGCTACAATAGGCTTTTTATCAACTCCTTCAAAAGCGAATGAAGCATTTCCTGGCAAACGATTTTTAGGATCACCTGTCAAGTATGATCCAGGAATCTTGAGTATTCCCTGAATAAGTCTCTCTCTCATTGAAATGATTTTTTTATTGTTATCATTCATATGCAAAACAGCATCTTCAAGTGCAGCTGCCATTCCAACTACGCCTGGAACATTTTCAGTTCCTGATCTTGATCCTTTTTCCTGACCTCCTCCATATATAAGCGGAGAAACGGTACAGCCAATTCTTACAAACAGAGCACCAACACCCTTAGGACCTTGAAATTTGTGTGAGGATATGGAAAGCAGGTCGATACCAAGCTCTCTGACATTAATCTTGATATGCCCTACTGCTTGTACCGCATCTGTATGGAAAAGCACATTTCTTTTATGCGCTACATCACACAACTCCTTTATCGGTAAAATGGTACCAATTTCGTTGTTAGCCATCATAATGCTTACCAAAATCGTATCGTCTCTTATGGCATCAGAAAGCTGTTTAGTCGTTATCTGTCCGTATTTGTCCACAGGCAGATAGGTTACTTCATAGCCCTGCTTTTCAAGGGCTTCAGCTGTCTTAATCACTGCGTTATGTTCGATAGCTGTAGTAATAATGTGCTTTCCTTTTGATGAGTACTTCTCTACAATTCCCCTAAGAGCCCAGTTATCCGACTCTGATCCTCCAGAAGTAAAGAAAATCTCATTATTTTTAGCTCCTATGGAACTTGCGATGAGTCTTCTAGAGCGCTCGACTGCGGCTTTTGCATACAATCCGTAATCATGTATGGCGGAAGGATTTGCATAATGTCCACCAAAATAAGGAAGCATAGCCTCCAGCGCTTTATCTGAAAGAGCCGTCGTTGCTGCATTATCAACGTAAACTATTCTTTTTTCTATGATCTTCACCCTCTAACTATAAATAATATTCAGATATGCTATAATTACATTAAAACATTGTAACTGATAGAGGGAAAGAGCCAGATTCTAATGTCTTCTTGGGTCCAGATTTTAAGACCAGCTATAAAAATCAATAAGATAATAAAACTATTTATTTATCTTAAAAATTAAGTATAAAATTTTATATAATATTTTTAAAAAAACGAAATATTTATTAAATACATTACACAAGGAAGGTATATTATGTTTTTATTAAATGAAAAAGCTACTACACCCTTATATACTCAGCTATATCGGCAAATCAAAACAAAAATATGTAGAGGACACTTTAAACCTGGAACTAAGCTTCCTTCCAGTCGTAAATTGGCTAATGATCTACAAATTAGTAGAAATACAGTGGAATTAGCTTATGATCAATTGCATTCTGAAGGGTACATTTTTACCAAACCAAAAAGTGGTTATTACATTGAGAATATAGACTTTACATTCTTTCCAAGTATTCCTTCAAATTCGTATGGAGAAAATATTTGTGAGGAAAAAGACTATACGAACATAAAATATGATTTTCAATATGGAAATCTTGATTCTAGTCAATTACCAATTTCAAAATGGCAAAAAATCACAAATAGATGTTTTCGGGAATATAAAAATGAACTAGCAAAATATAACAATATTTATGGCGAACTCGGTCTTCGAAAAGAAATTCTTAAATATCTCAATGATTATCGAGGTGTAAAATGCTCAGTCGATCAAATTGTAGTATGCTCTGGTACTCATTATTGTCTTAATACAATTGCCCAACTAATTAAAGAAGATGTCTCCACTGTTGCTATGGAAGATCCCGGTTTCTTTTTAGCTCGTGATACCTTTAAAAATTATAACTTCAAAGTATCTCCTGTTACTCTAGACGCTTATGGATTAAAGGTTAATCAATTAAGTTCTACTAAAGCAAATGCGGTTTATGTTACTCCCTCGCACCAATTTCCTACTGGAATTATAATGCCTATCTCTAGAAGAATAGAGCTAATAGAATGGGCAAATAACTCTGACTCCATTATTATTGAGGATGATTATAGTTGTCACTTAAGATACAATGTAAAGGCCATACAATCTCTTCAATCTTTATCAAAAGAGCGAGTAGCATACATTGGCAGTTTTTCAAAATATCTTTTTCCTTCCATAAGAGTTTCTTATATGGTGCTTCCTGAAAAGCTAATGAATAGATTTTCTAAAATGTTTTATCGCTATCCCTCTTCAGTTCCATTTATAACCCAAAAAACTCTCCAGCTTTTCATGGAAGAAGGCTTTTGGGAGAGCTATATAAGAAAAACTATTAGATTTCAAAAAAAGAAACATGATACACTAGTGCAAGCATTGAATAAGGAATTTGGCGATACTATTACAATTTTAGGTAAAAATGCAGGTCTGCATCTCATAATACATGTAAAATGGCCTATGAAAGAAGAAGAATTAATTGATAAAGCCTATAAAGCAGGAGTAAGGGTTTATCCAACTTCAGAAATGTGGTCTTATCGAAAAAATCTTGATTGTGGAGCAGTGCTAATGGGCTTTGGAGCTATTCCACTTGAGCACATTCCAATAGCAGTTAAGCTATTAAAAGAGTCATGGCTTGACAACAAACAAACTTAGAATTTTCAAAGTGAAGTTTCAATTGTTTTTCAATTTGAGCAGCCCTCTAGTATTGCAAAATTTTTCAAGGAACAATTAGGTGTAAGTCCTGCTAATTTTAGGAAGCAGCATACAGTATGAAATTGATTTTCTTTTTAGAGTTTGAGTTATATAAAATGATATACATTTAAAAAGTTACCATAGAAGGACGATCCTATGGTAACTTTAATTATAAATAATACATATTCATCAGTATCTTTTTGTATATATGATTATTATAATATTAATTAGGCATAAATTGTTACAATTTTTTAGTCTACTATCCATCAGAAAGATAACATAAAAAGGCCTCCGTTAAGGAAGCCCAATTCAACGACTTTTTTAGTTTCCGTTTTTCATTAAATCTATTACTACAGGGTCTTTTGATATCACCCCTTGCTTCTTTAACTCTCTTATCTTTTCTTTAAATTGTGGAAGGTACTTTTCATGAGCAACCAATAATTCATCTAGTACTTGTTTTGCTTCACTTCCCTTTTGAACTAATGGATTTATTGTAAATGCTTGTAAGGCCATTCCATAATCGCCAGATAATGCAGCACTTATTGTACATTATTTATATATATTTCAAAGAGAGAAGCTTCTACCTCTTTTACTTGTTCTTCACGGGTTCCACCTTTTTTAAATTATTCTATGCTGTGCTCTAACATCTCTTTTTCCGAATAGTACTAACGATGATATCCACAAGGCAGTAAATTCATAGGCTGTTGCAGTGCAGCGCTGATCATAAAATGATTTTGGACAATTAATCTACTAAAACAACATATCATAATACCTCTTAATGCTGTTTTCTAACTCTAATAAATCAACATTCCTTCCAACTCTTATAGTTTCTTTGCCATTAACATAAAGTAATAATAGTGGAAATGAAAAAACATAATTAGTTGCTGCTAAATCTATTTGTTTTTCACCATTAATCTCAACCATTTTCACTTTAGGATAAGATTCCAATATTTCATAGACCTTAGTTCTAATCACTTCACAAGCTCCACAAACCTCATTACTAAAATATAAAATGGCCATCTCATTATCTATAATAATATTTTTAATTTCTTCATTAGTATGTATTTTTAACATCCACTCTTCATCTCCTAAATATTTATATAATATTTAATCAATACTATCATTTAATCTAACATTTTTCAAATCTGGACACCTCCATCACTTTATTGTATCCAGCTGGGCAATGGTTAACTGCCACCAATAGCGTTTTTCTGTTTCTTTAAATATTTTCATATTACACTTTCTTAACACCTTTTGAGAAGCTATATTACCTTTTTCAGTTTGTGCTAATATCCTAGTTACATTAGATCCTTTGAATGCCCATTTACACATAGCACTAACTGCCTCTGTAGTATATCCATAATTTTTAAAATTTTCATTGATACCATATCCGATTTCTACTTCACCTTTATCATCAGGTGAGTTCTTGAAGCAAGCACTACCTATAAACTTTCCTTCATTTTTTATTCTAAAAAGCCAGAAAGTATGCCAAAAGTAGCTTTCTCTATTTTTCTTCACGATTTCAACCTGTCCTTTGAAAATATCTAATATAATCCCTTCCATTTCTTCACCACAGTATTGACAATTTAACTCTCTTTCAAATTGATCAACATCTTCGGTTAGGAGTTTCAATTGATTATAATTAAGTGGAATAATCTCTAGTCTATTTGTCTCTAGCTTCATTTTACACCTACTTTCTTTTATCACATCGATAATTTATTTTATTCCAAATCAAAGTTTTATTGTAGTCTAAAGCTTGGTCATGCAAATTTAATTATAACATGTTTCGTAACTATACTATTACTCATGATAAGATGAAGCCTATCATAGATGATGTAGACTTTTTGGTAAATAAGTCTTAAAGGGGTTATCGATGATTAGTAAATCTACAATGAAAGTAGTATTGTGGTAACAGGTTTTGTTATTAAAACCTCCTCAAAAATCAATATTTAATAAGATTAGTATCTGCATTTTGGAAATATAGATATTCACAGATTATAGGTGCCAGGATTATGAGTTTTGTTTATCTATAAATAAACTTCGATTCGTAATTGAAAAAAGAGAAATAATTTACAGTTGACAAGTATCCATTTAAATTGTTTCGCAATTTCTCTTACGAATCGAAGATAAACAAACTAAGGAATATTAAATATTGATCTAATCCTTATTATGCCCCTATTTATATGCAAAAGTCTTTATTTTATCGTTGATCAGAAATAGTGGCATTACTATTATTTTGCGACAACTCAGTAGTTGGATCATAAGGTGCCCCTGTTATTGTTCCTACCAGTAGAGCAATGTCAACAGCATTTACTGGAATTCCCCAAGAGTTACCTGAAAATACAAAGACTGCTTGATCTACTACAAATCCACGAGTATTATAGGTTACATTATCTATTATATTTCCAGTAGAATTTGGGTTCAAATAAGCAGGTTGTCTCATTGAATAGAATATATTGTTCTGAACAATTAAATTAGTTACGGAGGATTGTGTTACAAAACCACGGTTTGTAATCCATGTGCTCGAATCACCAGCCTGAGGTGGACCATAAATAACATTATTTATAAGCTTATGATTACTACCTGCCAGCTGAATAAATTCAACTGCATAAGCAGCATTACTGGTTATTGTAAGCCCATCAATGGTTACTCCAGTTCCGGTTACAAGAAATACTATAACAGCAGCTTGCGACGTAATCACCGTATTTGGATATCCTTTTATGGTTACTCCTGCTTTATTAACATTTATTGTTGATGAAATGGGATAACTGCCTCCAAGAATATGAACTGTTCCTGTAGCAGCTACAGCAGTAACACCTGCTTGTATTGTTCCAAACGGATTTGCTTGGGTTCCGTCTCCACCAACTGCTCCTGCAAGCACGTATACGTCATAAGGATTTGGTCCTAATGTGCCGGTTGGTCCGGTTGGTCCTATATCACCTGTTGCTCCTGTTGCTCCTGTAGCTCCCGTAGCTCCTGTTGGTCCGGTGGCTCCTGTTACACTACCCGCTGGCCCTGTATCTCCGGTAGGACCTTTACTTCCAGTTTCTCCTGTGGCTCCTGTAGGACCTGTATCTCCAGTTGGTCCGGTAGCTCCTGTATTTCCTGTGGCACCAGTAGCTCCTGTGGCTCCTGTGGCTCCTGTCGCTCCCGTAGCTCCTGTAGCTCCTGTATTTCCTGTGGCGCCAGTAGCTCCTGTGGATCCTGTGGCACCAGTAGCCCCTGTAGGATTGACATTAAATTGATATTCTATATTAAGGAAGGGGCGTTGTACATCTGCAAACCATTCTTTTGAAAAATATCCTATAAGGGTAAAAGACATATTTTCTATTCCTTCCAAAGTTACACCAAAATTTTGTGATGGGTTGTTAATCCAATCGTTGACAAGATTTGTTATATCAATACTAATGAACTTATTAACATCGCTATCTGTTACAACTTTAGAATACATAGTAGGCAATGGTGTTGGCGCATTATTCCAAGTTACAGTGCTTTCAGTGAAATCAGTACTATTTAAATATACATATACAGTTTGTGGTGATAAAACTTGATCTGGAGTATTCTTTGTACTCACGTATAAATTAATTGTAGCATTTACTAAAATGGCATTTAGCGGAATTGCTCCTGATACATTGAATTTTAATAAGCTTCTGTAAACATCTGTAAGAGCAGAGGAACGTCCAGTATAAAGAAGACTTGAAAATCCATAATTAGTGTTTGGGTTTAATTGATTAATATACGCATCATCTGATGGAGTTATTTGTATACTTGCCATAACAGCCACGTCTCCTTATTAATTTTATAGTTTCGTAAGACTATTATTAATATCAAGCTTCAGAGTTTGTTTCAGTCATTAGAATCAATTGGCAACCTGAATTCGCACGTTAAGATCTGAAGTTGAATATATAAAAATAGTTAATATATTTTTGAGAAAGTTTATTTTTGTAGTATATATATGTTACTACAGCATAATTTGACACAAATTATAATCATATAACAACAAGTAATAGTGGAAATGAAAAAACATCATTATATTCAACTAAAAGTTTTATATGTAATAATATTGAAATTCAATAAAAATAACATTATAATTTAGAATGTATATGTAATAATTATGAAATTATGGATTGGCTTTACTTATCATTAACATACAAGGGGGGAAAATAATGAAAATAAGGAAGCATAGGCTATTAAGTATGCAAAAAAAATTGTTTGCATTAATTTTTATTACACTCATTCCTTTAACCTTATTGCAAATATACAATATAAGAAGTAGTTTCGTATCCAGTGTTAATAAAGAATTAGAAGCAAGTCAGGATTATTGCGAAGCTATAAGTAAATCCTTCACGAATTATGTTGACAAAACTTGGACTAATGAGTATGCAATAGGTATGAGCATAGTTTCAAACAAAGATTGGTCTCAAAGTGACATAGATCAATACATGAGAAATGTACTCTCTAATGACGAAGATATTTTAAGTTATACTTGGACAAGTTCAAACGGTGATGTAATAGCAAATACTAACGATAACTATAAAACTAACAACTTAAGCAATAAAGATTATGTCCAGGAGATTCTGAATGGAAAGGATAAAGTCGTTGCAGACCTGCAGGTTACTTCAGATGGAAAACATCTTTCCATTCCAATTGCAAGAGGAATAAAAGTTAATAATGAATTAAAAGGAATTATTATAACTCTAATAAATACAAATAAATTATACAAAGTATTTCCAGATAAAAGAGTACACAAATTAAGTAATTATGGATTAATAGATAAAAGCGGCAGAATAGTTTATAGAAGTGGCAGCGAATCACTTCCCTTTGAAAAAAGGCTTATCCCTCAAACATCTATTGGCTGGAAAGCACTTCAAGGAGAAATCGTAAAATATGACTCAAGAAAATCATATTACGATGATACAAAACGTATGGGAGTTGAGTATCCAATTAAAGCATTCGGATGGAGCTGCTATGCCACATCGTCTGTTTCAGAAATAAATGAAGTTTATTTTAAACGTATACATAGTAATGTTATATCATTGATATTTGTATATATTATTTCGTTTTTGATAGCATTCACCATTGGAAAACGTCATATATATTCTATTAATAAACTTAAAGAAGCCTCAAATGAGATTTTAAATGGAAACTCAAACTATAAAGTAGCTGTTAATCGTATAGATGAATATGGAGACGTAGCTTTTGCATTTAACCAAGTTACAGAAGACTTTAATAAAAAAATAAACAAAGCAGAAGAATACAATAACCAAAAATCACAATTCTTAGCAACTATATCCCACGAACTAAAAACGCCTTTAAATATAATTTTTAGCTGCGTTCAATTAGTAGAAAGAGAACCTACTAAAGATAAATCGTTTATCAAATATCACAAGATGATAAGGCAAAATAGCTTTAGATTACTTCGTCTTATAAATAATTTTATAGATATAAATAAAATTGAAGTAAACAATTTAACTCTAAATTTAATCAATGATAATATTATAAAAGTAATTGAAGATATTACGATATCTGTTGTTGAGTATACCAATCTGAAAAAAATAGAACTCATATTTGATACTGAAGTTGAAGAAAAATATATGGCATTTGATCCTGATAAAGTTGAAAGAATAATACTTAACTTATTATCAAATGCAATTAAATTTACAGATCAAGGTGGAAGCATCACTGTTACTGTATATGATAAAGTTGAATCTATCATAGTTTCTGTGAAAGATACCGGTATTGGTATTCCAAAAGAAATGCATGAAAGAGTTTTTGAACGATTTGTCCAAGTAGATGGTACATTAAGGAGAAGCGCAGAAGGTAGCGGAATAGGATTATCCTTAGTTAAATCCTTAGTAGAATTACATAATGGCAAGATATCTGTTTTTAGTGAACTTGATAAGGGAAGTGAGTTCTTAATTGAACTTCCTGTAAGAGTGATTGACTCAAAGGCTAAAAACAACACTCAAAAAAATTTGTCAAATGTTGATAGAATACAAATTGAGTTTTCAGATATTTATACATAGAATTATCTTATTGAAGTTTTAAACTTAGTTTCCATTGGCATTATTATCAGAATTGTATAAACTAAAAAAGCGTAGCTTTTGTTCACGCTTTTTTAGTACTTACATTAACTTCTACTTATATTTAATTTAATCACGACCTTTTACTAAAAACTAAGCATCTCCATTATAAGGCATGGCATCTCTATAAATAAACCTGAATATTTCCTTTAATAATAGGAAAGCATTTGTTTTTTATGAAAAATAAACATTTAGTGACCAAAAACAAAAAAAATTAGCCTAATCTCAAAAGATTGGCTAATATAAGAATCTGATGTGCTTTTAAATGCCACCCAACTTAAATTTCTACCTAACACGATTTTAAACTTATAGTTTATTTATCATACTAGCAGCATATCCTGCTCCAAAACCATTATCTATATTTACTACAGTTATACCACTTGCACAACTATTGAGCATGGTTAAAAGTGCAGACATTCCTCCAAAACTAGCTCCATATCCTATACTAGTAGGCACTGCTATTACTGGTTTATCCACTAATCCACCAACAACACTTGCTAGTGCCCCTTCCATACCAGCTGCCACAATAACAACCTTTGCACCTCTTATTAAATCTAACCTTCCAAATAGTCTATGTATTCCTGCCACTCCTACATCATATATTCTTTCCACCTTATTGCCAAAAATCTCAGCGGTTTGTGCCGCTTCTTCTGCCACTTTTATATCTGAGGTTCCTGCTGTAACTACAGCTATATATGATTCTGAAACCTCCATATCTTTCTTTTTTATAGTTATAACTCTTGCTAGCTTATCATACATAGCTTCTGGACATATTTCCTTAACTGCATCATAAGCTTCCTCTGAAGCTCTTGTACCAAGTATATTATTCCCTTTTGTAAGCATAAATTGAACTATTCCTCTTATCTGTTCAGGAGTTTTTCCATCACAATATATAACCTCAGGATATCCAACTCTAATTTCCCTATGATTATCTATATTTGCATAACCTAAGTCCTTGAAGGGAAGATCTTCTAATTCCTTAATTCCAGCTTCTATACTCATAGATCCATTTTTTATATTTTGAAGTAACTGTCTTGCTTCATCTAAATTCATACTATCACCCTTTTCTTAGCTAAATCTTATAAATTTAATTATTAAAACTCCCCATAATGTATCCCTGTAAATCTAAAGTAATATGTTTAAAACCTAATTCTTTAAATTTTTCACATATTTTATCCATTAATTCTTCATCACAAATTTTTTTTCTATCCTGTCTTTGAACTTCAATTCTCGCTAAATCTTCATGACTTCTTACTCTTATCCCTTTAAATCCAAGTTCCATTAGATACAGTTCTGCATTTTCGATTTTTCTTAAATCTTCAAATTTTATTTCCTGATTATAAGGAATTCTTGAAAGTAAGCACGCATAAGCTGGCTTGTCCCAAGTGCTTAATCCTAAGTCCTTTGAAAATCTTCTAATATCTTCTTTTGTTATATTGTTTTCTAGAAGAGGACTAACTACACTTAATTCTTTGAGTGCTTTCATCCCTGGTCTATAATCTTTAGTATCATCTAGGTTAGTTCCGTCTATCACATATTTAAATTCCTTTTCTTTTTGAAATTCTATGATTTTACTAAAGACAAATTTTTTACATAAATAACATCTGTCTTTGGGATTAAATTTTATTTCTCCTAATATAGAGTGAAATTCTATTAATTGATGTTTTATATTAAGATCTTTTGCTATTTCCTTAGCTTCTTCTAGCTCCCACTTTGGAATATAAGGAGAAACTATAGTAACCGCCATCATTCTATCTCCAAGGGCTTCTTTAGCAGCTTTCATTAGAAAAGTACTATCTACGCCTCCTGAAAAAGCTATTACTATACTATCTAATTTTTTCAAATAATCTATCAAATCTTCATATTTTCTATCACTAATCATTTTCTCCCCACCTAAACTTAAAATCTTTTCTAATTTCTCTCACCAATAAATATTCTTAACATATTAGGAATTTCTGCATTCTCTTTACTGCCCAATCCATAACCAATTCTTTCTACTCTAAAATTTTTAGCATCAGTAAACTCATCTACCAAATAAGATAAAATAGCTGCTCCAGTTGGCGTTGTTGCCTCAAAAGGTATATTCACTTTTATTGGAATATTTTTTAATATTTCTGCTGTTGCTGGTGCTGGTACTGGTAATATCCCATGTGCACACTTAACAAAACCTGAACCTACTTCTACAGTGGAACACTCTATTTTATCAACTTTTAAATAATCTAAACCAATGGCAGCTCCAACAATATCAACTATAGAATCAACGGCTCCAACTTCATGAAAATGAACCTCTTCTATGCTTTTATTGTGAACTTTTGCCTCAGCCTCAGCAACTTTTTTAAACATCTCTAAACTTATATTTTTTACATTTTGATTTAAAGTACTAGCTTCTATTATACTTTTTATATCCATCAAATTTCTATGCTCATGGTGACTAGTTGTTGGATGTGTATGCTGGTGTTCATGATGATGATGTTCATGGTGACCTTCATGACCGTGTTCATGGTGGTGTCCATGACCATGTTCATGAGCCTCATGGTTATGTTCACAGTTAGACTCCTCATCATGATTATGACATTCTTCTAAAATCACATCAGCTTTAGTGCCACTAATACCATTTTTAACATCTTTTTTTGCCTTTATCTCATATCCAGAAATATTTAATTTTAAAAGTTCACTTATCAAATAATCTTTATCTACACCTATGTCTATTAAAGCTCCTAAATTCATATCTCCACTGATACCTGAAAAGCAATCATAATAAAGTACTTTCATAAAATAATCTCTCCTTAATTATATCAATTTTCTATTCTACTAAATCTCGTTTCTAAAAGAGGTCAAATATTATAATGTTTAACTTTACGTGATATTGTAGAAGCATCTATATTTAAAAGAATACTAGCTTCTCTTAAGCTTTTAGTAGAATTTACTGCCTTTTGTATAATTTTTTTTTCATATGATTCAACTGCTTCCTTTAACCCAAAGCCCCCACTGAAACTCTCAGCATCAAAGCTCGCAAAGTTTAAAAGATTTACTAAAACATTATTATCTACTACAGCATTATCTGAACAGCAGATTACAAGATATTCTATTACATTTTCTAATTCTCGAATATTTCCTGGCCAGTTATACATTTTCATTAAATTAATATTTTCATCACTTAAAGTAACTTGCCTATTGTGTTTATTTATAAATGAATTTAGAAAATGATTACATAACTCTGGAATATCATCGATACGTTCTCTTAAAGGTGGAATCTGAATTGGTACAACACTCAATCTGTAATATAAATCACTGCGGAATTTTCCATCTTCCATACTTTTTTTTAAATTCACGTTTGTTGATGCAATAATTCTAATATCCAAATTTATTGGCTTTGTGGCCCCTATACGCATAATTTCTCTATTTTGTATAGCTCTAAGCAGTTTAGCTTGTAACTCAAGTGGCATTTCCCCAATCTCATCAAGAAGCAATGTGCCTTTGTTTGCTAGTTCGAAAAGTCCTGGCTTTCCATTAACATTAGCTCCTGAAAAAGCCCCCTTTTCATAACCAAACAATTCTGATTCAAGAAGATTAGAAGGAATAGAAGAACAATTTATCTTAATAAAAGGCATATTTTTCCTTTTGCTTCTTTTATATATTTCATCTGATACAAGTTCTTTTCCAACTCCTGACTCTCCAGTTATAAGTACTGTAGCATCTGTATTCGCTACTTTTTCAATAATAGACCATAGGTTCCCCATTGTACGACTCTCACCTATCATTCGCTTTTTTATCCCTTCATCTTCAGTCGTAGGTAAAATGCGGATATTAGCAGGGTCTCTTGTAGATTTTATTTCTTGCAAAAAATTCCCGTAATCTTCTTGTAATGAATTGAAGGATAATATCGTACGACTGCTTGCAATAATAAGTTTTATATTTCCCTCTGAATCAAAAACTGGTACTCCATTTACATATCCTACACGTTCTGGTATAGTTTTATATGTTGTACAAAGCCTGGTAGCTTTAGTGCGTTTTTTTATAACTTCAAGAGTTACACCACCTTTAAAAAGCTTACCTTCTTCTAAAATATCTTCAACATAATAATTAAGTACTTCTTCAGGCTTAATGCCTGTATTTATTTCATATGAAGGGTTAACATACAGAACTTTCCCTTCACCATCAGTTATAAAAACGCTTTCATCAAGATTTTCAACGATTTCCTTAAAGTCTAAGTTCTCATCAATTAATTCATCAAAAATTTCAAGTGAAGTTAAAATTTTTGATAACTCTGATCTAATATTAGTCTCTATTTTTTTCAAATTATTGTTATCACTATTTTTTTCTATTATGGAAAAAATATTACTGATTCTATTTTTTATACTATCCAATACTTCTTTTTTTAACATTTAGTTATCCTCCATATATTTTCTATTTAGATGATTTTATTATTTATGGATGATTTTTAAATTTTTAATTCTACAATCTTCTACATATATTGTATTAAATTTTTATTATCTCGTAAAACGAAAAAATTTTCATTATACATTCCTGACAGGAATATATAATTTTGCTATAATAAATGTATTATTAAAACTATACTCTAGAAACACCTGCCAAAACTATAAACACGAGGAGATTAGATATGAATATGCTATTATCTAATATAAATATACAACAGATTGTTATTTTTCTAGCTGTTGCTGAACAAGGAGGATTTGCAAAAGCTGCTTTAACTCTCCATATGACGCAGTCTGCCATAAGTAAAAGTATTGCAAAGCTAGAATCAGAATTAAATTTAATGTTATTTATCCGTACAACAAAGAAACTATCCTTAACCAATGTAGGTGATTTTTTATACAAACGCTGGAAAGTTGAACTTTCTCAAATGCAAAATACCTATAGAGAAGCCCTTGAAATTCATATGCAGGAGGAGAAAAGCATTAACATTTGCATTGCAAATACAACTCATCCTGACAAGTACTTTTGGCCTGTAATTGAGTTATTTCAACAAAAATATAGTGATGTTAAACTAAATATTGATAGTGATTACTTAACAACTTTATATGAGAAATTAACGGATGGAATTTACGATATAATTTTCGTTCCTGATTTCAATTATTATTCCTTTGATGATAAAATTGTAAGTTGGAAATGGGTTGCTATTAATAACATACAAATCATAGTTCCTGATAAAAATCCATTATCACAAAAATCGCTATTAACAATAGATGATATAAAGAATGAATCTTTTATAATTATAGAAGATGATGATACTTCCAAAAATTATTCAAAATTCTTTTATGATTTTTTTAAAAAAACCAATATAAAGCCAAGAATAGGCAAGTCATATAAAAACGCTTATAGTGCTAAAGCTGCTTATAAAATGATCCAAGACTTGATGCTTACAGATGACTATTTTGATTTAGGTCAGTATGAAAACCTAAAAAGAATACCCTTACAAGGGTATTATAATGGAATCGTTTGTGTTTGGAACAAAAAAATACGTACACCGTATATTCAAAAACTAATTGACTTTTTCCCAAATTACGACATAAATTCTTTTAAGGGTCTGTCGCACTTAAGATAATCAAAGTAGAATAAGTCTACTTTCTGTTGTACTTACCTAAGTGCGGCAGCTGCTTGTATATTTTATTTCAAAATTAATAAACTTTGTATTCTTAACTCTCAAAATACTATTTAAAATCACAAACTCTATTAAGTCCTAAAATTTCTCTTGCATCTGCTGGAGTTGCAACTTCATTCCCTGCTATTCTGATAATATCTGCAGCACGTTTTACTAATTGCGCATTTGAGTCTGCAAGAACTCCTGCACTCCACATTACGTTATCTTCCATACCAACTCTTAAATGTCCGCCCATAGCAACAGTAGCTAACATTATTGGTACGTGTTGTTTACCAATTCCAAGAGCTCCCCATGTACTTCCTTCTGGTAACAATCCCTTTAAATATACTAAATTTTCTATTGTAGCAGTTGAACCACCAGCTGCTCCTAATACAAATTGATAATGACAAGGTGTCTTTAACACCTCTTTTTTAACATAATACATTGAATTATAAATCATACCTGCATCAAATATCTCAATTTCAGGTTTTACATCACATTCTTGCATAGTTTTTCCTAATTCCTCTAGAAACTTTGGATGATTTTCAAATATGCTATTGTGCATCCAGTTCATTGTTCCACAGTCATAAGATGCAAGTTCAGGTCTTATACTTCTTAAATGAGCTTGTCTTGCTTCATCACTTGCACCAATTTCTCCAGAAGTTGTACAGTTAATTATAATATCACATTTTGCTTTGATTAAACGAACTGTTTCTTCAAATCTTTCCTTATCCATTTTTCCATTACCTTCATCATCTCTCATATGAAGATGACAAATAGAAGCTCCAACTTTATAACATTCGTATACATCATTTGCAATTTCTTGTGGAGTCATAGGAATATTAGAATTATCTTTTTTCTTTGGAACTGCACCTGTAGGTGCTACTGTAATAATTGTTTTTTTTGCTGACATAATTAATCCCTCATTTCTTATTTTTTATAATTATCTTTCGACTATGATAGCAGTACCCATACCGCCGCCTATACATAAAGTTGCTAAACCGCGTTTAGCATCTCTTTTTTCCATTTCATATAATAACGAAGTTAATATTCTTGCTCCTGAGCATCC